>CAYSIV010000321.1:0-7058 GCA_964431175.1 uncultured Anaerolineales bacterium
CCCTTCGCTTCGCTCAGGGTGACACCCATAAATCCCGTCAAAAACGGGAGAGACGCAAACAAAAAGGGGCGGCTGAGCCGTCCCCCGGTGGCGCGTTGATGGGTTCTATTCCTGAACGCTGGCTTTGTTATTGGCAAAAACCTTGTCAATACTGTCCAGCAATTCCTGCGGGCCGAAGGGCTTGGTGATGTAATCGTCCACTTTGGCGATGTGCAGAGCCAGGACCTTGTCGATGCTCTGGGCTTTGGCAGTGATGATAATGACCGGGAGCTTCCTTGTGCCTTCGTCAGCCTTGATCTGATGATACACTTCCCAACCATCCATATCCGGCATCATCAGGTCAAGCAGGATCAAGTCTGGCTGTTCGCGCCTGATAGTTTCCAACCCTTGACGGCCCCCTACCGCGCCGATGACCTGGAATCCTTTTCGAATCAGGATCATCTTGATCAAGTCAATGATTCCGGGATCATCTTCAATGCAAACGACACGTTTTTGATCAGCCATAGATATGCCCGTAGAGGTGTCTTAAGCTCAGTCAGCGACACAGGTGAGTCTACCACACTCATTAATCCTCACAAACAGGTCGAAGGTGCGAAACGCGTTTCAGGTGTCGGGCAGAATGATCACCGCTTGCAATACTCGGCGGCCACGTCATAAAGCACCTGCACCCCCCAGCCCAGGCCGTCTATCGGGGCGCGCTCGTCGTGGGCATGGAAAAGCTCGGTGAAGTTGAAGCCGGGCGGCATTTTCATTGGCGCGAAACCGTATGATGGCACGCCGAGCAGGGCCAGATATTTGGCGTCGGTTGCGCCGGTCATCATATAGGGCACTACGTGTGCTTGCGGGTCGTGTCCGCGCAAGGTTGAAATCATGAGGTCGAAGAGGGCGGTGTGGTGCGACGTTTCGAGCGGCGGAGAAACCATGTCCACTTTGTATTCAAAGTTTTCGCCCAGGGCAGGCTTGAGTTCGGCCAGGAACGAATCGGGGTCGAAGCCGGGCAGGGTGCGGCCATCAATGGTCACTTCGGCGAAACTGGGGATGACGTTCGTTTTATAACCGGCGGCCAGACCGGTGGGCGTGGCCGTGTTGTGCAGAATCGCCTTGAAGAACGGGCACAGTTCGTGATCCTTGAAGGGGCCGTTCAAAATGAGCGCCGCATCTTCCGGCTTCTTGAGTCCCTGCAAGAGCGAGCTAAACGGGTCTTCGAGGGCGGCGCTGGCCGCGTCGAGGAAACCGGCAGTGGCCTTGCACAAGTGATAGGGCAGGCCGCGCGAGGCCAGTCGGTCGATGGCGCGAGCGAGATGCACCACCGCATTGTCGTCGTGCGGCTGGGAAGCGTGGCCGGGTTTGCCTTTAGCGCGCACCTTCAGCCAGCACGTGCCCTTCTCAGCCACCTGAATCGGATACAGTTGCGCCCCGGCGAAGTCCATGTTGTAGCCGCCAAGCTCGGTCAGGCCGAACTCGGCTCTCAAGAGATCGGGGTGATGTTTGATGAGCCAGGCCACGCCGTAACTATCGAGGCCGCCGATCTCTTCGTCGGCAGTGGCGGCGAAGATTACGTCGCGCTTGAGGGCGACGCCATTTCGCTTGAGCAGAAGAAAGACCATCAATTGCTGGGCGACCGTCCCTTTCATATCCACCGCGCCCCGGCCCCAGATGAAGCCGTCGGCGATCTCGCCCCCGAACGGCGGGCGCCTCCAATGCTCTGGTTCTGCCGGGACAACGTCGGTGTGGCCGTAGAGCAGGAGCGGCGGCGCGCCGCCAGAGCCTTTGAGGCGGGCGACCACATTGCCGCGCCCCGGCGCGGACTCGAGCACGATTGGCTCGACGCCTTCGGCTTTGAGCACGCGGGCAAGGTATTCGGCGGCCAGCATTTCGTTGCCGGGCGGGTTGGTCGTGTCCAGCCTGAGCAGAGCTTGCAGGTGGCGGATGGTTTCCTGGGCGACAGCGGGCAGGTTGAGCATGGGTGTTTGAATGACTCCTTTGAATCTTTAACCACGGATTACACCGATTTCACGGATTGTGGTTTGATTGATGAAATCAGTGTAATCCGTGTAATCGGTGGTTGCTTTTCCGCATTATAATCTCAGCCATGACAATTGCTTCCGCAGGTGACTTAGTTGAATTGATTGACCGTGACGCCAGGAATTTCTTCTTCCGGCTCGCGCCCGGCCAGCGGCTGGAAACCCATCGCGGCATCTTCAAGCACGACGACCTCATCGGCCAGCCTTACGGTTCCGAGGTGTTCTCACACCTCAAGCACGGCTTCTTTCTGATTGTGCCTTCCATTGCCGACCTCATCACCGACCTCAAACGCAATTCACAGATCATCTTTCCAAAGGACATCGGGCTGATTCTGATGAAGCTCAACGTGCGACCGGGGATGACGGTGGTGGAGGCCGGCACTGGCAGTGGCGGCCTCACCCTGGCGCTGGCCAATGCCGTCGGCCCAACCGGGCAAGTCATTTCTTACGATGTCCGGCAGGACATGCAAAATCTTGCCCGGCGCAATCTGGAGCAAGTGGGCTTGCAAGATCGGGTGACGTTCAAGATAAAGGACATCAAAGACGGCTTCGACGAGACGGACGTGGAAGCGCTGTTTTTGGATATGAACAATCCTTACGATTACACCGCCCAAGCGTATCGCGCCCTGCGCGGCGGCGGGTTCCTGGGTTCGCTGGCGCCAACAGCCAACCAGGTTTCAGATTTGCTGGTTTCGCTGACGCGCGAGCGGTTTTATTTTCCCGAGGTGATCGAGATTTTACTCAGACATTACAAGACCGTGCCCAGCCGTTTACGGCCGGTGGATAGGATGGTGGCTCATACCGGCTTTCTGATCTTCGCCAGGCCGGTGATAGTCATCTCAGAGGTCGTTCAAGAAGAAATGCCAGATGAAGCCGAAGAGGATGAAGCGTCAAACGTCAAAGGCGACGTATTCTAACTCCTATGCGCTTTCGACCTAACCGCAACCGCCGCAACCGTCCGTTCCGCCGCCTCGTCGGCTCACTGCTTGGCCCGAACCGTCACTTACGCAACGACGCGCGGGCAATGCTCGACGACGCCAATCGTCTGTTTGACGCCGAGCAATATGGCGAAGCCGCCGAACTGCTGTCGCAGTTGGCCGAGATGGCTCAGGCCAATGATCTGCCACGGCGCGCCATCCAGCTTCACATCCGCGCCGCCGAGGCCTATCTCAAGTCGGGCCAGGCGGCTGGCGCGGTGGAACATGGCCGCTCGGCGCTGGCCCTGCTGGTTCAGGCCGGGGGACATCGCCGCGCTCTTAAGCTCACGCCGCAGATCGTCGGTGAACTACGCGCCGCCGGTTTCACCGCCGAGGCCGCCGCTTTTGAGAAAGAGATCAACGAACGATTGGCCGGGCTGGGCCTGGCCCCAACATCCACACCGGCGGCGGCCCCGCAACCCAAGCCTCGCCGAAACCTCGCTTCCCATTGCTCGCAGTGTGGGGCACAGTTGCGCTGGACCGATGATGCCGACGAAGTGGAGTGTGAATACTGCGGAACGATTGCCCGGGTGGAGTAAACACGAAGACACCAAGCCTCAAAGACACTAGAGCAGTTTCCGAGTCGGTTTACGTATTTTTGCTCGCGGCGGATTGTCAAATCCGCCGCTGGATTTGACAATCCAGCGGGAGCAGGCCGTAAACGAAAGTGGAATTTGCTCTAAACTAAGAGAACTTTGTGTCTTGGTGTCTTTGTGCCTTTGTGTTAAGTTTCAGCGCCGATAAATCAGCCATGAACTTTGTCGAGACTCTCAAAACCATTCTGGCTAACCGCCAGCCTGCGGTAACTACCGAGTGGAACGCGCGCCCGGCGGCGGTGTTAGTTCCACTCTATCAGCAGAACGGCGAGTGGCATTTGCTCTTCACCCAGCGCACCAACGATGTGGACGAACACAAAGGACAGGTGTCGTTTCCTGGCGGCAAGATCGATCCAGAAGATGAATCGCCGGAACATGCGGCTCTGCGCGAGGCCGACGAAGAGATTGGGTTACGGCGAGGCGATGTCACCCTGGTTGGCCGCCTCGACTCGCTGATCACCGTCACTCAGTGGCACATCACGCCGGTTGTCGGCGTCATCCCGTCTCCGTATGAGTTTGTGATCAACCCGGCAGAATGTTCGGCGGTGTTCGGCGTGCCGCTCCCGTGGCTGGCCGATTCGGCTAACCTGGAGACGCGTTACCGCCAGCCGCCTGTCGGCGGGCCGCCCGTGCCAGTTTACTACTACAAAGAGTGGGATGGCCACATCATCTGGGGAGCGACGGCGCGGATGACGAGGATGTTGTTGGCAATCTTGGCCAGTGAGGGGTGAGGTGATTATGCGATCACTCCTGTTGCTTGTCCCCCCTTCTCCGTTTCTTCTTTCCGCATCGTCTCAAACGCCCTAATCGCCACTTCCAACATTTGCAGGTCTGGCTCGCGGGTAGTCAAGCGTTGCATCGCCAGGTTTGGCACGACGAGCAGGCGGACGATCGGGTTGGAGATGTAACGGGCAGTGAAGCGCAAATATTCGTAAGCCGCCGCGGCCAACAGCGGAACCAACAGCACCCGCGAGGCCAATCTCTGCAGAAGCGGCAGGGGGCCGAGCAGAGAAAATAACAGCACCGAGAGAACGACCACCACCAACAGAAACGCCGTGCCACAGCGCGGGTGCTCCAGCGGGAACTTCGCCACCGACTCCGGCGTGAGCGGCGCGCCGGCCTCATAGGCGTTGATCGTTTTGTGCTCCGCGCCGTGATAGCCATACAGGCGCTTGATGTCGGGGATGAAGCCGATGCCCCAAATGTAGCCGATGATTAATCCCAGCCGGATGAGGCCCTCGGCCAGGTTGCCCACCCAGCCCGAGGCATCGACAGTTGAACCGGCGACGGCTCGGGACAGGTATTCGACTCCCGCCCCGGCGGCGGCGGGAAGCAGGAAGAATAGTATGACGCCCAACCCCAGGGAAGTCGCCACTGTTCCCCAGACGGCTGGCCCTTCCACCTTCAAGTCTTCACCCCCGGCCACGTTGGCCGAGTAGGTCAGGCTTTGTGTGCCCAGGCCCAACGCATCCCACAAGCCGAGCAGGCCGCGCAGAAATGGCAGTTTGCTGAAGCGCCCGCGGTAGATGTTGCCAAGCGGTTGAGTGTGAACTTGAATTTCACCTTTGGGGTCGCGCACGGCCACAGCCATCGCCTGCGAACCGCGCATCATCACCCCTTCGAGCACGGCCTGGCCGCCATAAATAGGAAGCTTTTCTGTCATCCAAACTCCAATTTCCAATCTCCAGATTTGCCAGTCATTCTACCTTCCCGGGCGAAGGCGGGTCAAGGCATCTTTCGTGCGAGGCGGCTACCCGAAAGTGCGCGAGCCAAAGTTTTGGGCGTGGAGACAAAGGGGCCGGACTTACGCAAAGGCGCGCATTACAACACTCACCTTACGCATCGTCACACCCGCGGAGGCGGGTGTCCAGCTTTGCCGCTCTTGGATTCCCGCCTGCGCGGGAATGACGCCAGAGCGGCTTGCGTAAGGTGAGTTACAACAAACTCAATTGCCGAGCAGGCCGCCGGCCGTCCAACAACACAAACGGCGCGGCGCGATTGGCCAGGGCGCCAATGGCTCTCAGGTCGCGCAAGTCGTGCAGTGCGCCCAGATGGCGGGCGGCGAGGATCGAGTCGGCGGTTTTGGGGCCGATGCCGGGGATGCGAAGCAGATCGCGCCGGTCGGCGCGATTCACTTCCACCGGAGAGTCGGCCAGATACTGGTTGGCCCAGGCCAGCTTGGGGTCAACATCCAGCGGCAGGTTGCCGGCCTGGGTGAAGGGCATGTCTTCGAGATCGAAGCCGTAATCGCGCAGGAGGAATGAGGACTGATAGAGGCGGTGCTCGCGCCAGGGGTTTTCGGGGGCGGTATTTTCGAGCGGCGTATCGCGCACCGGATTGAAGGCCGAGAAGTAAGCGCGGGCGAGGCGCAGTTGTTTGGTGAGATAAGCGGTGGTGGATAGGATTTCCAGATCGGACTCGCCTGCCGCGCCGACGACGAACTGGGTGACGAGCGACGGCCACTTGCCGTGCCAGCCTTTGTGCGGCGACTGTGCCCGCCGAATCTCGTCCGCCCACTGCAAACGCTGGAGCAGTTCGTCGAAGAAGATTTTGTGCGGGGCCAGGGCGTGCAGGCGCTTCTCGTTGGGCGCTTCGAGATTCACCGAGATGCGGTCGGCCAACTGCATGGCCCGAAAAACCTGATCCTTCTCCGCGCCGGGCATAATCTTGAGATGGACGTAGCCGGCGTAGTTGTGCTTGCGCCGCAGAATCTCAATCGTGTCAATCAGCTTGTCCTGCGTGCTCACCCCGCCTTTGATAATGCCCGAACTGAGGAAGATACCCTGAGCCACGCCGCCACGATTAAGTTCGGCGTAGGTCTTTGCCATCTCGTCGGGCTTGAGGGTGGCGCGGCGCATTGAAGAGCGGCCAGCCCGAAATGGACAGTAGAAACAGTCGCGTTCGCAGGCCGTGGTCAGCATGGTCTTGAGCATGGGCAGGCGTTTGCCGCCGGGCATGGCCGCCATGTGAATGGGGGTCGAGCGTTTTTGGTCGCGAGAAAGTTCTTCCCAGTCGGCGGGAGAGTGGCCACACGGGCCGGGAGCGTGAGGAGATTGGCCGGTCAGAGGCGTTTCTTCCGCCGGTTCAAATTGCATCTCTGATGAGACGAGTTGAAACTTGGTCTCGATGTCCATCAGAGGCAATTATAGAACAGATGTTTTGTAAACTCAAGATGGATTTAGAGCGCCAAAGTCTGGCACAACTAAACCGTAAATCAAGGGCGTTGAGACGTACATTTGTATACTGATATTTCAATTCAAATGCAATTATCTTAGGTATTGTAACCTCAACGCACATTGTTTCAATTCTGGAAACAGGTATCCTATCTAGGAATAGTCTTACCATTCTGCCTTATTGTGACTATCTAGTACTACAACGAGACTTCGTATTACTACGAGACTTCACTTATTACTACGAGACTTTAAGGTTTACACTCATGGGCGAGCCATTCGGCTAAAAGG
>CAYSIV010000322.1:0-7034 GCA_964431175.1 uncultured Anaerolineales bacterium
CGCACCATCCGCAGGGCCTGAAGGGTGTCGGCGAATCGGCCACCGTCGGCGCGCCGCCGGCCATCGCCAACGCCGTCGTGGACGCGCTGTGGCATCTCGGCGTGCG
Organism: uncultured Anaerolineales bacterium; assembly: GCA_964431175.1. Classification (GTDB taxonomy): domain Bacteria; phylum Chloroflexota; class Anaerolineae; order Anaerolineales; family VGOW01; genus VGOW01. Next base: position 107 of record CAYSIV010000322.1, read on the forward strand.
CCACATTGACATCCCTCTCACCCCGCCGAAGGTGTGGGCGATTTTGAAAGAGAAGGGCGTGGCGCTAGAGGAGTAAGACGGTAAATGTAAAACGTCATCAGTTCGAGGCGAGGGTTTGATAACGGGTGTAACGGAATGAAGGAATGTCCGTTACACCCGTTGATAGGGAGCTATTTGAGAGACTTCGGCAAGAAGCCAAAAATAATTTCGCGCCGGATACGATATCCCTTGTCTTCTTTCACTATCAACTCCATGTCTTCGAGTGCTTTGATGTCACGTTTGAGAGTTTTGTCCGTTTTTTTAGCGTAAGCTTCAGCTATTCTTGGGCTAAGACGACGTATTTTTTGTACGGCAACAGGTTCTGTCTGCTTCGATAAGTCGAGGGCAAGGTATCTGCGGCGGGTTTGGGCCAAGCTATCTTTGTCTTTGAATTTATCATGGATATAGTTTGTCAGGTGAACAATCATTTGCTGGCCCTGTATCACCTCAATTTGCTTTTTTAGTTCATCTACAAATCCTTGCAAGGCATAAGAGATAAATGGCAATATGTCTCCGCCTGACTTGTGAGCCATATCCAGTTGCCGATAATATTCAGTTCGGGTTTGATTGTAGTGATTGCTTAGGAGGTGCGCCGCTGTCGTTGGCACACCGGACGAAAGCAAAATTTGAAATTCGATCAGCCGGGCGGTGCGGCCATTGCCGTCACCAAAAGGGTGGATCCATGCCATATAAACATGCGCGATGATAGCTTTGAGAATCCCGAAAGCAAGGCGATTCTCTTCAGGGGTTTCAAATTCGTCATTGAGCCAAGTGCAGAGCCGCTCAAGCAAATAATCACAATCTTCGGGTGGAGCGCCTTTATACCGACCGACCGCAACATCGTGTTTACGAATTTCTCCTGGCACAACGTCTTCGTCTAGAGGGAGTTTTTTTAGAACCATGTGGTTGTATCGTTTTATATCGTCTGTTTTTAATTTGAGTGGCTCACCCCGTAATACCTTTTTGCCAATTTCGTTGCAGGCCTCAACGATGTTATCAATTTCTTGGCCAAGATACTCTTTTGATGGCGGCAGTTTCAGTTTGCCTTCTAAACGTTCCCGAACTTCACTTTCAGTAAGAGTATTACCTTCAATGGCAGTTGTAGCCAAAACTCCTTTCGCGAGATAAACTTTATGAAACTCACTTGCAACACTTGGGAGAAGCGGGACCCATGTAATATGGTGACATTTGGATTGGGCTTCGCCCAAGAGCATCCAAGTCTTATAGCTGGCTTGGCGCAAATCCAGGCTAAATTTTATCCAGTTGTGTGTCTGCTGATATGTCCGCATAAATGTCCTCTCGGTTGATAAAATATACACTATTTGCAGGCAAAATCAAATGAGAATAGTTCTTCCGCCAAAATGTTTTCATAAAATATGTGCAAAATGGGTAGCACACAGTCCAAGATAAGAGGCTGAAAAATGACCACTAAAGCCATGACCCCACCTTCCTCCCTCAGGCACACACAATGCTGGTTGCCTGTTGCACGCCTGAAGAGTAGAAAGCTTGACATTGTGAGGCCAGATTGAACATTACCGACTTTCTGGCGCACGCCGCCGAACTCAGCCGCGCCAACCAGCCGTTCGTCCTCGCTACTGTCGTCCGCGCCGAGAAGCCAACCTCGGCCAAAATTGGAGCGAAGGCCATCATCACCGCTGACGGGAAACTGACGGGTTGGGTCGGCGGCAGTTGTGCTCAACCCAGCGTCATCCGCGAATCGCTTAAAGGGTTACAGGATGGACAGCCGCGTTTGTTGCGGTTATGCCCGCCGGAAAAACTGGGGCGGGCTAACGATGGCGTCGTCGAACTTGCCCTGACCTGCATCAGCGGAGGCACGTTGGAAGTCTACATTGAACCGCACCTGCCGAAGCCGCAACTTGTTATCGCCGGTCACCTGCCTCTAGCCGAAGCGTTGGCCAGGCTGGGCAAGAGCACCGGGTATGCCGTCACGGTGATGGGAATGGATGTGACGCCCGACCGTTTTCCGGAAGCCGATGCGGTGCGCGATCACATTGACTTCTCGCCGATCAAGATCACGCCCCAAACCTACATCATCGTCGCCTCGCACGGCAACTATGACGAAGAGGCGCTGATTGCGGCGTTGAAGACCGATGCGCCCTACATCGCCCTCGTCGCCAGCAAGAAACGAGCAGGCTCTGTCATTCAGTATTTGCGCGACTCGGGTGTTCCCGAAGAGCGGCTGGCTCGGTTAAAATACCCGGCCGGGCTGGATATTGGCGCAGTCACGCCAGAGGAGATTGCTCTCAGCATTCTGGCTGAGATTGTGCAGGTGGGCCGACGCACTTCACTTCCAATTGCTTCAGCCCAAGAAATTGCCGCGGTGAGTGAAATGACTGAGGCCAAAGACCCGGTGTGCGGTATGATGGTGGAAATCGCCGGAGCGCGTTATACAGCCGAGCACAGCGGGCAGTTGTATTATTTCTGTTGCGCCGGATGCAAACGGTCGTTTGAGAAAGAGCCGCAGAAGTATCTAGCCTAGAGTCAAGTCTTTGCCACGAATTACACGAATGAACACGAATAGTTATGAATAGAGAATTCGCGTGAATTAGTGAAATTCGCGGCTTAAAACCTGCCACAGGAGCGACGCCCAATGCACCTTGAAGGAACCACTAACATCAAAGCTTCCCGCCAGAAGGTTTGGGAATTTCTCACCGACCCCAACAAGGTTGCCGCGTGCGCGCCGGGCGTGGAGTCAATTGAAATCATCGAGCCAGATAAAAAATTCAAGGCCATCGCTTCCATCGGCCTCGGCTCGGTCAAAGCCAAGTTCAGCGGCGACGGCGAGTTTTTGGAACTGGACGCGCCCAACCGGGCCAAGATCAAAGGCCACGGCAACGCCCCCGGCAGCGCCGCCGACGTGATGAGCGAAATGTTTCTGAGCGATGGGACGGATGGCACGACGGATTTGAAATGGACTGCCGACATCGTCATCCTCGGCCAGCTGGCCAGCCTGGCGGCGAGAATGATGGGGCCGGTGACGCAAAAACTGACGGCTGAGTTTTTCAATATGGTGAAAAAGAAGATTGAAGTGTAGCCCTCGGCAATCAGCCTTCAGTGGCCAGCAAGCAGCCTGAGGTTTCAAAAAGCTGATGGCTGAAAGCTGATCATTTTCATTATGAAATTCGGCCCCGTTCCTCTGAACAATGCCGTCGGCAAAGTCCTCGGCCACAACATTGCCGGGCCGGACGGCCAGCGGCTCCTTCGCAAAGGCAAGCCGCTCACGGCAGATGATGTATCTGCTCTGCGGGCCGTTGGGCGAAATTCGGTCTATGTGGCTGAGATCGAACCGGGCGACCTTGACGAAGACGCCGCCGCTCGCCGGGTGGCCCAAGCTGTACAAGGCAACGGCCTGCGACTCTCGGGCCCGGCCTCCGGGCGGGTGGATTTGCTGGCAACGATGCAAGGCGTCCTGCGGGTAGATGCTGAACGACTGAACCAGGTCAACGCCAGCGACGGCATCACCCTGGCCACTTTGGCCTCGCACACTGCCGTTCGCCCGCGACAGATCGTCGCCACTGTCAAAATCATCCCTTTCGCCGTGCCGGAAACAGTTATTCGACAAGCTGAAGCCGCCGGGAAGAGTGACGGCTTCCACTTAATCCGGGTGGATGCGTTGCGCCCTCAACCGGTCAGCCTGATCCTTTCAGGGTCGCCTTCTCTGCGCGATAAACTTTTCACCGATTTCGCCCCTCTGCGCGAACGGGTGGAGGCGCTTGGCTCGCAAATCCACAACACCGGCTACGTGCCGCTGGAAGACGAGAGCGGTGAAGTTGCCTTGATTGAAAGCCTGAAGAGAGAGCGTGACGCCGGAGCGCGCCTGATTATTCTCGCCGGGGAAACCGCCATCATGGACAGGCACGACATCGTGCCCCGCGCCATCGAGCGTGCCGGCGGCGAAGTGACCTGCTTTGGGGTGCCGGTGGACCCCGGCAATTTGCTCATGGTGGCCTATCTTGGCGACATGCCAGTGCTGGGCGCGCCGGGTTGCGCCCGAAGCCGCAAGACCAACATTGTGGATTGGGTTTTGCCGCGCCTGCTGGTCGGCGATCGTCTGACCCGCGCCGACATTTTCGCCCTCGGCCACGGCGGCCTGCTCGAAGACATTCCCGAGCGCCCCATGCCACGCAACGAGCTGGCCTAACTGTAGAGCGAATTGGCAATTCGCTCTACGAATTCCAAAATTGCCTCTAAATGCGAACCGGATTGCTCAATTGAGTGTTAAGAGTAGATGAGCAATATGACAAATCTTCCTAAAAATGTTGACTTTTTGCTGAAGATTGCGTAGAGTATCCAGCGTAGCGCGTTTGTTTGGAGGATCCCCTCTGTGGTAACTGCCAATTCGCCCCAGGTCAACTTGCACCCCAAATTCCATCACGCCGCATGCGTGGTTTGCTCGGCCTGCGCCTCAACCTCACCAACCTCTGGCTCCAGCCTGCCCCTCCCGGCCTGCTGGAGTTTTTATTTCACTGCCGGGCGTGCCGGTTAGTGTCAACATCCCACATCATCAGCAAGGAGGCTAATAGTATGAAGCAATCGGTTTCAATGACGGTGAACGGAGTCCAACATACCCGCGATGTTGAACCCCGGGTCCTGCTCGCGCATTTTTTGCGCGATGAGCTGGGGCTGACCGGGACGAACATCGGCTGTGATACCAGCCAGTGCGGCTCTTGCACGGTTCTGCTGGATGGCCAGGCGGTCAAATCCTGCACCCTGCTCGCCGTGCAAGCCGACGGCTCTAGCGTGACCACGATCGAAGGGTTAGCAAAAGACGGCAAACTGCACGCGATGCAACAAGGCTTCTGGGATCAACACGGTTTGCAATGTGGCTTCTGCACCCCCGGTATGATCATGACGGCGGTGGACTTGCTCAATCGCAACCCGCACCCCACCGAAGCCGAAATCCGGCACGGGTTGGAAGGCAACGTCTGCCGTTGCACCGGCTACCAGAACATTGTCAAGGCCATTCAGCAGGCGGCTGGATAGTAATTGGTAATCAGTAATTACTAATTACCAATCACCAATTACTGAAATAGAGGAGCGATCTATGAGCAAATATGTTGGCACCAGCATGAAGCGGCGGGAAGACCCCCGGTTCATTCAGGGCAAGGGCAATTACGTTGGCAACATCTCGTTGCCGAACATGGCTCACTTGGCCGTCAAGCGCAGCCCGTACGCCCACGCCCGCATCAAGAAAATCAACACCCAGAAGGCCGCGGCCTTGCCTGGCGTAATCGCTGTATTCACGGGTCAGGACTTAATCGACGGCGGCGTGGGCAAACTGCCCTGTGGGTGGAATGTGCCCAATATCAAAGTGCCCACTCGCTGGCCGTTGATGGTGGACAAAGTACGGCACGTAGGCGATGGTGTGGCGGCAGTGGTGGCCGAAAGCCCGTATATTGCCGCCGACGCGCTCGATCTGATCGAAGTGGATTATGAGGCGCTCCCGGCAGTGGTAGACGCACGCAAAGCCACCGACCCCGGCGCGCCGCTCATTCACGAAGAATGCCCTGGCAATGTTAGTTATACCTGGGGGTTGGGCGATAAAGAGGCCTGTGACAAGGCCTTTGCCGAGGCCGAGCATGTGGTTGAACTGGAACTGGTCAATCAGCGTCTCATCCCCAACGCCATGGAGCCCCGCGCCGCTGTGGCCCAATGGAGCGCGGCGACCGAGGAAATGACGCTGTGGACGACCAGCCAGAACCCACACCCTATCCGGCTCTTGCTCAGCGCGTTCACTCTGGGCATTCCCGAAAACAAACTACGGGTGGTCTCACCCGACGTGGGCGGCGGCTTTGGCTCTAAGATTTTCCACTACCCGGAAGAGATCATCACTCCGTGGGTGGCGCGCAAGATCAACCGCCCGGTCAAGTGGGTGGCGACCCGCACTGAAGCCTCGATGACCGACTCGCAAGGGCGCGACCACGTAACCAAATGCAAGCTGGCGTTGAAGAAAGATGGCACGATCACCGGCATCCACGTCCAAACGTGGTCAAACCAGGGCGCGTACCTTTCTACGTTTGCGCCCCTCATCCCCACTGCCCTGTACATCACCCTGCTTTCTGGGCTGTATAAAGTGAAGGGCATTTGGGGCGAGATGTGGGGCACGATCACTAACACGGCGCGGGCCGGCCCGAGGCATCTTACCTCCTCGAACGGTTGGTGGATATCGCCGCCCTCGAGCTCAAGATGGACCCGGTCGAACTGCGCCGCAAGAACTTTATCCCCAAAGAGGAGTTCCCCTATCAGACGCCGGTCGCTTTCCTGTACGACAGCGGAGACTATCATAAACTCTTCGACACGGTGTTGCAGAAAGCCGATTACGCCGGGATGCGGAAGGCGCAAGAGGAAGCACGCAAGAAAGGCAAGCTGGTGGGGGTTGGTGTCAGTGGTTGTATCGAGGCCAGCGGCCCCGCCCCATCGCAAGTCGCTGGATCGCTGGGTTCGGCAGTGGGCTTTTGGGAGAGCGCAGTGCTCCGAACTCATCCTACGGGCAAAGTAACGCTCTTCACCGGATCGCACACGCACGGCCAGGGGCACGAAACCACCTTTGCCCAAATCGTCGCTGACGAATTGGGCATCAGCATGGACGATGTGGAGATCGTCCATGGCGACACGGCCCGCGTGCCGTTTGGCATGGGGACTTATGGCAGTCGCAGTACGGCGGTTGGTGGTAGCGCTATCGTCAATAGTGCCAAGAAGATTCGGGCGAAGGCGCTCAAGCTGGCTGCGCATCTGCTTGAAGCCGCCGAAGAGGACATGGTTTACGATCAAGATAACGGCAAGGTGCATGTCAAAGGCTCACCCGATAAAGCGAAGGCTTTTGCGGAATTGGCTTTTGCCGCTTATACCGCTCACAACATGCCCGCCG
>CAYSIV010000323.1:0-7025 GCA_964431175.1 uncultured Anaerolineales bacterium
AGACCGAGATATTCAGGAATCCGTCGCTACTGACTACGACCCGGAATGGTTCACGCTGAACGGCCGCTCCTATCCAGATACGGTGTTGCCCAACTACTCAGACGGTCCTGTCCTCGGGTACGTGCCCGACCCGCCGCCTTCGGGCCTCTACACGATCAACCCGAACTACGACACCTACGACCGAAGCCTGCCCAACTCGGCGCTCATCCAGGTGAAAGAGTTGGATCGAGTGTTGCTGCGGCTGGCAAACCTCGGCTACCAGCAACACGCCATGCAGTTGCCGGGCATCCCGATGCACGTCATCGGGCAGGACGCCTCATTGCTTCGCAACGGCGGCGTGGACACCTCGTACTGGACGAACACGCTGTACATCGGCCCTGGCGAGGCGCGCGACGTGCTCTTCACCGCGCCAGCGTACCAAGCAACGGGCGTACCGTCTGGTACGGACATCGTCGGGAACTACAACGTCTACTATTTCAAGAACCGGGACTGGCGGAAGCTCTCTAACAACGGTCTCCCCGGACCTGGCGGAATGATGACCGAAGTGCGGGTGTACCAGAGCCTGGCACTGCAGACCGTAGTGAGCCAGACCTATGTCTAAGCCAACAGAGACCACTACAAAAGGAAGGAAGGCCATAATGACAACTAAAAGAACTCGATGGCTGGGCTTGGTCCTTGCGCTCGCCACTTGCACGGCATTGCTGATGCCCGGATCCGCCCTCGCCTTACCCCCAGCCACGCCGAAGACCGGCATGGTCTGCACGCCGGGGATGGTCTCCGGCACCACGCACACCTTCTACTTACAGACGAGCACCGGCTACATCCAGACGCCGGACGGCAACAGCGTCTACATGTGGAGTTACGCCGTCGCGCCCCCGGACGATCCGAACGGTCCCACTGGCGTCTGGCCCGACTTTCAATCCCCCGGACCTGTCCTGTGCGTCACGCAGGGCCAGACCGTCGTCATCAACCTCACCAACAATCTGCCTGAACCCGCCTCCATTGTCTTCCCTGGGCAGGACTCAGCAGTGACTACCTCGCTGATATCTGGTACAAGCTCTTCAGGCCTCTTTACCCTGGAAGCAAATCCCGCCTCGATGGTGAGCTATAGCTTCTTAGCCGGGAGCCCGGGAACCTACCTCTACGAGAGCGGCTCCGACATCTCGAAGCAGGTCGAGATGGGCTTGTACGGCGCACTGGTTGTCCGACCTGCTGGCGCCCCTGCTCAGGCTTATGGCGCCGCTTCTACTGCGTTTGACCCAGCGCGGGAATATATGTTATTGCTCTCCGAAGTAGACCCCGACCTGCACCACGCGCTCGACCCGGCCGGCACCGGCGGCACCTATGACTTCACAACACTGCATAACCGCTATTACATGGTTAACGGCCGCGCTTTCCCAGATACGCTCCAGGCTAATGGCTCGGGGTTACTGCCCAGTCAGCCCTATGGCGCGCTCGTGCGTATCCAACCGAACCCCACTACGAGCAGTGCACCGGCGCTCATCCGTATGCTCAACGCCGGCACGCTTAACCATCCTTTCCACCCGCACGGCAACCACACCCGCGAGATCGCCCAGGACGGGCGGCCAATCCTCAACGGCACCAACGCCTCGACGGAGCATTTTGGCGAAACGATCGGTTCGGGCCAGACCCTGGATTACTTGATCCGTTGGGACGATCAGGTAAACGGCGACAACTGGAACCCCGTCACCAACCCCCTGCCTGTGGCACAGCCAAGTTACTTAAATCTGGTGTTCAAGGATGGCAATACCTGGTACAGCGGCAATCCTTATTTGGGCTATAAAGGGACCCTGCCCACTGGCACCAACTCGCTGAACGTCTGCGGCGAGTGGTACTTCCCCCTCCACAGCCACGCGCTGAACGAGTTCGCGAACTTCGACGAGCCTTTCGGCGGCATGGCAACCCTCTTACGCGTTGATCCGCTCGGCGGATGCTTCACGTTCCCATCCTCCACCAAAATTTCGACTACCCCGCCCGGGGGAACGCTGAACAGCGGCACCTACGCCAACCTCAACTTCGACAACGAGACGCCGACAACGAAATACTACAAGGTCAATTCGACAACCACTGGGGGCACTCGCACCAGCGATTGGTACGGGCAGTTCAGCGGGGTCCCAGCAGGGGCGGCCAACCTCAAGGTCACCTATAACGGCAACAACTCAATTGCCGGTATCTCGACGAGAGTCTGGATTTGGAACTGGGCTGGCACTGGCTCCTGGGTTCAAGTTGTCGGACCTACGACCGTTGGCACTTCAGATGTCACAGTGGCGAACAACTTGGCAGTCCCGGCGCCCCCTCCCGGTGGCTTTTACATTGGTACGGGCGCCAACAAAGGTTTTGTCCGCGTTCGGGTTCAGTCAACCGGTGGAGGGACCACCTTCGTTACCGGTGGCGATTTCATGAAGCTCGTCTACGACGCGCCATAATCGCGGCGAAGCTAAGGAGAAACGACCATGCATACATTCGCTAAGAAAATTACCAGGGCTTTGCTCGCGCTCGTCGTGGCCCTCGGCGGCCTGGCCCTGACTGGCTCGCTGGCTTCCGCGGCCCCGGTAACCTTCAACCTGTGCGCCGCGCCGGGCACCCTAATGCCCCTCCCGGTGACCGCGCCGGGCATCACCGTCCCGATCTGGGGATTTTCGAGTTGCGATACCTCCCCGGGACCTTCTCTGCCGGGGCCTGTACTGGTGGTGAACGAGGGCGACGAAGTAACGATCCAGCTGACGAGCGCACTCCCGGCAGGTCACACCGCCTCGTTCGAGCTTGCAGGTCTGCCGGTCGACTCGAACTGCACCCCGGCTTTGGGTGCCGTCTGCTACCACTTCTTCGCCACCCGTCCCGGAACATTTGTCTACCAAAGTCCCGGCGATGCAGGCCGTCAGATGGCGATGGGACTCTACGGCGCGCTGATCGTCAGGCCAACCGGCTTCCCCACCGTTCCAGGCCAAGCCTACGGTGCCGTCACCACCGCGTTCGCTGTCGAAGCCACCCTCGTCCTCAGCCAGGTTGATCCTAACTTCAACAACTGCTCGACCGATCCAAACTCGCCCTGCCTCAGCGACCCGAACAACTTCGACATGAATAACTACCTGGCGACGTACTGGCTGATCAACGGCAAGGCCTATCCTGACACCGCGCCAGGCATCACAGCGACAGCGGGCCAGAGAGTGCTCCTGCGCTACGTGAATGCCGGTTACGACAACACGTCCATGATGCTGTTGGGGATGCACGAGCAGGTCCTGGCACGCGACGCCTATCTTTTGTACAACCAGTTTACGGCGAACACCGAGACTCTCCCGGCTGGCGGAACCGAGGATGCCATCGCAACGATGCCATCGTTCGCAACTACAGGCTCGGGTGTCACGTTCCCATTGTTCAACCGGAACTTGCATGTTACCAATGGCAGTACTGCCACTAGTGACTATGCTACACCGGGCGGGATGCTGATCTTCATCCATCCGTGATGCGGACCGACACATGAGCGAGCGCGATATACTCACCCAGCCTCACCCAGTCCCTGAACCAGATGCGCCCGGCCGGCGAGGGTTGCCGAGCCGGGCCCGTCTGGCCGGATACGCTGTAGGTGTCGGGCTGGTAGTCGGGTTGGCGGCGCTCGGGTTCTGGCTCACGACCGTTGTGAGAGGTAACCCAGCGGCGGCCGCCACCAGCGCGCCTGATGAGGCAGCAACGGCCCTAGTTCCGCTGGCATTGCAACGGCCCATCGTAACCGAAGAAGAACTGGTCGAAAAAAGCGGCGTGACGATTGTCTACGTGGCGGTGACCGGCGGCGGAGGTCTGATTGATCTCCGCTTTAAGGTTGTCGACCCGGACAAGGCGGATGCCGTGCATGATGAAAACAATCCTCCAACCATCGTGGACGAAGCGACCGGGCTGGTGGTTAATCAATTACTGATGGGACACTCTCATACCGGGACTTTCACCGCCGGCCAGACCTATTACCTGATCTTTGAAAACCCGGGAAACATAGTACAGAGCGGAGGCACCGTGAGCGTCCTGCTCGGAAACGCCGAGGTCGATCATGTCATCGTCAAGTGAGGGGCTGAATGCGGACATTGAGGCGCACATCACCTTGCTGGCCTAAAGAAGATTGATCAGAGAGGCTATCTCCGTTGGGGATAGCCTCTCTGAGCTAAGAGGATAGCCGTCGTTAAGGAATCGTCCATGTTGAAGCGTCTTACCCCCAAGCTCCTCAGCCTGCTCGTCATTTTGAGTCTGCTGTTGCCGACTCATATCTCTAGCGCGGATGTCCGCCCGGCGTCAGTGCTCGACGCCAGGCTGACCGCCCAACTCGCCCGCCTGGCCCCCGGCCAGATGACGAGCGTTATTGTCATCCTCGCCGACCAGGTGAACGTGAAGGCTATCACCGGCAAAAACCGCCCCGACCGCCAGAAAAAAGTCATCGAGGCTTTGCGCCAAAAAGCGGACGGGACACAAGTCAACTTAAGGGCCTTGCTCCAGATCCGCCGGGCGCAAGGCCGGGTTCAATCCTTTACCCCTTTGTGGGTCATCAATAGCATCGCCCTCACTGCCGACAACGCCGTCATCGCCGAACTGGCGCAACGCCCGGAAGTGAGCGGCATCGTCCCGGACAGCACTATCTCGGCCCCGGCCCCGCTGGCGGCTACGTCCGCCTCCCCCGAACCCAACTTGAACGTCATCAATGCCCCGGCGCTATGGAGCTTAGGCTATCAGGGCCAGGGCGTCGTCGTCGCCAATATGGACACTGGCGTGGATTACACCCATCCCGACCTGGCCGCCCAATGGCGCGGCGGCACGAATAGCTGGTATGACCCCTACGGCCAACACCCCGCCATCCCCACCGACCGCAGCGGCCACGGCACGCAGACGATGGGCATCATCGTCGGCGGCAGCAACGGCGGCACCGCCATCGGGGTCGCACCCCAGGCCAAATGGATCGCAGTCAAGATCTTCAACGACGCCGGGAGCGCGACGACGAGCGCTATTCATCAGGGTTTTCAGTGGTTGTTGGATCCGGACGGCAACCCGAACACGGCGGACGCGCCGGACGTGGTCAACAACTCCTGGACATTCAATAGCACCGGGTGCTTCCTGGACTATGAACCCGACTTGCAGGCCCTGGTGGCAGCTGGCATCACCCCGGTGTTTGCGGCGGGGAACTTTGGGCCCAGCGCCTCCACCAGCGCCAGCCCGAGTAACAACCCGTCGGCTTTCTCGGTGGGCGCGACAAACAACACCGATGTAATCGCCAGCTTCAGCAGTCGCGGCCCCTCTACCTGCACGACCACCACCTTCCCGTCGGTGGCAGCCCCGGGAGTCAACGTTAGGACTTCTGATCTGTACAGCGGGTATTGGACGAGCTCCGGCACCTCATTCTCGGCGCCGCACGTGAGTGGCGCGCTGGCTCTGCTGTTGAGCGCCTTCCCCAATCTCACCGTGGCTCAGGAAGAGTCGGCGCTGGCTTCAACGGCGTACGACCTGGGGACAGCGGGGCCGGACAGCGTCTACGGCGCGGGCCGGATTGATGTACTGGCCGCGTACAACGCCCTGGCGGTCGGTGGAGGGCCAACGCCGAGCCCGACCGCGACGCCTACAGTGACGGACACCCCGTTGCCGGCAACCGCTACCAACACTTCAACAAACACACCGCTCCCGGCCCCGACGAGTACGCCGACTAATACCCCTGTGCCGCCCACGGCAACCCCAACTGTGACCGCGACGAATACGCCGCTCCCAACTCCAACTGCCACCGCGACGTCTGCGCCGCCGACCCCGACCAATACCGCAACGAGCACATCCGTGCCGCCGACGGCAACGAACACCTCAACACCCACGCCAACCAATACGAGCACACCAACGGCGACGGCCACTGCCACCTCCACCTTGCCCTCCGATCTGATCTTCGCCAATGGGTTCGAGTCCGGCACTCTCTCCGCCTGGTCGGCCAGCGCCGCCAACGGCGGCAACCTGAGCGTGAGCACAACGGCGGCATGGGTCGGAACCTACGGCCTGCGCGCCAACATCATAGCCAACACGGCCATGTACGTGACCGACGACACCCCCAACGTCGAAACACGCTACCGGGCCCGCTTCTACTTCGACCCGAACTCCATCACCATGGCCGGTGGCAATGCCCACTACCTCTTGTATGGCTATGCAGGCACTTCAACTGTCGTAGTGCGAGTGGAGTTCAGGTGCAGTACCGGCGCATGCCCGGGGTCGAATGCCTACCAGATTCGAACGAGCCTCGTCACGGATAGCGGCAATTTTACCAACACCAACTGGTACGGCATCAGCGATGCGCCGCACTTCATTGAGATTGACTGGCAGGCGGCCACAGCGGCGGGGGCCAACAACGGCAGCCTGACCCTATGGATTGACGGCGCCGTGAAGCAGACTCGTTCGGCCATTGACAACGACACGCGGCGGGTAGACCGAGTTCGGCTGGGGCCAGTGGCGGGTGTTGACACAGGTACACGGGGAACAGAATACTTTGATGCGTTTGAGTCGCGGCGGCAGACCTATATCGGGCCATAGGTCAATATCGTTTAGCGGTGGAAATGCGCCGTAAACATTCTGCCTTCATAGACGCGAAATGACATGCCTGCGCCAAACGATGAGCATTTGAAGCAACGAATTATGCCCTGGCAAATAGCGTTAACATTGGCCGGCAAATCGTTGTTGTTGTTGACACCCTTTGTTCTTGTCTACGCCGCACTTCTTGGTTATGCCATCCTGCGGTTAAACCGGTTATCAACTGCGGCCCGCCCTCCGGCTCCACTTCCATCACCGACGCTCACTTCTCAGGCCGCCCTGCTCCCGGTCATCCAGGCTACAACGCAACCAGCGGAGGTCGGCGTTCAACTTTCAGGGCGGACGACGACTGCGACCACCGAAAGGGTTGTGGCCGAAGCTGATTCGCCAACACTCAACCCCACCGTCACGGCGCCGGCTCTCAGGCTGTCTCCGGATTCGACTCAGAGCGCAACCGCCGAATCTTCCGG
>CAYSIV010000324.1:0-6882 GCA_964431175.1 uncultured Anaerolineales bacterium
TTTCGCGGCAATGACAGTCTTCTGCTCGAGGCCGCCCGCGCCCTGCGGCGCGCCGCCGACGATCCGAGACAGGTTGAGGCTTATCTGACGCGATTTGGGAATACCGTTGAGAGCGCCGATCCGATCCATCCGACGCTGCGCGAATCGCCAGAGCTTCTGGCATGGCAGCTGGCTGCCGCGCCCCGTGACGACTCCGGGCCTGATGAACGGTTAGCCCGCTCTCGCCGTGAACGCGCGGCAGCCGAGGCCGCCATCTGCGCGCTGAAAGGGCTGCGCGGCATCCTGTTGCGGAACGCCCTGGCCGTCGGACAGAGCCATGCCGCGCACACCGACGATGCAGTGTTCCACTTCCAACGCGTGCTGGCCTCGCTGCGCGCAGCCTTTCTCGAAGATGGACGGCGACTCGCGCAGGCGGGCAAACTGGCGCACGTCGAGGAGGTGTTCTATCTCGAACGCGACGAGTTGTGGGCGGCGGCAACGGCGTCGGCAGAGCAACTGATGGCAAAAGTCACCCAACGCCGCACGTTGCGCGAACAGCATAAGCGCCTTGCCCCGCCGCCGTTCATTCCACCGGTCTCTGACGCCAGTTGGGCCAATGATCCACTGGTCAAGATGCTGCCCCCGGCAATGCACGCGGCGATGTTCGAACGCGGCGTGCGCGAGCGTGACGGCAAACGTGTGCTGGTGGGGTCGCCGAGCAGCCCGGGCCGGGCCCGCGGCATCGCACGCGTCGTCTCCGGCCCCGAAGACTTTGAGCACTTCCAGAAAGGTGAGGTACTGATTGCCCACGCCACATCGCCGATCTGGACACCGCTGTTCGGCATCGCCTCAGCAGCGGTCACCGAAGTTGGCGGACAGTTCGCTCACGCAGCGATTGTTGCGCGCGAGTTTGGCATCCCGCTGGTAGACGGCGCACTGGGTGCGACCCGGGTAATTGCCGATGGCACGCCCGTCGTAGTGGACGGCTCGGCGGGCATCGTGGAATTGTGAGGCAGTATGTTTATCGCCCTGCGCAACCTGCTCAAAGACAAGACGCGCTTCGCCTTGAGTGTGAGCGGAGTGGCATTAGCGGTGATGCTCATCCTGCTGCTCAGCGGCTTCCTCAGCGGGATGAACGCGCAACTCACAGCCTACCTCAATCACGCGCCCGGCTCGGTGGTGGTCGCGCAGGCTGGCGTGAGGAATTTGCTCGGCGCAACCTCTCTGCTTCCCGCCGGTACTGACGGCGATGTTAAAGCGAGAGGCGCGGCGAAGGTCGTACCCATCTTCTCGCAATTTATCATCCTCGATCTGCACGAGAAAAAGCAACCCGTCTATCTGGTGGGCTATGACCCCAAATTGGGCGGCGGCCCCTGGCAACTCGCCGCGGGACGCGAACCGCGCCGGGATAACGAAGTGGTCTTCGACCGGGTGCTGGCCGAGCGGCACGGCATTGCCATTGGGGGCATGATCGAAATTCTGGATCGGGACTACGCCGTCGTTGGGCTGTCAGAGGGGACGACGTCGTGGATGACGAGTTTCATCTTCATCCGCAAGACGGCGGCCGAGTCTCTCCTGCGCGCGCCGGGCGCGACGAGTTTTCTCCTCGTCACCCCCTCAGACCGGCTGACGGCGGCAACATTGCGTGACCGCCTGGGTAGGCTGTCGGGCACGGAAGCTCTGCTCAAGCAGGAGATGACGGCGAATGACCTGAAACTGTTCGCCCGATACTTCAGCGCGCCCTTGCAGTTAATGACGGGCATCGCGTTTCTCGTAGGGGCGCTGGTGGTGGGGCTGGTGATTTACACGGCCACAGTGGAGCGTCAGCGTGAGTACGGGGTGCTTAAAGCCATTGGCGCGCGCAACCGCACACTGTACCAGGTGGTCACCATCCAGGCGGTCATTGCCTCGGGCGTCGGATCAGCGCTGGGTGTGGGCCTGACGTTTGCCGCCGCCAAACTGATCATGGAGTTGCGTCCTCAATTCCTAATCACTATTGAACCCGCCATGGTTGTCAGAGCGATGCTGGCCGGGCTGGCGATGGCGCTGTTGGCCGCGCTCTTCCCGGCGCGCATCGTCGCCGGGCTGGCCCCGGCTGAAGTGTTTCGAAGGTAGACACCATGTTGCGACTGGCCTTTCGCAATCTCTTTCAGAGCAAAGTCCGGCTGATGGTCTCGATCGGGGGCGTGGCGCTGGCGCTTATGCTTATCTTGTCGCTCGACGCGATCTTCGCCGGCTCGCAGAATCAGGTGACGGCTTACATCGACCACTCCCGGGCCGACATCTTCGTGGCCCAGTCCGGCGTGCGGAACATGCACATGACGGCCTCGGCGCTTCCCATATCGGCTGCCAGCGAAGTCAAGGTTGTACCGGGAGTCGAGTCGGCTACCCCGATTCTCTATCTGACGAACATGATTGTCGTCGGCGACGAGCGCAACCTGGCTTACGTCATCGGGCTGCCGCCGCGCCCGGTTGCGGGGGGCCCCTGGCGCATCGTCGAAGGCAAGTCGCTCCCGTCGGTCGGCGAGGCGGTGATTGACCGAGGGGTGGCGGTCAAATCGGGCGTGGGGTTGGGGAGTGAGGTCGAAATTCTCGGAGAGGAGTTCACCGTGGTCGGCCTGTCAGAAGGCACGGCGACACTTCTCAACTCGGTGGCCTTTATTTCAAAGCAGGATTTTGCGCGCCTGCGCGGCGAGGCCCGGACGGTGAGTTTCGTGCTGGTGACGGTAAGGCCGGACGAGTCGCCGGAGACGGTGGCCGCGCGGATTGAGACGAACGTGAACGATGTGACTGCGCTGACGCGCGCCGAGTTTGCCGAGCAGGAACGCAGGGTCGTCCGGGACATGGGCAACGACATCATCGCTATCATGAACCTCGTCGGCTTCCTGATCGGGCTGGCGGTGATGGCGCTCACGGTGTACACGGCCACGCTGGCTCGCCGGGCAGAATACGGGGTGCTCAAGGCGCTCGGCGCCCGCAACGGACATTTGTACGGCGCTGTGTTGGCCCAGGCGTTCATCAGCGCCGCGCTCGGGTTCGGGTTGGGCTTCGCCATCACCGAGTTGTTGTCGCTGGCTGTGCCGTACCTGAACTTGAATCTGGCGCTGGCAATCAGCAACGACTCGCTGCTCAAGGTTGGCCTGGTGTCGCTCGTCATCGCCGGGGCGTCCGCCATCCTGCCCATCCGGCAAATTGCCGGGCTTGATCCAGCGATGGTATTCCGGGGTAAATGAACAATGAAGAATCCACAGGACGCAGAGCGTGAGACAATGAACCATCAGGCGACGCTGAGAGTCGAGGGAGTGACCAAGCGGTATGGGGCCGGAGCGACGGAGGTGGTCGCCGTGCGTAACGTCTCGCTGGCCGTCGCGCCGGGGGAGATTGTGTTGATCATGGGGCCTTCCGGGTCCGGAAAAACGACTCTGCTTTCGATGCTCGGCGCGCTGCTCAAGCCGACGGAGGGCACGATTCATCTCAACGGCGAAGTCATCAGCGCCCTGGCCGAAAACCGCCTGCCCGACATCCGCCTGCGGCAGTTCGGATTCATCTTTCAGGATTTCAACTTGCTCTCGGCCCTCACCGCCCTGGAGAACGTAGCGATTGTGGCCGAGCTGGCCGGAATGAGGAATGGGGAGGCGTGCAAAAAGGCGGCGGCGCTCCTCGCCGAACTGGGCCTCGGCGGTCGGCTCAACTTTCTGCCGGAAAAACTATCGGGCGGCGAGAAACAGCGCGTGGCGATTGCCCGCGCGCTGATCAACGATCCCACCCTCATTCTGGCCGACGAGCCGACGGCGAATCTGGACTCGAAGATCGGGCACGAGATTATGCGGCTGTTGCGGAACATTGCCAGGGAACAGGGCCGGAGTGTGGTCATCGTTTCGCACGATCAGCGCATCAAAGACATCGCCGACCGGGTGCTGTGGCTCGAAGATGGTCAGTTCTGAAATGATTACCACCCGGCCAATTCCCCAACCACCACAATCCGCTGGGTGTCAACCAGATACGGATAGCAAGAGATCAGGGTAATGGTCGGGCCGGCGGTAGGTTCGAGTACACTCACTTCGTCAGGTTCGACCAGACGAGAACCACGGATGACGTAACGATATTTGCTTGAGGGGGTGTATACCGTTACCTCGTCACCCGGTTGCAGTTCAATCAGATCGCGAAAGACCTCGCCATAAATATCGTTATGCCCGGCGAAGACAAGGTTGCCGCGTTCACCGGGGTTGACCGACCCGTCATAATGTCCGACACCGAGCCTCAGACTGTTCGAGTCAACACCGTGGACGACGGGCGCGTCCAGGCCAAGCGCAGGGATAGAAATGCGCGTAGCACGTTGCGGCTCCGGTGTGGGCAGAACCACCGGCGGCAGGGGCTGGCTGGTGACGATCAAGTGCAAGTTAGGTGGACTAAAGGGCGTGGGAGGCTGAAGGGACTCGGCCTCCACGTGGACATGTTGACCGGCAGGAAGTTCGACAAGGCGAATTAATGCGGTGGCGGTTGGGGCGGGAGCGGTGTATTGGGCAACCGCCGACTGCTGGTTGCTGGCCGTCAGCGTCCGACCGGCCAGCAGGATTACAAGCCCGAGACCGACTACGATGCCTAGTTCTATCCCCAATAGCAACCGGTCAACCAGTCTCATTTCAGTCAGCCATTCATGCTCTCAACTTTTCATCGAGTTCGGCCACGCTCACATTGGCGGCAGGCCTCTTGCGCACCACGCCCTCTGCGTAAGCAAAGGGGAGCGCGTGATTTATGGTGCTTTGACAACCAATGTGCCTATCATGCCTGCTTCTTTGTGGCCCGGCACGGTGCAGAAGAATTCGTAAGTGCCTGACTTCGTAGGTGTAAATTCGAGAGAGTTGCTCGCGCTCATCGCCGCCGCCATGTGTAGTTGTGGGTCGGTCGTCATGTTGCCCATGTTGTGTCCGGCCATTGGCTCGGCAGTTGCGCCCATCGAAGCCATCGGAATTTCCATGATGCTGAAATCGTGTTCGACTGAATCATTGTTGACGAATGTCAGCTTGGCGGGTTGCCCGGCAACGACTTCAAAGGTAGCGGGTTGATACTTCATGCCGCTGGCCTCCAGCTTGACTTCAACTGCGCTGCCAGACCCTCCAGCACAACCAGCCAGGACGACTGCGGCGATAATCAGCAGAAATAGGATGCTTTTTTTCATGAAATAGTTTGCCTTTCAGAGTGTGAGTTCGATTGCCAACAAACTTTACCAGAGCTATCCAGTTCATAAAAGCGCCAAATGGCCTATATTGGAATCCCGGCATTTCGGCCTCAAACTCAGCCTGTCGCCCCGCGAACAAAAGTAATACCTCAATCTTTGAAGAGGTTGCGAAAACGATGGGTTTGTCGCCCTCTCCGGGGGTTAACATGCGCGGGTGGCGATCAGTTTGAAAATGCTGCCCATGCCGACCTCCTCAAGGCTTTCAATCTGCAACTTGGCCTCTTGCACATTTTCGACCGTCCGACGGTTGATATTCGCGCCCATCATTCGCACAACGATCGGATTGAGCGCATCCATCACTGCGCCGATGAGGGCATTCGCCGAGCGCATGTGTTCGAGCAGAAGTACTTGCCCGCCGGGGCGGACGACGCGCGCCAATTCACGCAAACCGAGAACAGGGTTGGGCACAGAGCAAAAGACGAAGGTGGCAACGGCGGTGTCAAAGGTGTAGTTGGGGAAATCGAGCGATTGGGCGTCGCCGAGTTGCAGATTAGCAGTGAGGCCGAGTTCTTTGGCGCGACGATGGGCGAAGTCTAACATGCCGGGGGTGAGATCAATTGCCGTCATCTGCAAACCTTTGGGCCAGTAAGGCATGTTCTTGCCTGTGCCAACACCGACTTCCAGCACCCGCGGACCTTCAACCAGCGCCCACAGTTTTTCGCGCCACGGACGATAGCGCCCCTCGGCCATCCCTTCCATGAGGTCGTAGAGGGGCGACAGGCGCTGATACCGCGTGCGCGTGAGCGCAGTTGCCTGCAAATTAATCTGGCTCATCAAGAGGTTGAAACATTGCTCGTTGGGGCATTCCCCGTGGCAGGGATGGGTTCCGAAATAGTTACCCGTCGCCGCTCTTTGTAAACGATGCGAAGCATAACGACGATGCCGATCAAATTCATCAGCAAGCCAACAATCATAAACGGAGTTTTCCAGTTGGCGAGAAATGTTGCGGCGGCGGTGAGGCCTACCAGCGGCAATACGTCGGCAACGTGGTGAGCGCAACAGGCCACCATCGCTACAGTTGACATGCCACCACCCGCCGCTGTTGTCGCACCGCCCGCCGGGGCGTGGACTGGTAGATACAATCCCTTCTTGAGCAGGGTATACAGTCCTACCTGCGTGCCGAAACCAAGCATGATGGGTATCACAAAGGCTCTGTCGTCCCAGAATAGATCGAGGGCGTGCGCGGGCGACTCAGCTAGCGACACGATGCCGAGATACACTCCCATGAGAAGGAGCATACCCACAAGCCCCGCCCCGAGTGGGAGCAAAACACGTTTGGGCGTTGAGTTCATTGTCGGCTCTCCTATGAATCAGTAATCTGGAGACAGATTATCCTATCCCCCTTTTTTCCCCTAGCGCGATATGGCGCGATCCTGGATAGGCCATTTGGCGCATGGCCAGGCTTGCTCAAGCGGCTATGATAGAGGTTGAAGGTCATTTCTATTCCAGGAGTTGAAAGAATGAGTAACAAGACACGACGGGCTATCTTGCGACAGAGAGCAGCCCAGCAGCCTCGACGCCTGTGGCCGCTGGCGCTAATTGCCGGCGGCGTACTACTGGTGGGTCTGGTCGCTTTCGCGGTGTGGCAGGCGGCGGGCGGCAACGTCGTGCCAAAAGTTCCGGTGGAAGTGAAAGGTGCGCCCAGCCTCAAGGCGGACAAAGAG
>CAYSIV010000325.1:0-2616 GCA_964431175.1 uncultured Anaerolineales bacterium
ACGAAGCTATCATAAACAAGGTGCAAGGCAAGGACGTTGCCGATTATCAACGCCTGATGACGCAAAGCATGAGAGAATGCTTTCGCGTTCTAAGAGCAGGACATTGGCTATTGCTTGTGTTTATGAATTCATCGAGTGAAGTTTGGACATCGCTTAGGGCCGCCATTACTAAAGCAGGTTTTGTTATCAAAAAGATAGACACTTTCGACAAGCAACACGGCACTTTCAAGCAATTTGTGAGCGAGAATACTGCTGGCTTTGATTTAGTGCTACATTGCCTCAAGCCCGAAGTCTCATCCCAAGTGGAAACACAAGCCGACACGACAACGTTACAAGAGTCTGTGTTCGCGTTTTTGTCACGCACCGACATCACTTTGCCAACTACTGTATATTTGCACGTTGGCCGTGAAGAAGAGACAGACCATCGAAAGTTGTATAGTGACTGGCTTTCTCAATCGCTCCTCATAGACGCCAAATTGATGGATTTTACTCAATTCAGAATCACCGTAAACTATTGGCTTGAACAGAAACGTAGCGGTAACTCGGCAAAAACTAATCAAGGATGACTTGCGAATCATGCGAAGACCTAAGACGCTTTCAGCGTTCACGTCAGCAGAGTACAAGCAAGCCCACGAATTGCTTGCGACTCGAGTAGCATTTATGATGGGCAGAAAATTTGAAGAGGGTGATTGGGCAGATGTCTATTGCACGGCCAAGAACATCCCCAATCGCGGCTGGAGCAATCTAAACATAGACGTGATTCATGACGGGCTTGGAGTTGAGCATAAAATGCTCAGGCCAAATGGGGACAGACCAGTTCGAGAGACTTTCGGTATGACTCTCATGCACCCGTCCGCCACACGTTCGATACGCATTTCAGATGGCGACCCCAACGAAGTCATGCAAGACGTTTTCAAGCAATATGCTGATTTTCTCGAACAGCGCAGGGAGCACGTTAGGGAGAGTTGTCCCGGCTTCAACCCTGACATGCGAACAGGGTGGGTATTGTGGCAATCGAACCTGAAAGATTTTGTCTACTTTGAAGAAGAAACTCTTATGCCCGACCCAAATGATTACATAGCCGAATGGCATGAGAACCCTGCAAAGGGTGGCAGAAAATAAAGCAAGAGTTTGTGGGTTTTCGAGAAAGAGACTCGTCAAAAGAGATACTCGGTCACTACTTCAGCCGGAGCAAAGATTCAACCCTACTTCGACGTTCCACCTTCGAGTGATCCGAATGTATATTTTTTCAAGGTTCAAGGAGAAGAGTACAAACCCGGCCTTGTCCGCGTATGGATTCCGGTTTCAACAGCGCGCGAACTTGAAAGACTCGTCGGCAATTTGGGCGTTGAAGACTTACACAATTTCATAAACAAATCAGTTTCCTTCTCAGTACGTGCAGTTAAGGAGGGCGTGTCCAAAGCTGAAGAAGCCAAACCGATTACATTGACCGCAGAGTCATACAAACTACTTGGGACCTATTTTTCCAATGCTGTAAGCGACGCGCATATGATTCAACTTTTACTCGAAAGCCGTCATCAGCAATGAGCGCACGCATAAAATCCAAAGCGCCACCCAACTCCGCATGCACATCGACTGGCGCTCCGCGCCGAGCCAAGGCGCTTTCGTCGCCGAGTTGTTGATAGTTCAACCGACTCACCCTAGCGCAGTTCGCGCCAGCGGGTGAAGCGCACCGTTGGGCAGTTTCTATCAAACCTGTATCAATCAAATAAAGAGGGCCTTTATGAACGAATCTTGGCAAACTCCGGCTGATACTTCGCCCGCACTCGTACTGCGGGTCGCGGCAGGCGAAGACCGATTCGGCGAGCATCGAGGACTCGGACGTCGCCATCGCTTCACCATAAGCCTGATCGGGTAGCCGGGGCGCTCTCTCGCCCCGCCGCTACTTCATAACCGGCAACACATCTTAAGTTCATCTTAAGTTCAACCCCGCCATAGACAAACAAGGCGATACTCTCGTGTCGCCTTGTCGTTTTTCTGCCAAACAATTCAATCTACTTCTTCGCCCCTCGCCGCCACCAAAACAACCCCGCCAGCGCGGCCAGCACCAGGCCGCCCAGCACCAGCAACAGGGTTGGCAGTGGCGCGGCTGGCAACTCAGGCGCGGGTGTGGCCGTGGCCGAGGCTGTCAGAGTCGGTATGGCAGTGGCGGCGGGAGCGGCCCGCTTCACCACAAACACTGCCGCCGTGCGTCCGGGAACGGTGAATGCGCCATTGGCCGCCTCAAAGGCCGCTGTCCTCACCACCGCATCCGCTGAGTTTTGCTGAACCGGATGCAGTTCGAACGCCAGGCCCTTGAAACTGTTGTCGGCAAATGAAACCCCACTCGGGGCGCTGTTGAACAGCACCACCAGGTCACTGTAATTTTCGTCCAACCCATCCACGTCGGTCAGGCGCATGACGATGAGGCCGGGGGTTTGCGCCGGGCCGGTGTTATAGAACGAGAGGCCGCTCTTCACTTGCTCCGCCGTCTGCAAGCGAAACAGCGGCGAGCTTTTGCGGATTTGGAGCAGTTCGCGGAAGTAGGCCGCCGCGCCTTCAATGTCTGAGGGCGCGGGCTTCAGGGCCGGGTCGGCCAGCAATGGCCGGAAGATG
>CAYSIV010000325.1:2626-6794 GCA_964431175.1 uncultured Anaerolineales bacterium
ATAGGCAGGCCCACGCCCCAGTTGTTAGATTGGTACGTCCAATCCAGTTTATTGAACCAATCGCCGGAGTCGTAGGAGTTGCGGTCGAGCGATTTGGAGCGCAGGATGTCATCGCCGGCGTGGAAGAAGGGCACGCCCTGGCTAAACATGGCCAGGCTGAGGGCCAGGTTATTCATGCGGATGCGGTCGGCGAGCGTTGCCCCGGCCGGCGCTTTGACCTGAACGGCGTCGAAGAGCGTTTCGTTGTCGTGGGCCGAGACGTAGATGATGTTTTCCTGCGGGTCGGCGGTGTAACCGGCCGGGGCCTGGTTGTAAGAGATCAGCCGCCCGGGGACGGTATTGCCGTCGGCGCGGACGAGTTGATAACTCGCCAGATTGCCCGCCAGGCCGAGACGGATCCAATCGGTATATTCGTCGAAGCGGGTCTGCTGGTCTTCGGGCGGGCGTTGCTCATTGGCGTTGTTGACGAACAGCAGGCCGGTGGCGAAGCCCTGCTCGCGCGGGTCGCTGAACGGGCTGCCGCCGCGCACGGCGTCGCGCAGGCGGTCATTGAACACGCCGATGCCGGTGCCGCCGATATTGAGCTGGGTCGCGTTCTTGCCGCGCCCATTATTGGCCACTTCCCCAAAATCCCAGCCTTCGCCGTAGATGTAAACGGCTTTGCCATCCACACCGTCGTTTTCGAGGGTCAGGCCATCGAGCGCGGCGCGCACGGCCTGCATGTCGGCCAGCAGGTGGTGGCCCATCAGGTCAAAGCGGAAGCCGTCCACCTTGTAGTCTTTCGCCCAGGTGAGGACGGAGTCGATCATCAGCTTGCGCATCATCTCATGCTCGGTGGCGGTGTTCTCACAGCAGGTGGATTTTTCCACGTTGCCGTCGGCGTTCAGGCGATGATAATAACCGGGCACAACTTTATCGAGCACCGAGTTGTCGCCTTGCCCGCTGGCATTGGTGTGGTTATAGACCACGTCCATCACCACCCGCAGGCCGGTCTCGTTCAGCGCTTGCACCATATCGCGGAACTGCGCGATGCGCGGTGTGCCCTCCGGGTCGGTGGCGTAACTACCGTCGGGGGCCGTGTAGTGCAGGGGGTCGTAGCCCCAATTAAATCCATCCGTGCCTTTGATCAGACTCACGGCCGCGGCCTGCTGGTCAGACTCGGGCGGCAGGGCGGCCAGCGCGGCTTCGTCCACGCTTTGCCAGGTGGATTTGTCTTCGTTGACGCTGGCAATGTCAAAGGCCGGCAGGAGGTGAATGTGCGTCAGCCCGGCCTGGGCCAGCGCGGCAAGATGCTTCATGCCGTTCGAGTCTTTGACGGTGAACGCCTCGTACGTGCCGCGCAGTTCCGCGGGCACGCTCTGGTCGGAAATGCTGAAATCGCGGATATGCAGTTCGTAAATCACCGCATCTTCGGTGGCGGCCAGCGTCGGCTTGGCCAGTGCATCCCAGCTCGACGGCTTGAGGGCGGCATCGGTCAGAGCCACGATTTGACTGCGCTGGCTGTTGGTCGACAGGCTGAGCGAATACGGGTCAGTGACGAGATTCGTTTCGATTTTTCCGGTAGCGGGGACGAAGACTTGCACTTCATACAGATAGAACTTGCCTTTCCAATCGGGTTGGCCGCCAATGCTCCAGACGCCGGTTGCACCGTCCAGCGCCATCGGCAGTTTCTGCGCATACGAGGCTTTGGCAGTGTCGAACAAATGAAGTGTGACAGATTGGGCGGTCGGCGCCCATACCCGCAGAGTAGGGGCAAGGTCACCTTGCCCGTACGAAACGCCCAGTGGGCCGGTGTAGTCATACAGATCGTCGAGCACGCCGGGAATCTGCACCCCGGCGGCGTCCACGAGTTTCCCCGTGGAATCGCGTACGGTCACGGCCACCTGCCCTTTGAGAATCTCCGGCAGTTTGGGCAGGTCGTCCGGGTTCAACTTGAGCGCAGTGTGCCCGCTCAGGTGCGGAAATTTCTTGAACAGATCGCCGCCCGGCCCGGATTTGCTGTATGCGAGTGGAATCTCGGCGCCGCCCGTGATGCCCGTGGTGTCGAGCGCCAGCGTGGCCTCCGGCGAATAGTACAGCGCGTACGTGTATTTAGGCGAGCCGACGACATTCCAGACAATCGTATCACGGCTGACCCAATGCGCCTGCTGTTTGCTGAGATTGCCTTTAGGCGCGCCCTCGGTGCTGATGACGATTTCATAGGTGGCGGTGTTGAAGCCAATGTAGACGCCCGCCCCGTCCTCTTTCACCGTGAACGGGATCGCCGCCCCGCCCTTCTCGCCTGCCGCGCCATACGTTTCATCGGTGCTTTCGTTGATGTCCACTTTGACCTCGTAATCCCCCGGCGGAATCACCGTGCTGGTAAAAGATAGAAGGCCGCTCCCCTGCGAGTCCTGCATCCACGACCGGAGACAGCCGGGGTCGTTATCTTGCTTGCAACCTAACTCGCTCTGGAATGTGCCCGCCGCAGTCGCGATGACTTGATTGAAGCTGTCGGCAACCCAGTGTGTCTTGTGGTCATAGTAGAACTTGACCAGTGTAGGCTGGATCATGGCCAGCGGAATGTCCGCGCCGCCGGGGGACGCATTCTTGCCGTAGTTCTCGCCCCATGAGCCGTTGAGGGCCGCTTTGTAGCGCGGGCCTTTCTTGTCCTGGTCGTTATTGGGCTGAACTTCAAACGCACCTTGCCATACGTCGTCTTCTGCGTCGTAGGTGAGGAAGGTCTTGTCGCAATCGGGCATCCAGTCGCCGGAACAGCCCAGTTCGGATTGCAGGGTGCCGGGGATGGCGACGGTCGCCGGGGATGGAGTGTCGTCGGCGCGGGCCAATGGCGTCGGGCCAAGCGTGGCCAGCAATAGAGCAACCATGAGGGTCGCGTTCCAAAATTTCGCGCGCATACGATTTCCATTATCTTTCACCACGAAGAACACTCGTTGAGACTTCGGAAGTGCGCGCCAAGGCGTGTTGGCCGAAATTGGCTGTCTGAGCGAGCACTTCCAAAGTCTGGATGGCAATCTCTTTGTGAACTTTGTGGTGAAATAATCACTGACCAAACAGCGCCTCCAGCCCACGCCACACCTCATCCCGCCAGGCAGGATAGTTGTGACCGGCGCTATATTCGCGGTAGGTCACGCGGTAGCCTTTGTCCACGAGTAACTCCAGCATCCGCCGGTTGCCCGGCAGAAGGTCGGCGATGTCGTACAGGCCAACCTCCATCCAAATCGTCAACGGCCGGAGTGGCCCTTCGGTCACCAAATTGTAGATGACCTGCTCATGGGTGCGGGCAATAAACGCGCCGGATTGACTTAGCACATTGCCAAAAATCCGGGGCCGACGCAAGCCGGTGTACAGCGCCATGAGTCCGCCTAGCGAAGCGCCCAACACCCCATATGCGCCCGGCGATTTTTTCGGGTCAACCAGGCGCAGATGTTTCTGGGCCAGCGGCAAGACTTCATGCTCAACGAACAGCACCGTGCTTTCACTGCACGCATATTCAATAAAGCGAGCCTGCCCGCCATTCTCCACAAAAGCCAAAGCCACCGGTCGGATGCGGCCCTGCGCCAGCAAGTTCTCAACGATGTTGACGAGGTTGGCGCGGCGCAGATAGTCGGGGCCATCATAGACCACGATTAACGGGCATGGCGCTTTGGTCGGCGGTTGATAGAGATAAATCATGCGCTTGCCACCCACAATGAGATAGGGTGTCTTGATAATATACCGGCTGAGCGTGCCGTGCGGCGCCGCGCGTTGCCGTTTCGCCAACGGCGTGGGGGCGGCATCGGGCATGTGGAAGAAATTGTTGTAGGCATTGACGCCGTTCCAAGTATGGCGCGGGTTGAGGGGATCGCGCACGCGGCGACCCTGACGAACGAAGGCATATTCGATGTAAGCGTCGCGTGGGAATTCTATCTGCCGGGTCCACACGCCCGGTCCAACCCGCTTCAATTTCAGTGGCTTTGGCGCGCGTTCCCAATCGTTGAAGTCGCCCAGCAACTGTGGCGAGTTTGGCCCATGCCAGACGAAGGTGACGGTTTCGCCGTCAATGAGCGGTGTGCCCTCGGCTCGGGCGCGTTGGAGAAGCGGATGAGTCATGGGATTGGTTGCAACTGCAAAATCAATTGGGTGTGACTAAAGTTGGTTGATTCGGTCATCAGGTAAGCTACCCCGA
>CAYSIV010000326.1:0-595 GCA_964431175.1 uncultured Anaerolineales bacterium
TGGGCAAGGTGTTGAAGACGGAGCTGCGCAAGCAGTTCGGGGAGGCCAAGAGCGCCTAGGCGAAAGGAGACCCGCAGGCGGCACCGCGAGGCGCGGCGGAGCCGGCAGGCCCTGGCCGCGGAAGACGCGCCTGGCGCTGGCGCTGCCGCTACGGCGCAACTGCCGGCGCGGCCGCCCCGGGACATCTCCTGGATGGGGCTGATCGGCGGCGGCCTGGCCGTCCTCCTCCTTGGACAGTCCGCAGTGTTCGCGCTCGTCTCGCCCGGCGACGCGTCACGGCTCGTCGCCATCCCGCTGGCGGCGATGGCCGCCGTCTACGTCCCCGCCGTCTGGGTGAGCGCGCGCGCCACGCCCCGGCGCCAGACCATACTGCGACGCGTGGTCGCCGTTTCGCTCGTCCTGATCGTGCTGGGGGTCTTCCTGTTCGGCCCTGTGTTCGCCACCCTGCTGCTCATCCCCAGCACCCTGCTGGCCATCGCCGCCGGCCTGGTGTTCCAGGGCTCGACGAAAGCCAAGCGCTGACTCGCCGGTTCGCCCTAGAAGAAGTCTGACCCAGTACTTCAGCGAGCTCACGCCGCGGACGTAGGTCCGGATC
>CAYSIV010000326.1:605-6774 GCA_964431175.1 uncultured Anaerolineales bacterium
GCCGGCCTGGTGTTCCAGGGCCCGGCGAAGGCCAAGCGGTGAGCGACTCAACAGGCGATGCAGCCTGCCCGCGGTCAAAGCCGCGTGCTCGCCGCCTCTCGCACCTCCGCTTCCTCCCACGCGTCAGCCGCCATCTCCTGCAGCCGCTCCCGGGCGTGCAGCACGTTGAGGTCAACCACCTGGCAAGCGGCGACCCGGGTATCACTCTGGCAGTCCCAGAGACACTCGTACGCGAGGCCGCCGGGGAACGCAGGGTCGGTGGCGGCCATGGCCCGGACGAAGAAGCGACGCCCGTAGGAATACGGGAGCTGGTGGTAGATGAGTCCGAGCCCCGGGAATGGGCCAAGCCGGGGGAAGCGCGTCAGTATCTCTGCATAACCACAGACGGTGTAGACGCGCCTGTCTGTCACTCGCCTGTCTGTCAGGCGCCATCTCAACTGTCGGCGAACCCAGGGGACGTCGTCCTCAGTTGCGTGCGATCTCAGGACACCCTGTGCCGAGTGCCGGAGCGTCGGCGACGGTGAACTGCGCCAGCGGCGCGCGAGAGGAAGCGCAATGTGCGACGGCGATCCGCGTAGAGCCCGGTTCGCGGCCGAGTACAGAACCAGTGGGTACCGCCTCCGCTCTGCGGGCGTGGACCTCTGGCGCCGCCGCCACTGCTCAATGATGCGCTTCGCCGGTTCAAATACGCGCGGGTCGCCCCGGCGACGAAGGATGCGCAAGGCCGTAGCCGCCCGCAGCGGGCGGCTTAATTCGATTGCTGCCAGAAAAAGAGCACTGTCTTCCGGAGAGTCGCGCGACGAGAGCGCCTCTTCAATCCGGCGCGCTGGGTCCTGGAGCTCGGTGAGATCTAGCAACTCTTGCGTGCTCATGGAGGAGTAGTCCACCTCCTCCGTGGTACCCTGTTGATCGCGCTCGCGGCGCTCGCGTTTCCGCAATATCGCGCCCAGCGGACCGGGCGAATCTTTCCAGCCACTCCAGGGCGGCTCGCCGAGGGGGACACATGAAAGTCTGTTGCCGAGCTGTTCCGGATCTGGAAACCGGGCCTCGATCACGCCGTTCAGACCTTCCCAGGCTTCAGCGCGTCCGGTCTCTATCAACTCGTCCAGGGCGAGATTCCAGTGTGTGCCTACAGCCACGTACGCCGTCAGAATGTTCGCCGCTTCCTCGTTGCCCCGCTTAGCCAGCGCGCCCAGCGTATCGATTGTCCCGCCAGTCTCAAACTGGTCACGGTCGGCGTTCTCCAGGAGTTGACGCGCGAGCGGTACGAGGGTCATCCCACTGGCGAAAACCAACCGGGCGTAGTAGTCGCCTCGGTCATCGAGCTGGTAGTCCCAGCGCGGGTCGTTCAGGATGCAGTGCTCGAGCAGGGGATGGACGGACTCAGGTGGTTGTTGCAGCGCCCAGAGGAAACCGGAACCGAGCCCGCGTTGCAGTTGACCGAGCGGCGTGGCGGCAGGCGCGAATTCCGTGACCCCCTCCGTCCCTAGAAGAAGTCTCACCCGCACGGCGAGTAATCGCTGGACGGGACGCGGTCCAGCTCGTCTTCGCGCGCAGGACGTATCTCGATAGACATGGCCAGACGATTGTAGCAGGCCGCGACACTTGTGCGGGCCCCTCGCCAACGGCTGCTTCTTCCAGTACTTCAGCAAGCTCACGCCGCAGATGTAGGTCCGGATCCCCGAAGCCTCTGGCTTGCCGGGCCCGCTGATATAATCAGTTCGTGAAACCTAGTGGTGGACGGGGAATTCTGCGTAGAGTTTTCGCTGTTCCGCCTTCGCTCTTGCGCAGAACCAACCTGTGGCCGCGTGTCGTCGTGGCGGCGAGCCTCGGCTTTCTCACGCTCCTCGTGGTCCTCGGCCTGCTCGTTCTGCGCGTCGTTGACGACAGCCGTGATCGCATCCTGCAGGAGCGCCTGGTGATCGCCCAGATGGCTGCCCGCCAGGTCGACGCCTATGTGCAGCATGCCTACTCCGAACTGGAGGCCACCGCCGCTTCCATCCCGCCAAACTCTGCTCAGGCGCAGTCCACGCGAATATCTGAAGAGTTGGGGACGACACTACGAGTCACCGGCGACATCTGGCTGGGCTTCTACTTGCTCGATGCCCGCGGCGATCCACTTGCCGCTGCTCCAGTGTCTCGCATTCAATCCGGCGTGGACGCGCCCGCGGCCCCCGCTGTTAGCGAGACCATCTCCACGGCCAGCAAGGGCATATCTGCCCCCTATCGCGACGGAATGACCGGGAGGCCAGCCGCTATGCTGGTGGTCCCTCTTGCCAGCAGCGAGGGCGGGGCTAAGCTGGCCCTGGGTGGAGTGATTGACCTTTCACACCCGGAGCTGGTGGGCGTCCTCAAGGACGCCACGGGTCTTGGCCAGACCGGGCACGCCGAAGTTTTCGACAGCAACGGTCTTGTCATCGCCTCTACGGACCCTGTGGACTTCCTGGCGCCGGGCGAACACCGGCAGCTGTATCTGCGCCTGCAACATGAGGGAGTGGAAGGCGTGGAGACGGCGCCCTTGGAGCCCAGGAGCGCAACAGAGGCGGCAAGCGAGAGCGACAAACACATAATGGCCGTCGCCCACCTCTCCGGCGCCCCCTGGGGGGTTGCCGTCGGCGGCAGCGAGGCCGAAACCCTGGCGCCGGTAACCGACCTGCGCAACCAGATGCTGCTCCTAGGCGCAGTCTCTCTGGTGGTACTATGGCTGGCCACCCTTGTGGGCGCCCGGCTGCTGGTGCGGCCTGTGCGTCAGCTCACGAGAGCAGCGGACAGGATCGCCGCTGGCGATTTGGAAACCCCGATCCGCCTTGCGGAAGGTGGTGAGATCGGCCGCCTCGGGGAAACGCTGGAGGCTATGCGCGGCAGGCTCGAAGGGTCCCTGCGGGAGATAGAGCAGCGTGACCGGGACCTGGAGCGGAGGGTGGAGGAGCGAACCCAGGAAGTGCAGACACTAGTGGAAGAGCTGCGGCGCAAAGAGGAGATCCGGAGCCGGCTTCTGGAGAACGTGATCTCAGCTCAGGAAGAGGAGCGCAAACGCATCGCCCGGGAGCTGCACGACGAGACCGGCCAGACCCTCACAGGCATCATCATGAGTCTCGAAGCGGCTCAGGACGCCTTAGAGCGCGAGCCCGGCGCCGTCAGCGGGCGCCTGGAGAAGGCGATGTCCTTGGCAGGCCAGAGCATCGACGCGATCCGGCAGCTCGTCGTTGATCTGCGCCCGGCGGCCCTCGATGACCTGGGCCTGGTGCCAGCCCTGCGCGCCTTTGCCGAGAGCCGCCTGGGGGAAAAGGGCATCCATCTGCAGATGGAGACGTCCGGTCTTAAGGACCGGCTGTCGCCTCCAGTGGAGACCTGCCTTTTCCGCGTGGTCCAGGAGGCGGTGACGAACATCATCCGTCACTCAGAGGCCTCTTCGGCCTACATAGCGCTCAAGCGCGACAACGGCGCCGTCTCTCTTCTCGTGGCCGATGACGGCAAGGGGTTCGACTTCGGCACAGTGACCAGCTCACCGGACCCGTCGCGCGCCCTCGGACTCGCCGGAATGCAGGAGCGCGTGTCTCTCATCGGCGGCCGCCTCACGGTAGATTCGGCCCCCGGCCAGGGGACACGGGTACGCGCGACGATAACCCTGGAGACGGGGCGGCAGGATTCTTGAGCAAGATAAGAGTCCTCATCGCCGACGACCACGTTATCGTACGGGACGGCGTGCGCATGATCCTTGAAGCCCAATCCGACATGGAGGTTGTGGGAGAGGCCTCCGACGGCCGCGAAGCCTTAGAAAGGGCGCGGCAGCTCTCCCCCAGCCTCGTCCTCATGGACATCGCCATGCCCGGCATGAACGGCCTGGAGGCCACGGCCGCCATCAAGAAAGACCTACCGGACGTCCAGGTTCTTGCCCTCACCATGCACGAAGACTACCAGTACTTCTTTGAGATGCTGCGCGCCGGCGCTTCAGGCTACGTGCTCAAGGGGGCATCTAGCGCCGATCTGCTGGCCGCCATTCGGGCCGTGCACGAGGGCGGCGTCTATCTGCATCCCGCCGTGGCCAAGAATCTGGTCACCGACTTCATCAAGCGGATGGAGCCAGGGGAGGAGAAGGCCCGCTACGACGGCCTGAGCGACCGCGAGAGGCAGGTTCTCAAGCTGGTCGCCGAGGGGAAGACCAGCCAGCAGATCGCCGATGAGTTGTTCCTCAGCGCGAACACTGTCCAGACCCACCGCGCTCACATCATGGAGAAACTCCACCTCCAGAACCGCACTGAGCTTATCCGCTACGCACTCCGCAAGGGCCTCATAGCAGAGTAGGCTCCTCCGCCACCCGTGGGGTGTTGCCCCACGCGCATCACCAGTTCTAGTGATCGCGCAATCACCAGTTCTTCGGGCGCCAATACTGTGCGCCCGCGATACCGCGCCTCCGACGGCGGCCCTAAATTGGATAGTGAAAAGGGTCACAACTTTTCGGAGGTGGCAGATGAAAACAACTGTAATTCCCAGGACATGGGCTATCGCGCTTCTTGGTCTTCTGGCGGTCCTCGCCGTGCTGTCGCTGGCCTGCGGCGGCAGCGACAGCACGGCCCAGGCACAACAAGCGCCGGCGTCAGCAGAGAAGCCGGCGGCCAAGCCCGCGAGTGCTGAACCCCTCGTTGACACTAAGGCAGCCGCGCAAACGACCGCTGCCACGCCAGCTCCAGCCACCGCTCCGCCAGTTGCGGCCGCGCCGGCTGCGGCGCCCGCAGCAGCTGCGCCCGCGGACACACCTGCGCCAGCCCCGCCAGCAGCCCCCGCGCCGGTGGACACACCTCCACCAGCGCCCAAGCCCGTGGACGTCAACGTTAGCCTCAGCGAGTTCAAGATCGATTCCTCTCTCACCACGTTCCAAGCAGGGGTGCCCTACCACTTCATCGTGGTGAACAGCGGGAAGATCGGTCATGAGATCAACATCGGGCAGTCCGCACATGCGGCGTTAGCCGTGGGAGCGACTGTGACCCTGGACGTGACGTTCGGCCAGCAAGGACCGCTGGAGTTCACATGCCACCTTCCCGCCCACTATGAGGCGGGCATGAAGCTGCCGGTGACGATCGGGCCCTAAGCACGTCAAACGCAAGATTCGAGAGGAGGGTTGAAACATGAGTATTCGGGTCTTGGCAATGTCCGGCCTGGCGGCAGCGGCCCTGCTGGTGCTCGCCATCCTGGCTTTCTGGGCTCAGGCCACGAGCGTCGGTGCCCTGGGCAATCCCAGCCAGGTCAACGTCACGCTCGGTGGGACGGGGGGCCAGGTGTTTAGCCTTGCCGCCAACCCCTCCTCCGTGGTCGTTGGCCAAGTACAGTTCAACGCCACCAACCAGGGAACCATCAGCCACGAGGTTGTCGTCCTGAAAACAGACCTGGCAGAGACCGCCCTCCCAGTCGTGGGCCAGAAGGTAAACGAGGACGCACCCGGCATCGAGAACATGGGCGAGATCGAGGACGCCGAGCTGGGGCCGAACCAGAGCGCCAACACCATCCTGGACCTGCCGGCCGGCAAGTACGTGCTCATTTGCAACCTTGTGGACCACTACAGCGCCGGCATGCACCAGGCGTTCACCGTCGGCGCCGTTGGGACACCCACCGCAACGCCTAGCGCCACATCTACCGCTTCACCCACGCCCACAACGGCGCCCACCCCGACACCGGCACCGACAGCCACCGCCAGTGCGACACCCGTGATTACTCCGGCCGCCATACCGAAGGCAGGCGGGCCTGCCACCGGCAGCGACGGTCTCCCATGGGCAGCGTTGATCGTCGGCATTGGCGCAATCGTAGCCCTGACAGGCCTAGCCTCGGTGACTATGATCCAGCGACAACGCTGGCGCTGATCCCGCCGGCCCTCGCATCGACGAACCGGAGTTGCCACCTCCAGGAGCAGCCCGCCGAGACCGGCGGGCTGCTCCTGGCTCCGAGCCACGCCTCCGAGCGCCTGCCACCCGTCACCTGTCTCTCCCTTGACCCGTGACCTATCGCCCCTGCATCATGGGGACGCCTGGCAGGCGTTAAGACAGGAATCCTTACTAAACCGGTCGGGAGGAAGGAATGGCCCCATCTAACGAGTTCCCAGGCAACGTCTTCTTCTACCTGCTCTTCTTCGGCTTCCTGGCCTTCTTCGCCTTCTCCGCCGCCGTCCGCATCCGCT
>CAYSIV010000327.1:0-4335 GCA_964431175.1 uncultured Anaerolineales bacterium
TCCCACGACTTCCTCAGCCAACGCATTATCAACACATTGACAACTATTGCGACGACGAGGCTGACAATCAAAATGATGATTTGGCCGGCAGTCATTTGGCATCTTCTTTCTGTTGTTGGCCGGGGCCTGGTGGTCTGTTATGCCGCCTGAGCCGCCAGGGAAAGTGGCAAGAATCTGGCTGGCGATGTCCATCGCCGTTGGATTATAGCAATAGGGGAGTTTGGGGCAAGTTGACGAGTATCGGGTGTGGGAGTATGGGAATGAACGAAGCCATACTTCCACACCCCTCACATTTCGCTTCGGCCTTCCAGCGCCCGGGCCAGGGTGGTTTCGTCGGCGTATTCAAGGTCGCCGCCGACGGGCAGGCCACGCGCCAGCCGGGTGACCCGGATCCCTAATGGCGAAATTTGTTTCTGCAAATACATCGCCGTCGCTTCACCCTCGTAGCTGGGGTTGGTCGCCAGAATCACTTCGCGCACAGGGGGTTTGCCGTCGCGCAGGCGGGCCAGCAGTTCCTTGATTCGCAAGTCATCCGGGCCAACATCTTCCACCGGCGAAATGGCGCCGTGCAAAACGTGATAGCGCCCACGATACGAGCGCGTGCGCTCAAGGGCGACCACGTCCAGCGGCTCCTCGACCACACACAGGAGTCCGGCATCGCGTCCTTCGTCGTGGCACAGCCCGCAGGGATCCGACTCGGTCATGTTGAAGCACACCGAGCAGAAACGGGTGCGCTCCTTCATCTGAGTCAGCGCCTGGGCCAGCGCTTTTGTTTGCTCCGGCGGCTGACGCAGAAGATAGTAGGTGAGGCGCGAGGCGGTTTTGGGGCCGATGCCGGGCAGTCGCGAGAACTCATCAATGAGAGCCTGAACCGAGGCGGGGATGACAGTTGTAGGGGGAGACATGAAGCACCTGACAGGGTGACCGGGTGACAAGGTGAATCGAGATCACCTGGTCACCCCTTCACCTTGTCACATTCCCGGCAAACCTAGCCCGCCCGTCACCGACTGCAACCGCTCGGCGGCCAGAACTTGCGAGCGCTCGATAGCTTCGTTGACCGCCGCCACCAGAATGTCGCCCAGCATCTCAGCGTCACCCGAGGCCATTAACTCCGGCGAGACGGCAATGGATTGAATGCGTTGCGCGCCGGAGATGACGATCGTGATCGCGCCGCCACCAGCCGTCACCGTCAGCCGTTCACCGGCCAGCGCTTCTTGCGTCTTCGCCATCTCCTCTTGCATCTTCGCCAGTTTCGCCATCATATTACCGCCGCCCATGTTGCCTGGCAGGCGCATGCCCTTGCCTTTTGCCATGATTCTCTCCTTATTTCCTCAATTTCCCACCCAGCCGGATCGCCTCAGCCACCGGGCCGTCACTACTCACGTCGGGCAAAGCGTCGGTCTGGGCCGAGTTGATGATGCAGCGCACTTTAAGCGGCTGGCCCAACACTTGCTGAATGGCGGCCTCAATCAACTGCAGGTTCTGGTCAGTGTTCGTCTTCGAGAGCAGAACTTCATTCTGAAAACCAAGCACCAGCACCTCGCTCTCAAGATTCATCGGTTTGCACCACTGAAGCAAGGCCGGCAAGTTGTGTTGCGAGCGGCCACTGGCCGACACTATATCAGTCCAGCGTGCTGTGACCTGACTCAGGCTGACCTCAGAAGCTGGTTTGGCTTTGGCCGATGTTGCCGCCGGGGTTGGCAGAGGCGGCAAGGGAGCCGTCGCCTTGCGCGGGGCAGCCGCCACTGTAACCGGAGCCGGCGCCACACCATCCCCGGTTAACCCAATTCGCAAACATTCCACAAACGCCAGTTCCAACGGCAACTGCGCCAGCCAGCCGCTTCGCGAATCATTCGCCGCCGTATTGAAAGCTTTGATCGCCCGCACCAAACTTCCGGGGTCGAACCGGGTCGCCTGGCCCTGCATCGTTTTACGCGTCTCCGCACCCACATCCACCAGCGCCGCGTTGCCCAGCCGCATCAGCAACAGGCCGCGCAAGTAGTCCACCATTTGCCGGCCAAACTGGCGCGGGTCAATGCCGTTATCGGCCATGGTGTTGATCAAGTCCAGGCCGCGCGCGCTATCCTGAGCCAGCAGGGCTTCGGCCAACTCTTGCACGGCCTGGCCGCTGGCCGTGCCCAACACTTTGAGCGTGCCGTCGAGCGTCACCTTTTCGTCGGGCGAGATGATCAACTGATCGAGCAAGCTAATGGCGTCGCGCAAACTGCCGGTGGCTTGCCGGGCCAGCACGTCCAGCACCGCCGGTTCCACCTGCAAATTTTCGCGCTCCACAATCGCCTGCAAGCGGCCGGCCACTTCAGCGGCTGGGATGCGGCGGAAGGCGTGCTTCTGGCAACGCGAAGCCACGGTGAGCGGCACTTTGTGCAATTCGGTGGTGGCTAAAATGAAGATGGCATGCGGCGGCGGTTCTTCGAGAGTCTTGAGCAAGGCATTGAACGCGCCCATCGAGAGCATGTGGCAATTGGCAACCAAAATATCTCGAACGAAATAATTGTGGTTGTCAGCAACTTCAAGATTATAAACATTCTTTGGCTGAGACACCCACTCAATATTTCTTACGACACTTACAGCAAGACCGCCAAGAATGCCCTCATCAACAGGCGGGCAGAAATGATTGCGATACGCCGGAAGCAACTTATAGGCCATATCTGGTGGCACATACGGCGCAATCAGTTCGTGCAACTTCTCGGTACCATCCAAGGTCAGCCAAATCACTGGCCCTTTCGATGTTGCTGTAACACCACCCTTTACGCCCAACTTTTCCCGAAGCCAATCCAAAATCAGATGTGCTTCTTCACGTGTCAAACTATAAATGCTTAATGTTGAACGGGTAGCTGGATAATGAGTGACTGTGCCATCCTTGCGCGTATGAGGGTTAGCCTGAGTAACCAAGGAACCATCGTCCAAATACCAGAGCGCCAAGCCTAACGGTGTTATCAGATTCAGGTATTCACAAGAAATGCGCTTGCGACCAGATGAGTCATACAGTTTCCGATGAAGTTCTGCGATCTGTGGGCGACTCAAAGTAGCAAGCCGATATGTCCCTTTTCTGGAATACGAATTTGGCGCCAGTTGATAAGCCGGCTCGGTTTTAACCAAATCGCCTAATAGTTGTGCTTTGTATTCCAAGTAACTTTTCTGCGCCACACCTTGAGTAATGCTTAAGCGCGCCCGCATCCCACTTCGGGTAAGCGAAAGATGCCCATCACCAATCGCTGCACCTGTGACTACCGATAATTGATGTTCAGTGATACGCTCATAGGCCGCATTCACAAATTGGCCAATCTCCAATGAGCCGGCATGTTGTTGTCCATTCGGCGTATAGAATTTATGATTTATTGTGCATACCACAACGCGGTTGTTATCAAAGGTAATCTTCACCGTTGGTAAAACTGGTGTTTTTCGCATCCGCCGAATAACTGGCTTTGGCTCAATCTGTTGAGTCTGCTCATTGTAGGACAATACCTCAATCTGCAAATTCTCTTCTACAATTTTTCCGATCGGCAATTTTGAACCATCGGCCAAGGTCACTAAATCCTCGTAGCGAAAACACTCGTCAATTACATAAACTTTGTACTGCCCTTCGCTTGGCGAAAAGTTGATCTTGTCACGCAGGTCGCGGATGTTATCCACGCCGGTGTTTGAGGCGGCGTCGATCTCGATGAGGTCAAGGAAGCGGCCCTCATTCACAGCCAGGCAGTTGGAGCAGGTGTTGTCAGGGCGTTGGGCCGGATCGGGATGAGCGCAGTTGAGGGCTTTGGCCACCAGGCGGGCCGTCGTCGTCTTGCCAGTGCCGCGCGGCCCGGAGAACAGGTAAGCATGGGCGGCGCGCCCGGATGCCAGGGCGTTGCGAATCGTTTTGACAACATGCTCTTGCCCCACGACTTCGTCAAAAGCAACGGGGCGCCATTTGCGATATAACGCTTGTTCTGCCACAGTTCTGTGCCTCAGGGCGAGTGTAACATCCCAATTGCCATCCTGCAAGACTACTTACCGCCTTCTTATGTGTTGCGCCAAATGGGGGTGCTATAATAAACCACAGGCGCAGACAAGAGTAGGCCCGCGCAATTTACACAGAGGAGATTCCCATGCCTTTTCGATTAGGCGCACCTGAGTTAATTATCATCCTGGTCATCGTCATCGTCCTGTTCGGCACCAGCCGCATCTCCACGATTGGCCGCGACCTGGGTTCGGCCATCCGTGAATTCCGCAAAGGAATGAGCGGTGATGAAAAGAAGAAAGAAGAAACACCTGACTCCAACAAAGAACAATAGACATTATCGGAAATAAGCTCATAGCCCGCGTCCTCGCGGG
>CAYSIV010000327.1:4345-6705 GCA_964431175.1 uncultured Anaerolineales bacterium
AATGTTATTCCCGATAAGGTCTAATAAAGCCAGCCCTCCTTGGGAGCGGTTCTTCACTTGAACCGCCCCTAAGGTATCAAGAACGTAGTGTGCGTTTGGCCTTGCGGATCAACTAACGTCGCCGTTTCGCCGGCCTGCCACATTGCCCCTCCCTGTCCCCAATATAAATCCGTCACCGTGTCGCGCCCCAGGCCAGTGTGAACGTTGATCGCCCCGCCCTGAAACAAACTCAGCACCGGAAACGCATACACATTGCCCTGGCTGTCGCGCAGAGTCCAGCCGGCCAGCTCCACCGGCCCGCCCAGGTTCACTACCGTTACCTTCTCCGTCGCCAAATTGCCCGGATCGACAATCGCTCGAATCGCCAACTGTGGCACGCCTTCTTGAACCACCGAGGTGCCCGTGGGCGGCGGCGTCACCTGAGTGCCCTCAGGGTTGGTCAATGCTTCCGGCGTTGCCGTCTGTTGCGGCAATCCCCCAACCGGAATGACAAGTATCTGCCCCACGTCCAGCGTGTTGGGATCGGTAAGCCCATTGGCGACCATGATGTCGTCCACCGGTACGTCGAATTCAAGGGCGATACTCCCTAACGTATCGCCGCCTTTCACTTCGTAGAGCGTCGGGGTAGCCGTCGCCTGAATGGAAGGCTGGGTTTGCGGTGTTGCCTGGCTGGCTCCCCCCCCAACCAGGGGCGGCTGAGGAATGGGCGTCTGGCTGGCAATCGCCACCGGCTCGGGATGAGTGGCATCCCAGAGGGCCAGCACCGAAAACGTCACTACCGCCGACACAATTGCATTCAATATCAGGTATAAAAATAATCGCCGCCAGTTCATGGCGGCTGATCATACTCGGAAGCCAATCGTATTGCAATCGGCGGGCAAAGGCAGTTTCTCTCAGGCTACAATCCTGGAAGTTGGTTCTTGGGATTCGACATGCCTTACTTGATCGACGGCCATAACCTGATCGGCCAGACGCCCGGCTTGGCGCTCGACGACCCGGATGACGAAGTCAAGCTTGTCCTACTGGTCCGCCGCCACTGCCTGCGCGAAGGCCGCAAAGCGACTGTCATTTTTGATGGCGGTTTGCCCGGCGGCGTCTCCAACCTTTCAACCAGCGACGTTACTGTTATCTTTGCTTCTGATCGCCACACCACCGCCGACGATCTCATCATCAACCGCCTCAACAGTGAAAAGAATCCGCCCGGGCTGATCCTGGTCACCTCTGATCACAAAATCGTTTCAGTTGCCCAACACCGCCGCATAAGCGTTCTTTCCTCTGCCGAATTTGGCCGCGCCTTGACTCACACCCCGGCCTCATCCGGCGCGCCGGAAAAAGAGCGCGGCCTGACACAGCAGGAATTGGCCGACTGGGAAAAATTATTCAAACAAGGCAAATCTGGCTGAAGTTGCTGGAGCTCTCATTTGTCTCTCACCTGAGGTTAAGAGCGCGCTCACCCGGCAGGCTTATCCTGTCAATCGATAACGGCCCTCCGCAAAACCCATCAGTTCGCGCGTCCCTGACATGGAGTGGCCCATAAAAGAAACCGCCGGTGTGCCCCCCCTCACACCGGCGGTTTCGCTTTTATGTGGAAGTGCTCTACTTCCGGATCTTCTTGGCTAGCTTTTTGGCCGCCACCGGTTTAGCTTTCAGCGGGCGCTTAAACACCAACCCTTCGCCGCCGGGCATGCCGGTATTCATGTCGTCAATCAATTCCCAGCCGTCGGCGCCCATCATGTTCAGCACCGCCGGCAAAATTGGAAACGCTTTCGAAGCATGCAGTTTCTCGAACTTCTCGTTATGCTTCTTGAACTGCGCTTCCGTCGCTTCTTCCGGCATTTCGGTGTCGGAGTGCTGAAACACTCGATTGACGTACCACTTGGTGTCCACGCCGCCAGTGAGGCGGGTGAGGATGCAATATTCCCAATTTGGCATGGTGAGTTGTCTCCTTGTTATCAAAATTGAAGATGGCACAAGGATACTCTAGCTGGGGAGAAGAGTCAAAACTTTAGAGTGGCGAGCGGCGGCGACTTTTTCTAATGTCGCTCAGCCCGTTCACGACGCCCTCTCTTTTCTGCTCGACCCTTTGCCATCGCCGATGCGTCTGGTCATCGCCACGCGCGCCGACCCGCCCCTGCCGCTCACGCTCCGGCGCGCCCACGGGCTGTACTGTACCGGCTTGGTCACCTCCGGCGGGAACGCCCCGGCCGTCACCGCCTGGCACTGCGGGCAGGCTTTGTACAGCACCTGATGCTCGACAATCTCCAGCGGGGGCGCTCCTCTATTAGGCTTTCTGCTAGCTTCGTCGTTACAGCGGTTTCCTTTTGGATTGATGGGATTGGGCGGCAGTTGCACTGCCGCCC
>CAYSIV010000328.1:0-6703 GCA_964431175.1 uncultured Anaerolineales bacterium
AGCCGCTCCGCTTCGCGTTACAAACGCGAAGCGGAGCGGGAGCGGAAGTTATTCTTTTACGGTGTACTAACCGCGCCTCTTCCGGTTTTACTTTATAATCACCCCATGCTTTCAGCGCCCTTCACCCAAACCTGGCGACGCTGGCTGGCCGCCCTGGGCGCGGCCGGCCTGCTCTCGCTCGCGGCGCATCAACTGGGCTGGCCCATGCCCATGGCCCACCTTCTGCAGATCGCGTTGGAAACTGTTGTGGTTGCGATGGCCTTCCAGCTTCGGGCCAAAAGCGAGCCGGCGCTCAAGCCGGCCTGGGATGCGCTGGCGGTGGGTCTTGCCATCTGGCTGACCAGCAATTTAATCGCGGCGCTGTTCGAAACCCTTACCCGTTCGCAACTCGTCACACCCACTCTCATTGACCTCGTTCGACTCGTCGGCTACCCGCTCATCGCCTTCGGGTTGTGGCGCTACCCGGTGGGCGCGCGCAACCGCGCCACCCGGCTTCGGGTCATCCTCGACCTCATCCTCGCCGTTGGTTGCATTGCCGCCATCTTCTACGACCTCAGCCTGCGGCCTCTGCTGGCAACCGCCCTGTCCACATTTGAAGAACCGGCCACCGTCGTCTGGCAAGTGGTCTACCCGTTTGCCGCCCTCCTGCTTACCCTGGCCGCCGTCGCCATTATCTTCCGCGCCCCGCCTGCCAGCTTGCGCTCCTCGCTCATCGTAGTCGCCCTGGGCCTCATCCTCGCCATCAACTTCAACCCGGCGCTGGGGCAAACCATCATCGGCCTCGGCGCGCTTCTGGTCGGAACCCGGCCTGACCGCGACCTGCCCGGCCTCGGAGGCCGCCGCGCCCGGAGTCTCCAAATCGCCCAGCGCCTCCTGCCCGTCGTAGCCGTGCTGACCCTCTTTGGCGAAACCATCTCCGTCCAATTCGTCACCAGCCAGGCCGATGCCACCAGCATCTATCTCGCCATCCTGTTCAGCGCCCTGCTCGTCGTGCGGCAGGGCGTCCTGCTCGGCGAAACCGACCTTCAACAATATGCCCAGCTTGTCAACAGCACAGCCGACGCCGCCTTCATCTGCAAAGAAGATGGCCAACTCCTGCTAGCCAACCCGGTGACCTACGACTTGCTCGGCCTGCAGTCTGGCGATGTGCTTAGCCATCACACTTTGGCCGACCTCTTCCACCCTTTACCACCCGTCTCGGTGGGGGAAATTCTTGGCCTGGCCCGAATCGATAACTGGCAGGGCGAAGGCTCGGCCAAAACCAACAGGCGACCCATCACCCTGGCGCTTTCCCTTAATACCCTGCGTGACGAAGCCGGAACGGTCGCCGGGCTGGTCGGCGTCGGGCGTGATGTCACCGAACGCAAACACATGGAGTCCAAACTCCGCACTCTTAACGCCCAACTGCTCGAAGCCCAGGATCGCCTCATGCGCCTGAATGCCGACCTGGAACTCAAAGTGACCGAGCGCACCACCAACCTGGAGACGGCCAACCGCCAGCTGGAGCAACAGAACGCCGAACTGCAAACCCTCGATCAACTCAAATCGGAATTTATCTCGCTCGTCTCGCACGAATTGCGCGCTCCGCTCACCAACCTCAACGGCGGCCTGGAGTTAATGCTCAGCCGCGACAAAGAAATGTCGCTCAAATCGCGCGAAGCCCTCACCCTAATGGGCCGCGAAGCCCGCCGGCTCACCCGGATCGTCGAAACCATCCTCGACATCTCAGCCTTTGAGGCCGGGCAATTGCCGATCAAGCTCGCCCCCATCTCGCTCAACGCGCTCCTGCCGTCGGTGATCGACCAATTCCTCTCGAACCCGAACGTGGATCGCCTCGATCTGGCCTTGCCGCCCGATTTGCCGCCCGTGCTGGCCGACGAACGCGGCCTGCGGAGCGTTTTGTTTCAACTTATTGACAATGCCTTCAAATATGCACCCGAAAGTCCTGTTGAAATTTCGGCGCACTGCAACGACACTATGATCCAAATCCGGGTGAGCGATCACGGCCCCGGCATCCCGAGCGACCAGCACAGCAAAGTCTTTGGCAAGTTCCATCGCGCCCAGCAAAGCGACTCGCAACAGGTGTACGGCTACGGCCTCGGGCTTCACACTTCCCGCCGCTTCATGGATGCCATGGCAGGGCAAATCCATCTGGAAAACACACCCGGCGGCGGGGTTACATTTTGTGTTAGTTTACGGAGAGCTTAATGGTGACCAGCGTTCTTGTTATTGACGACGACAGCACCTTGTTGAAATTTTTGAGTGAGTATCTGCGCGACACCGGCCTCACCGTCTTCACCACCGACAAAAGCGAAACGGCCCTGCGCCTCCTCTACGACGAGCGGCCCAGTATCGTCGTTCTCGACGTGATGATGCCCGGCATGGACGGCTTTGTGCTGGCCTCGCGCATCCGCGAAATCTCATCCGTGCCGATGATCATGCTCACCGGCAAAACATCCGAGTCCGATAAACTGCGCGGCTTCCGCATTGGCGTGGACGACTACGTCACCAAACCGTTCAGCTTCGCCGAGCTGGCGGCGCGCATCAACGCCATTCTCAATCGCGCTCGCGACGCATCCCCCTCGGAGCGCCAGGTGCATGTCTTCGGCAACGTCTCGATTGATCTCGATCGCTGGAATGTGACGAAAGATAATGAAGCGGTCTCACTCTCGCCGACCGAGTTCAGAATGCTCAAGTTTTTGGTTGAGAACAGGGGCCGGGCAATTTCAGAGGAGGAATTGCTTCAGGCAGTGTGGGGGCTGGAAGAAGGCGTGGAACGAGGCTACGTCCGCCGCTACGTCTGGTTCCTGCGGCAAAAGCTGGAGCGCGACCCCTCGAACCCCGAAATCATCCAGACCGTGCGCGGCTTCGGCTACCGCATGAGCGATTAGCCCGGAAACATCGCCGGCAACAACTCCGGCGCGTACCGGGCCGCCATCTCCGAGCTGAGCGTATTCGTCTTGCAAATTTCGGCGTACAGTTTAGCCGCCAAGCGCGGGCGG
This sequence comes from uncultured Anaerolineales bacterium, assembly GCA_964431175.1. Classification (GTDB taxonomy): domain Bacteria; phylum Chloroflexota; class Anaerolineae; order Anaerolineales; family VGOW01; genus VGOW01. The sequence goes on from CAYSIV010000328.1 coordinate 3,003, forward strand.
CGCTCCTGTGTCGCCAGGTCAAGCTCATACAACCCAAAGGGTTGTGACCAGCCGCGCTCCCACTCAAAGTTGTCCACCAGCGTCCAGTAGTAATACGCCGTCACCGGCCAGTTGAAGTTGATGGCCCGCCAGAGCTGGCGCAGGTGCAGTAACATGGCCCGGTTGCGCCGGCTCTCGTCCACGTCACCCCAGCCGCTCTCGGTAATCATAATCGGCTTTTTGAACCTGGCCGCCCACTTGATCGCCCGGTACAGCCCTTCCGGGTAAAGCTCGTTCAACCGAAGATGATCTGTTTCGGCTGTCGACGGGTGAAACGTCCGCCCGAACAGCGTGCCCGGCTGGGAGAGGTCAAAGGCCGAATGGTAGCGCGAGTAGTAGTTGACGCCCAAATAATCGAACGTCCCGGCCAATTCCGGCAGGCGCTCGTTGAACCCGCCAAACGGGAACAGCAACTGTCCGGTGTGTAGAGCCTGCGGGATGGCCTCGCTAAAAAGACGATACTGCAATTTCCCCACCCAGCCGTCGAGGGCGAACTCTGGTTTGGCCGGATCAATCGGTCGAACGTGGTGGGCAATCCCTGCCCGCGCCTGCGGCTGAAGCTCGTGAATAGTCCGGTAAGCCGCCGCGTGCGCCAACAGCATGTGCCGCGCCACTTTGAAAGCGGCGGCGATGTTCTTTTTCCCCGGCGGCCACGCGCCATCAATATAGCTGAAGTAAGTGAAAACGTTGATCTCATTAAACACACACCATAGATCAACATAGTCGCCCAGCGCTTTCACCACCTTGCGCACAAACCGCTCAAAATGGCTGATGGCGGCCACGTTCTCCCAGCCGCCCTTCTCCATCAGCCATAGCGGATTGGCGAAGTGATGCAACGTCACCATCGGCTCCAGGCCGCGCTCGCGCAAGCCTTTGACCATTTGGCGATAGTGGTCGAGCGCATCTTCATCCCACACCGCCAGCCGGGGTTCGATCCGGCTCCAATCCACGCCGAGGCGGTGTGTCGTCTGGCCATCGTTCGCCGCCCGATCAAAATCTTCACCCCAACGCCCGCCCCACCAATCGCACGCCACCGCCGCCGAGCCGCCGTCGTTGATCTTGCCAGGAAGTTTTTCCCAGGCGGCCCAGTCGCTGTTGGTGGCCCCGCCTTCCACTTGATGCGCGGCAGTGGCGGCGCCCCATTTGAAGTTATGCGGGAATGTGTGAGCAGCTTTGATTGTCATTTAGCCTCTGAGTGAAACCTGCCCGGCATATTCTCTGGCCCCGGTATCTACAAACCCTAAACTTTCCGCCAGTCGAATGGAAACCGTGTTCTGCTCGTTGACGACGTAGAGCGGCATTCGCCCGTCTTTGATCAGCGCGCCGGCTAATGCCGACATCACCGCTTTGCCCCAACCCCGGCCACGGGCCGCCGCATTCGTATAAACGTAGGCCTCGGCAAAATGGGGCGAGCGCCAGTTGATCCCGGCGCTGGCGCACACCGCGCCGTTGGCGCTGATCTCGAATCGCGGCCAGCCATCAGGGGTCGGATTCTCCACGACCATGACGTTGATCTGCGGCTCGAATCTGGCGGCGTCGAGTCGATAAATCAGAAGCAGTTCGAAATCGCTCATGGTGAGGTAGCGGTTGACGGCATTTGACAGCGACAGCGGCGCGACAAGATAATAGGCCCGGTTGGGCAAAAGCCCGGTTTGGAACAGGGCCCAAGCCACTTCATCAGTGGCGGCCCGAACCGAGACCACCGGCCTGAATAAATCCATGCCAGTCTGTGCCCGAACCAGAAATCCATCGGCCCGGCCCGCCTGATCATGATGAACAAAGATGGAAATGCGATTGGGATTATGGTGCAGGGCATAATATGCCGCAAACGCATCGGCGGGCGATGTTTCATCAATCAGTTGAAGCACTTGAGCACGTTCACCAAAGTCAGCCATAATAAAATTTCGCCATTTTAGAGCAGATGTTCCAAAGAAATGTCACGAATAGAGTCAGTACATTTGCCTATGAAATTAGGGGGCGTACTTATTTCCTATTTGTGATATTAGGTATATAATCGGTGCAATGTGGTACTCAATCATTACTGTAATTTAATTCTACACCCCATCCTCATATGAGAGCACGAAAAATTGCCCTTATCGGGATCATGTTGATTTTTGTGTTGACCGCATGCGGCTCATCGGGGACGCCCACTACATCCTATTCTGGTGAAGAATACCCGGTCGCAACAACCTTTCTTGATTTTTACAACACCCATGACGGTTTGCGCACCCTGGGTGCAGCGATCAGTCCTGAGCAACCAGAGAATGGCGTCATCGTCCAATACTTCCAGAACGGGCGACTCGAATATCATCCTCAATTGCCGGCGAACAGTCAAATTGTTCTGGCTAACCTGGGTGAGTTATTATATGGCCCTTTACCCTGCGTTGCGCCCGAGAGTGTGGAGTCTGGCGCGCTTTATTTTAGCGCAACGTGCCACTCGGTGCGGCTAGAGTTTAGAACCTTCTTCGACAAATACGGCGGCGTGTCGTTCTTCGGCTACCCGATTTCTGAGATGTATATCGAGAACGGCCACTTCGTCCAAAGATTTGAACGCGCTATCCTTATTTGGGACGGCGCTCAAGCCTCCGAGTTTCAATTCAGCTTGGACCACTTGGGGAGTGTGGCTTGCAATCATAATTGTCTGTTCAGCCCTGGCCCGGTCACGATTCGCCCCGCAACCCCAACCCCGCAACCGCCGACAAACCAAATAGACGCTTTCTACCTCGCGCACGGCGGCGAGAGAGTGTTCGGACTTCCCTTGGGCCGGCGGCAGACGGGAAGTGACGGGGCGATTGAGCAGGTTTATGAAAATGCCGTGGTGTATCAAAACCCCACTGTTGCTGAAGGCGTAAGTTTGCGGCCGCTGGGCTTGCAAGCGCTGGGAAGCCCGGCCGCGCGCGCCCCACAATTGGATGATCCCTACTCTGCTTACTACGACCAGTACGGGCACAACGTCGCCTACGGCATTTACGAGTTTTATGAGAAGTATGGCGGCGAAGCCGTGTTCGGCCAGCCTATCAACGAGCCTCAGGTTATTGACGATCACTTGGTGCAGTATTTCGAGAATGCCGTCGTCACCTGGCGACCGGGCTTGCCCACCGATCAGGCAGTGCAGTTGGTGAACCTGGGGCAACAGGCTCTGCCAACCCAATCCATTACCCCGGCGCCGTCCCCGTCACAACCGCAAATGCTCATCGTTGCCACCGAACCGATATACAACATTCTGGCGGCAGAAACGACCCAACAAACTCTGAGAGCTTGGGTGACGGATGAAAACGGACTGGCCGTCGTTGGCGCGCGTGTCACTTTTGTCATGAACACCCCCGGCGGTGAATTGAAGTACATTATTAACACCACCGACGCCAACGGCTATGCTTCGGTAACCTTCTCTCTCAAATCCTACAAACCGGGCGCTTTCATGGTTTACACTGCCACTGCATCCTACAGCGGTTTGACTACTTCCAGGAACGGGGCCTTTGTGCCCTGGGGCAAGTTGCACCCATAGAGTCAAAAACTCCCGAAGTTCACGAACCTTCGGGAGTTTTTTCTTTTAGGATCATTAGACCTTATCGGAAATAAGCTCATAGCCCGCGTCCTCGCGGGCGGCCAACCGCGAGGACGCGGTTGGGGAGCGTCATAATGTTATTCCCGATAATGTCTAT
>CAYSIV010000329.1:0-6617 GCA_964431175.1 uncultured Anaerolineales bacterium
GTCGCCCGCGAACGACTTGCCGTTGGTGCGGTTGGCGAAATCGGCAACGGATGGGTAGCGGATGTAACGGATGGGCGCGCTATCCGTTACACGCGAAGCGGTTACAAAATTCGCTGCCAATGACTGGGCATAACAATTCGCCAACAGCATCAAAACTTTGACGGACACTCGAACGCGGGCCGGGTGTTTCGTATTCGCGCATTTTCGCCTATACTTTGCACATTGTTGAAGGCAAAGCGATGAACACAACAGCCCCTCAAATTGCTTGCCCGAATTGCCGTTCAACGGTTGTTCTTTCAGTGAACGGCAATTCGGTTGACACCCCGCTGGTTTGCGAAACATGCGACCAGGCGTTCTCGCCCCATTTCTACTGCCCGGATGCGAACTCGCCCGCGTGCCATATTTTCGCGGCACCCAAACTTTACCTTGACAATGTAGGTCAAGTGTACACCTTCTGCCCTGAACACACTTTCACTACTTATGTTCTTGCCGCTGATAGCAAACCACGCCAAAGACGCACTCCCCTTTATCCTCTCACCCGTTTTCTCGACTCGCTTGCCTTTCGCGTAGCCTTGACCATCGAAGGCTGGCGTTGGCGTCTGGCATCCCGCCGCTAACAAATCTATACGGCTCTCCCAGATTTAGCGTGATAAATTGCGGAGAGAGCATCCCCAGATGCGGCTCTCACGGCGCAATCCGGCATCTAGGGATGCCTGCCTCCTCGGTTTCACAGCAAAGGCGGGAGAGCCATCTTTACAAAATGTCGTAACTGCGATCAGCCGCCTACCTACTGCTCCGCCGAAATCGAATTGTAAATATTCTCAATACTCTCCGGGTCGCCCGTGAACGATTTGCCGTTGGTGCGGTTGGCGATGCGGGTCATCAAATCCTTGTCGGCGTCGTCACCGCCGCCATTGCTCTATCTCTGGAAATGCGCCAATCCATTTTTCAAGCCAATGCTGGCCCAACATGCTCTCGCAAGGTGCATACCTTGTGGGGGAAAGTGAGCATTAATGACCTTGTATCCTTTTGTAGAAAGCATCTCGACAGCCGGTATAAAGTCACGGTCAGATGAGACAAGAATGCCTGCTTCAAGTGCTCCTTCCCACGCTAGTTTCAACATATCAGTGACAATAGCCGTATCAACGCCTTTTTCAATCGTTCTCGTCATCAACTTTCCACAATGAGGGCAGTTTTCTATTGGCTGATGACAACTTGGACAAACTGGCGCATTTCTCGCTTTTCTTTCCAGCAAAGAGACTTGTATTCCTGGGAAACGGCCAAGAACATTTAGGGCAAAGTCTCGGAGCCCACTGTCTTTTTTATTCTCAGGGTCATAGGACATATAAACCTGTGTGCCCTCGTGGGAGAGCGAACGGCCAACAATATTAAATTAGCCAGGGAGAAACTTTCCGCCAATCAATTCGGTATGCTGGGTCAATGTCGTTGATTGACAGTTGAAAATTCCAAAAGTCTATAAAAACGCGCGTTTTCATTCTGACGGCTATCCATGGACTTAAGTAATTCGAGGAGTGCCGTAGCACTCCTCGGGGTTGTAATTGTGGATGGCCTTTTTCCGTCCAACCAGCGGTTAGCGGGACCATCCACGGGCTTTAATCAATTTTAGTATATAAGCGTATTTACATTTGTCAAGAGCTTCTTGAAAGAAGTAGAACATTTTTGCAAAACCCAATCTCAGTGTTTTCAGTGTCGGCAGATATTTTATGCGGCCTTCACTAAACAAACGCGCGTTTGCCATTGAGAGCAAGCCGCCACCTACTGCTCCGCCGAGATCGAATTATAAATATTCTCAATACTCTCCGGGTCGCCGGCGAACGACTTGCCGTTGGTGCGGTTGGCGATGCGGGTCATCAAGTCCTTGTCGGCGTCTTCGCCGAAGGCGATGGTGAATACTTTGACGCCCGTCACGTCCTCGCCGGTAGGCAGGCAGTCGAACATCTGATTCTCACTGCGGCCACTGGCCGTGTCTTCGCCGTCCGAGAGGACGACGATACCGTACAGGCGTTTCTCGCCACTGGCTTCGTCTTCAGCCTTCAATTGATCGCTCCGGGCGACGGCTTCGCACACGGCGTCGTAGAGCGCCGTACTGCCGTTGGCGACGATGTTGCCCACCGAGCCTGCTAACTGCTCGCTCACGTTTCCACTCCGCCCGCCGCCGAGATCGTAGGTGAAGTCGGCAAAGCCGAAGGCGTAAATCTCGTCGTCGGGGTGCAGGCGCTTGATGAAGCTGACTGAACTGTCGGCGGCGCTCTTGATCTTGTCGCCCTGCATACTGCCCGAGGTGTCCAGCACCATCACGATGGTCGCCTTCTTTTTAGTTTGGTGGAACACGTCCTTGACGGCTTCGGCGACTTCGGCGGTGGGGCTTTCGAGCGAGGGCACGCTCTGGCGGGTCACGCGCGGATCGGTGCCGCCCTCGAGGGTCAGCGGGGATCGAAGGGAGATGTTCGCATCAACCGGGCGCAGGTAGTTGTCAATGGCTAACGATTGTTGCTCGACGGCCAGGAGGTAGTTTTGGAAGAGGCCGGCGGCTTCTTTCTGCTCGTCGGTTACCCAGTCGCCGTCGAGGATGCAGTAAGGTTGTTCGCTCCAGTACGTTCCTTTCGACGGGAAGATGAAGACCAACTGGAAGCGCAGGATGTCGGCAAAGTCGGCGTTGGTCTTGAGGGTTTCGGCCTCGCTGGTGGTGACGGCGTGCAGGTAGCTCGGCCCGCGCTCGGCCAGCACCTTCATCAGAGGCCGGTTCTGGATGCCGTAGTGATAGGTGTTGAGTTCCACGTCGGCAAAAGCGTCCACCACTTCGGGCGCATACACTTCATCAGCCGTCAGGCCGCTCGTCTTGTCTTCAACCGAATAGGCCAGGGCCGTCATCATGAGCAGGCCGACGTTGGAAAAGTCGGGATGGGTGTGGCCGAACTTGAACGCCCCCCACTCGGGATGGCCGAGCGTAGCCCAGCCATTGGGATCGGCGGAGAGCCGGGCGATGTCGTCCCAACTGATCGGCTTATCGGGCCAGCCGAGAGTCTCGGCCATGGGCCGCCACATGGCAAAGCCGACCGGGGCCAGCACCGTGGGGGGGCAGGCGTCGGGCACGAGCAGGCGGCCATTGCGATCCCGCCACACCCGGTTCGCTTCATCCACCCAACTCTGGTCGCCCGGACTCCAGACGGTGGGCGTGCTTCTGCCGTCGAGGATGGCCGTCTGCGAGCCGCCGGAGGTGACGTGGGCAACCGTCACTTCGACGATGGCCCCCGACGCCGTCGTGTGTTCCTCGGCGTTGAACTTGGCGGCGACGGCGTTCATCCAGTCCTCTTTGGTGTTCGACGACGAGATTTCAATTTTTACTCTGGCGGCAAACGGGTTCGGCAGGCGAACTGAAGAGAAGAAGGAGTCAACCTGCGCCCCGACCCAGTCGCGCAGAGGCGCAGGCGCGAAGGCGCGCACGGGCGGGAAGGCGAGGGCGGCGACAAGCACGACGATGGAGAGAAGCGTGTAGCTGACGAACAGGAGGCGGTTACGGGTGTGGATGGTCATGGGGCTATTAAACTGCAAAGACGAAAAGAATGCAAAGGTGGAAAATGGGCCCAAAAACAGCCCTCGATTCGTCGAGGGCTGTTTTGTGTTTGCGGCTCTACCGGGTTTAGCGTGATAAATTGCGGAGAGAGCATCCCCAGATGCGGCTCTCACGGCGCAATCCGGCATCTTGGGATGCCTGCCTCCTCGGTTTCACAGCAAAGTCGGAAGAGCCGTATTTGCCAAGCATCAATTGTAGGACGAAACACGCGTCGCGGGCCAAGACTCGAATTACGGCAAGCGTTCGTTCCGAATGCTTCACCCCTACGCAAGGCGTTTGAAAGGTTGAGGGTCAATAAACGGCAACGCGCCGCTCGGCCAGAAATTCGCGCACCGTCATATCGTCGGACACGGTGAGCAGACGCAGGCTGGAGTTGTGGCCGTGTTTGAGAATGAAATGGTAAAACGATTCTTTGTCGTCGAGCCAGCGGGGGCGGCGATAAACGGGCTGGGAAATTTCCCAGCCTTCGTCCAACGCCGCCAGCAGTTGCAGGTAACTTGGGCTGGCAGTTTCGCCGTGAGCGGGCTGAGCCAGCACTTTCCAACGTTCTTCAACAGGCCAATTGAGGTTTATGTTCATGATTGTCCTCCGTTGCCAAACACGGTACACGACGAATGTTAGCCGACGCGCAAAGTTGGATTAAGGATTTTTAGACCTATGCAACGCTGTCGCGCAACCCCAGCCGCTAATTTCGCTAATTTTCGCGAATTGATTTTGTTGATTTCAAAATTCGCGTCAATTCGTGTAATTCGCGGCAGACGGGTTTTGTTGGCCGGGGCTAAAGCGGTGCGGCCGGCCCGGCGCTCAGCTCCTTCATCTCGCCGCTGGCCATGAAGATGACGCGCTCAGCGATGTTGACGGCGCGGTCGCCGATGCGCTCCAGGTTGTGGGCCGAGAACAGCAGGTAGAGGGCGCGAGTGGTGGTGCGCGGGTCTTCGACCATGAACGTCAACAGTTCGCGGAAGATTTGCTTATAAAGATCGTCAATGATGTCGTCGCGAGCGGCTACGGCCCGGGCCAGTTCAACGTCGCGATTCACATAAGCGTCGAGTGAACGATGGAGCATATCACAACACTCGGCGGCCATGCGGGGCATGTCCACCAGCGGTTTGAGCAGAGGCTCGTTTCCCATCTTGAGTACCGTCTTGGCGATCCCGGCGGCGTGGTCGGCCATGCGTTCGAGATCGCTCACAATGTTCATGGCGGCCACTACCGTCCGCAAGTCGCCGGCGGCGGGTTGTTGGGTGGCGATCAGAGTCAGGCAGTTCTCTTCAATCTGAAATCGCAGGGCATTAACTTCGGCGTCATCGGCCACTATCTGGCGGGCAAGCTCCAGGTCACGGTCGGCCAGGGCCTTCATGGCGCGAGTGATGGCCGAGTCGAGCATACTGCCCATGCGCATCAGGTCGTCCTGCACGGCGCGCAGTTCACGGTCAACCGTTGAACGAGTGTGTGTAGTCATGTTTTGATTCCTTACCAGTCAATTTTCTTAACCACGGATTACACAGATTGCACTGATTATGATTTTTCACATCCGTGAAATCAGTGAAATCGGTGGTTCCTTTCATCCTGCTTCCATCGTGTACAACGGTAATAACCGCTTCTCGGTCTCGCTCTCGATTCGGGCCACAACTTCGACCAGCCTGGCCAGGGTGGAATGTTGGAGCTTGTGACGCAGAAGCTCATCCACCTGAAAGATGCCCGCCGAGTTGCTCATGCGAATTTCGATTCGCACCGGGCGGCCCTCGCCTTTTTTGATCGCCACTTCGTCAATGGCCGCCGCCGACACGGCGTGAATGCTGGAACTGCCGGCCTCAAACGGAATGCGCGAGCGTCCAGCCGTCATATCCAGGGCATCGGCCACTTTGAGCACTCCCGCTTCCAGCGTCAGGCAACGCATGTCGCCGTGGTGGGCGATGATGGCGTGCAAGACTTCAGAGACGATAATCGTGCGTTCCCGGATCGGATACAGACCGTCGAGCAGTTCTTTGGCCTTGAGATTCGCCAGCGCCAGGCTGAACTCTTCGTGATTATCACGATGGATCGACATTCCCAGGTCGTGCAGGGCGGCGGCCAGCACCACCACCACCTCGGCATCTTCCTGCGTGAGGTGATAGTTGGCGACAATACCCGGCACGTGCCCGGCCTCGCGCAACAGGCGCAAGAGCCTGAGCGCGGCGTTGGCGACAATGCGAATGTGCACTTCGCCGTGATCGCTCATGTTGAGCCGATCCACGGCATTGATGTTGGCGCACCGCCACAACTGCTTCAACTCCTCGTCGGCGTTGATCCGCTCGACGAGCGTTTGCAGTTTGGGGTTGTGCCGGGCCGGGACGGTGAAGGTTGCGGGCGACGGGTCTATAACGGCTGATCCATCCTTATGATTACGTGCACTGGATATGGGGCGAGCCTCAGCGAAAGGTTTGTCAGCGAATGTTGTTGTCTCGAGTGTTTTAGTCACATTGATCTCCAAACTGGCCTTATCTGCCCGTTGCCTGACGGGATGATGGGCCTTATAATTGCCAATAGAGGTGCGATGATGCAAACAATAACCCTGGAAGTTCCTGACGAATTGGCCGAACGGCTGAAATTCCACCGCGACAAGATCGCCCTGATTTTGCAAATTGGTTTACGTGAGGTGGAAGTGGCAAAGCCAATCAAAGTAGAAACCCCACGTGAACGAGGTATTCGTGTGCTGAGAGAAAGAGGGATTGCCAGCCCTCTTGATGAAAGTATTGTCAACAAGCGCATCAAATACCCCAAACGACCACGACAGGAACCACCTAAACTGGCTGGCAAGCCTTTAAGCGAAATCATCATTGAACAACGCGGCCGGCTATGACTCCGGGCGCTTCCGCTCAAGCGACTTATTTCCTGGACAGTAGTGCTCTGGCCAAACGCTATGTCGCTGAAACAGGAACCGCTTGGATGATCGAACTGGTCGATCCGCAGACAAACTTCCTGATCGTAGCTTGACAATGTTAGATTAGACAGGTGTTCTACTCTCGATAAAATCCGGAAT
>CAYSIV010000330.1:0-6590 GCA_964431175.1 uncultured Anaerolineales bacterium
GGTCTGCCAGGCGAGCAACGCCGTCAACTTCGTTTCCTGTTCAAGCAGTTGGCGTTGATGTTTACTCACGACCTGCTGACCGTCGGCCAGTTGCGTTTCCAATCGCGGCAGACGTTTTCGCCATCCAGTCAATTGCTTCTTCAAAACCGCCGCTTTTGGCCGGGAAATTGGGCCTTTTCGGACTTGTTCGGCGTGATAGACCTTGCCGTGCAAGGTGCGTTGGGTCTGTTGCTGATGAGTCAGTTTACTTTGTTGTTGGTTCAACAAGCGCCGTGTGCGGGCGATGCTTTCCCGTTGCGCTTCAATGCGCTGCTGCACCAGTTCCGGGCGTCGCCGGGGGCGCACCCTGCTCTGGACTTCAGCGGCGGCGACCAACTCTTGCAAGCACGCCGCCGAAACAGTGTCTCCCGGATGATGAAAGCCCGCCAGCCACACTCGGTCTCGCTCTTCCAGCGACAAGCACACCCGGGCCAATTGATATCCCAATTTCACGCTATCGTTCATCCAGCCAAAAGCCGCCTCGGGATAAGTGGTGCTGGTGGGACTCACGGCCTGACCGGTGAGGTCGAAATCATAGATGAGGGCCGCGCCGCGGCGAAGCACGTCGTCAATCGCGGTGGCGATGAAAGGGCGGCTGAATTCATTGATAACTTGTTCCACCGTAGCCACCGTTTGCTCATCGCAAGCCTCCAAAGTCCGGCTCACCCCGCTGTAGTGAGCAAAGCTCGGTTGACCCCATGCACCAGCCACTATCAAGTCTTTCGTCAATGGCTGAGGCCCATCGTTGAGGTCTTGCAGATGTTCAATGCCGCTCATAATCCCGGCCAGGAATTCCACCAGCTTGGTCTGAGGGGCAAAGGTGCGCGTCTTCTGCGCGATAGGCACTTGCATCAATCGGTCAATCAAACCATGCTGACTCAAAAATTCACCAAAGGCGACCAGCATCCCATGTTGCGTGTTTGCCATCGGCCAGTCCGTAGAAGCAGTTGTCACAGGTGGTACCTCCGCCCGAGAGGCTACCTGCATTCGACTGAGCCGTACAAAATTGCATCTGATTCAACGATTCGGGCCCTGATTGCACAAAAGTTACGCTAGTTTGACAGAAGGTCTTATTTTTGTAAGCAGAGGCAAGAGAGCGAAGGCTAATCTCAAACGCGTCAGCAGGACAGCAATGGGTTGAACGTCAAAACCATGAAAAAAATTATCGAGAGTTTGATAAAACGTTTGTGCATTAATCAAACTCCAATTAACCTGGTTGACTGCATATGTAGCAACTTTGCCCAACAAGACGCCACTGCCACATGCAGGATCAATCAATCGAGAATTCGTAAGCTCCAAAGGATCTAATCTTAAACCAGAAACCAACTCATCGGCGAGCCAAGAGGGGGTATAAAACTCGTCAAGATGGTCGCGCCTACCGTGTTCCAGAATCCAACTTGCGGCTTGATCAAGCAGCCGATCAGGAGTTTCTGTATTTAAAATCTCAAGAGACTGTTTTTTTAGATTGGTTGGTAGGCGATACCAGTCATAATAGCCCGCTTCAGATGCTTGCTCGATGCCCAGAGGAATATCAAATCGATCAAAACGGCACTGAGCAATAGCGTGCAACACGCTTATTGTAGCGACTTCAGCATAATAACGATTTAGTCCCACACTAACATTCGGTTCAGCATAATAACGAAGAGGTTGGGCCAAAGCTTGGCGGTATTTATCAAAGGCAAATTTCCCAGCAGAACGATTGTGTTTTACGTCTGCTACAATTGCTGTTAACAAGGCTTCGAAATTCTGTTCCATAGCGGCTTTATTTTACAGGAACAGATCAAACAAGCCAACAAGGGGCTTACTCTTCTCCATACAACGCCTTACTCCCCTTCGCCCTCTTCGCCTTCAACGCTTCCCCTTCCACGTAACCAACAGCCTCATATAGCGCCTCATCGTAGTCGCGTGTCTTCACGACGACCGGCATTGGCACGGCGTGGCCGAGAATGAGGGCTTGCTGTTGGGTGTCGAGGCGGGCCAGCACTTCGCGCAGTTGGCCGGCGCCGCTCACGCCGGAGAACACGGCCCGGATGTCGGCCTCGTTGTCGAGCAGGCACGTCACCCGCGTGCCAACCTGGCTCATCACCTCCTCGTCAATGCCGCTGGGCCGCTGATGGACGTGAGGAGGGTGACGTTGTACTTGCGCAGCTCACGGGCAATGGTGCCGAAGATGGTGTGGTTGGCGATTTCGGGGTCGAGGAACTTGTGGGCCTCTTCGATGGTGATGACCAGCGGCAAGGGTTCGTCGCCGCCCTTGCCCGCGGCCTTGTTCTTCTTGTCAACGTACTTCTGGTGAATGCGCCGGGTGAGGAAATTGGCGACCAGCACGTAGGCGGCCAGGGTGTTGCCGTACACGCCGAACTCCAGGACGATGCTGGTGCCGCGATTGAGCGAGTCGAAAACATAGTTCACCCCTGCTTCGTCGGCGTGGTCAACCAGAAAGCCGAAGCGACGGAACAGCTCAAACTTGCGCTGGATCGCTCCGAGCGTGCCGGACTGGATTCGGTCTTCTTCCACCAGCGCCTGTAACTCCTCAGAATCTTCCTCTTTGAGCAACACGCTAATCCAATCCTTGCCCAGCCGCCGCCGCAAAAAGTAGAGCGCGCCCACTTGCACTTCGCTCAACCCAAGAATGCCGGAGAGCATGTCCACGTCTTCCGGCTCGATCTGGTTGAGGCCGATCTGGAAGGTGAGGTCAACTTTGCTTCCGCGATGGCGTGAGGTGTCGGGGTCGAGGGTGACGACTTGAACCCGGTCGGGGAACAGTTGGCGGAGTCCCTTGAAGCGTTTCTTGCGTTCGTCGGTCACTTCCCAGCCGTAGTCATTGTGCATGTCGAAAATCAAACACGAAGCGACGTTGGCTTTGAGAATGCCGGCCAGGATGGTACGGGTGATGAACGATTTGCCGGTGCCGCTCTTGCCGAAGACGCCCGACGAGCGCTCGACGAATCGTTTGAGATCAAGATTGACCTTCACGCCTTCCCTGTCGAGCGGCGAGCCGATGTGCCAGTGTTGTTCATCTTCTGCGCCAAAGACGTTGTTCACGTCGGCCTCGGAGGCCATGAAGACTTTGGAGAAGTGGGCAGGCACGGTCTTCACCGGCTTGGGCGTGTTCGAACCTTCCTCGAGGAGGAGCATGGGCGCAACCTGCAAGCGACCGAAGGCGATGGCACTGCCGTAGACATGGGCGGCAAAGTCGTCGTCGGGGTCGGGCGGGGATTTGGCCAGGTCGGGGTTGTTGGAGTCGAGGGCGATGTCGGTGACGATGGAGAAGAACTTGCGCCCGGTTGCGCCTTCGACGACGACGTAGCGGCCTACGGCCATGTCTTCGATGACGCCGCCGGGGAGCGCGCCCACGTCCAGTTTCACATCCAGCCCCTTCGAGAGCGAGCCGCCGACCACCACGCCGAGCCGCTGGCGTTCCTGTGTTCGTCGTGGGCCGAGGAAGTTGTCGAGTTCAGAGGTTGCCATAGGGTTGACCTTTTAGCCGCGAATTACGCGAATTGACGCGAATTTTAGTTTGGTTTTGCGAGCAGTGATCTGGCGATACGTTTTTGTTGAAGTGAGCCCGTGCCAAAATTGAGGATAAGCGCGAGTTGCAGGCCAGTCGCAGTAAGATAGTGGAGCGCCTGTGCTTCATGGGCTTTTATGATTGCCAAGACCGCCTTCAACTCCAAAATGATTTTACCGTCTACGACAATATCGGCTTTGTATTCTCCGACCAGTTGCCCTTTGTAGTAAACAGGCAAAATCTTTTCTTCCTCGAACGGTATTTGTCGCAACGTCAATTCATAAATGAGCGCCTTTCGATACACCACCTCCAGAAAGCCTGGCCCCAGTTGTCTGTGGACTTCCATCGCCGCGCCAACAATTGCAAACGCCAGTTCCTTGAATAGAAGTTCGGCCATACTCTCCTCCAACACAATTCGCGTCAATTCGCGAAATTCGTGGCTAAGGTTTTATGCGGCGCAACAAGTTTTCGAGCCGAACCAGGTCGCGACTCAGCAAGCGCGCCAGTTCGCGGCCGGCTTCACGCAAGAAGCGCTGGCGGTCTTCGGGCGGGCGGCACTCGGCGGCGCGTTGCACGGCGGCGGCGATGAGTTCGTCGGCGGGAGCATCGGCGGCATTGAGGATCAGACGCAGGTAGTCGAGCCGTTCGGTGAACTGGCACACTTCGGCGTCATTGCAGGCGCTGATGCGGTCGAGGGTGATGGGCGGCTGGGGCGGCAGGGCTTGAATGAATCGGTCGCCGTTGCGGTAGCCGACGGCCAGCACGCTCACTTCAATCGGCACCTGGCGATTGAGGCGCTGATCTTGAATATAGGCTTCCGGCAAATCCGGCGTGGCGACCATCTGGCGCACAAACGGATCATCTTCAATCGCAATGTTGTAGATTAGCCCGATGGCTTCCGTCTGTCCGCGTTGGGCAGGCGCTTTGACGAACATGCCGAACAATGGCACTTCCGGCTCCGGGACCGAACAACCGAAGACATAGCCGGTTGTAGCGCTTCGCAACAGTCGCCCTATTGTTATTTCATTCATCTTGTCACCCCGCCCCTATTTTGGATACCGCTTCTTCCCCGACCCCGTCCACTGTTTCCCCTGCGCTTTTTGCGAGATGCCGGGTGTGAATCCGCGCCGGATGAGTGAGCCGATCACCATTTGCTCAAACTCGCGACGCTCGTTCACGGTGACGACGGCCAGTTCATGCGCCCGCATGAGGACGTAAGGGAAGCCGTCGCTGACGCGGCACTGCTCGACGATGGCTGTGTGAACCAGATCGAGTTTAGTCTTGTCAGTCGCGATCCACTGCGGCACTTCGATTCGCAACAGCGCGTCTTTGCCGGGCCGCCCGGCGTTGAGGTAGAAGAAGTATATCGTGTGCCCGCCCGGTTCGTAGTAGAGATCGTTGTCGGGCGAAGCGTTGACGAAGACGGCGCTCCGCTCCCCCGGCCTCAAAAAGCCAAACACCATGGCGTCGGTGACCCCGTGGAACGGGCCAACGCCTTTTATAGTATCCTGCCCGATCTCACTCAATTCCATCTTCGCCAGGTTCAAGAGGCGGACAACGTTGGCGGCCCGGGGCCGATCCACCACGCCCGCCGGGGCCGCGCCCGATGCGCGCAGAGTATCCAGATGTGACAGATGCTTTTCGATGATCTCGTCACTGAACTTGCTGTTCTGTTCGCGCAGGGAGATATACATGAACAGGCCGTTGTCCAACAGTGTCACAGTCGGGGCGGTTTGGGCTTCGGCCTCAGCCAGTCGCGCCAACTCGCCAAGCTCGCGCACGTCGCGCATGGCGTTCACCATTTCGCCGTTGATGGGGCTGTTCTCTTCGGCGTAGTAAAGCTCGTCGTCTTCGTAAAACACTTGCGGCGTTGACGAGGTGCCAGGAGCTTCATCCAGGCCGTGGCGGAAGACGATGCTTCCGATGTTGATCAAAAAGTAGATGGCGATGCCATGCCGGTCGGGATAAATTTGCGAGCCGTCGGCGGCAACGATGTTGGCGCGGGTTGGGTGGGGCGGGGCCGGGAAGACAGTATCCACCGGCTCGTCAGTGGGGATGGCTCCGGCCCAACGATACTTGCGCGCCGTCGCAATCTTCTTTTGCAGTTCAGCGTCGTCAGCGCGAATCATTTTGAGCATCGCCTCGGCGGCAGGCAAACGTTCGTTGAGGTCGGCTAGCCGCCTGGCCGCGCTTGCGCCAAGCGCATCAACGGATGAGGTGAGCTTGTTGAGTTCGAGAGCCATAGCAGGATTGTAGCACGGCTGTTCGGCTAAGGAAAGTAGATATGGACTAAAGGCGGATAAGAGTGGATACTCGTTTGGCCTACAATCGCTTTAACGAGGCTCGACAGTGAGTGTGTCATGTCAGACAAAAAGCATGTTCAATTGGAAATTCAAAATCTCTTAGCAAAAGCAGAGTGGTGGTTATCCGCTAATCCTGACGAATTCACAATCTTCCCTTCGTTCTCATCTAACCCATCCTTAAAGAAGGTTAGAGGTGAAGACGAATATTTCTCAATTGAGCTCTTAGAAGATGGTAGCATCCGTCTGGACTTGATGGAATTTGGTTCAATATCAGCAACAGGTGACTGGGTATGGGAACCTTGGCGATATTTACAAGCCATCGCGTGTTACAAGAAAGTGCTTGAGATTGATCCTGGCTGTGTGTTTGCCCTTATTCGAATTGGGTTGTTGTATTTAGAGCTTGCATCTGATGATGAGAGCTTGATTTCTAAAGCTACCGAATTTCTCGCCCAGGCAGCGGAAGCGTCACCGTCTGATCCAGTTCCTTATCTTCTCTTGGCCTACTCAATCAATAGGCTTGATGAGACGAGCGAAGAGGTAGGAGAGTATTGCCGAATTGCTTGGGGTATAGACCCCTTCTTGTTTATAGCCCCACCTGAACTCTGCCAACATGGTGAAATTGGATGCTACACATTTGATACTTGTTACAATGCCTTCTTTTCTCGACATCAGCTTGTAGATGTTGGCTCATGTGTAATCTGTGTGCAAAGCCGCAAGAGCGGCAATGAACTCGGGCG
>CAYSIV010000331.1:0-6563 GCA_964431175.1 uncultured Anaerolineales bacterium
CCCGCGCCCGACACCCTCAACTTTTCTGAAACCGAGCTCCCCTCCCGCCTCGCCCCTCTGCCGGCAACGGTTACGGTTGACGTTTTGCGTTTGACGCTTCACGCCGAAGAGCTCTCTTACAACTCTCCCCAACCCTTCACCGCCACCTTCAACCGCTTCTACTTTCCTGGCTGGGCGGCAACGGTTGATCATGCCCCTGCTTCTATTTCCCCTTCAAGCCCGAACGGCCTGATTGCCGTGGCCGCGCCTGCCGGTCAACACACGCTTCGCCTTGAGCTTCGGCCCACCAGGCCGCAGGCAATCGGCACAGTCATCTCGCTTATCGCTTTAGTCAGCCTGATTGCTCTAGGCTTTCAGCGGTCGGCGGTCAGCAGTCAGCCGCCTGCCCCTCGCGAGTCATCTTTCGTCATTCGTCACCCGCTGGGGGCATTCGTCATTATTCTGCTTCTCACCCGTATCCTCTACTTCGATCGCGTCGAGACTCCTTTCCATCACACCAATCTCAACAACCTTCCCAATCCTGTCTCAGTCAACTTTGATGATCAACTCGAACTCATCGGCTTTGAGTACGCGCCAACCCTCACGTCCAACAACCAATTACCAATAACTCTTTACTGGCGCGCCCTCGCCCCTCTCACCATCGACTACTCCGTCACTGTCCAACTTGCCGATCGTTTCGGTAACCGCTTCGGGCTTTCCGACAGCCAGCACCCGGGCCGCGTGCCCACATCGCGCTGGGCGCTCGATCAATACGCCCGCGACACGCACCCGCTGGTCTCGCTTCCCGGCACGCCGCCCGGCCATTACCGATTACTGACCACTGTTTACTCTGCTCACCCGCTTAGTATCTTGCAGGATACTGCGCCGATTGGCGTTGAATATGAGATTGGCGTAGTGACAGTGACTCGCGCCGAAGCCCAGCCGCCCGGCCTCTTGCGATTGGCCGGGCACGAACTGGCGTCCGACACGGTAACGGCCGGCGATCAGCTGGCATTTACGTTAGTGTGGAATTCAGGGGAGAAGCCGCTGTCGGCGCTCACAGCCCGCCTGGGGTTGACCGACTCTGCCGGAGTGACACTCTTTTCGGCTGACCTGCCACCCGCCGGTGAAGATTACCCGACGACGCAATGGACGCCGAACGAGCTTGTCCGTTTCCCGTTCAATGTCGGCCTCCCGCCGAGTCTGCCGGGTGGCCCGGCCAGAGTCAGCTTGACTTTGGTGGGCGGTGCTGGGGCAGTGGCGGCGGGCCCGTTCGATCTGGGCACGATCACACTCGTTGTGCCGGAGCGGTCGTTTGTCATTCCGCCGATGGCGCATCGAGTCGATCATGATTTCGGCGGTGCGATCAGGTTGCTTGGCTACGACCTGACGCCAGACTCGATTACGCTCTACTGGCAGTCGTTGAAGCCGGTTGACGAACGGCTCACCGTGTTTGTTCACGCGCTCGATGCCAGCGGCGCATTTGTGGCCGGGCATGACGCCGCTCCAACACGGCCCACCACCGGCTGGCTTCCGGGCGAAGTCATCGTTGACGCGCATCCGATTGTGGTTGGCAATGACTTTGAAGTTGGGCTATATGATCCAATCAGCGGTGAGCGATTTGGTGAAACTTTCGTAACCCGCCCTTAATCAACTTGGCTTTATAATCGGAGAGTCAATTGTCAATTTGGGCTCTCCCGTTTTTGACGGGATTTATGGGTGTCACCCTGAGCGAAGCGAAGGGTCTCTAGCTGGTTGCGCCGAGATTCTTCGCTTCGCTCAGAATGACAGGGACGCTTTCCCGTTAAAGCCGGAAGAGCCTCAATTTGCTCTACCGGAGGTCCTTTATGCTCAAAAAACGAAAACTTGCCAGAGGGAAGGTGCGCGTCACCTTCAGTATGCCGTCGGCCGCCGGCGTGACTCAACTGAACCTGGTCGGCGACTTCAACGAGTGGAATGAGACGGCCACCCCGATGGGCAAGGCCGCCGACGGCTCGTGGAGCGCGGCCCTCACGCTCGAAGGCAATCGCGAGTATCAATACCGCTATCTTGACAACAACAATTCGTGGCACAACGACTGGCAGGCGGACGCCTACACTCGCAACGTTCATAGCACGGATAATTCAGTTGTGAGTTTGCTGGAAGAAGATAAACCGAAGCCAGCGGCAAAGCGAAAGACGGCCAAGAAGAAGCTCTAAAACATTACGATCTGCTCCCGCTCCGGCCCAACGGAGGCCATGCTGACCGGCACGCCGGTGAGGGCGGTGAGGCGGCTGAGGTAGTTGCCGGCGGCGGGGGGCAGGTCGTTTGGCTGGCGCGCGCCGCGCAGGTCTTCAGCCCAACCCGGCAAGTCCTCGTAAACAGCCTCAAAGCCTTCGAGGTGCGCCGGGCCGAGCGGCAGTTCTTTGTATACTTTCCCGTCTTTCTTGTAACTCCCACACAACCGAACTTTCTCCAGCCCGGAAAGGATGTCGAGCTTGGTGATCGCCAGCTCGGTGAGGCCGTTGAGGCGGATCGAATAACGCAGCAAGACGAGATCGAGCCAGCCGCAACGGCGAGGCCGTCCGGTCGTCGTGCCAAACTCGTCCCAGGGGTTCGCGCCCGTGCCGCGCAAGCGCTCGGCTTCCGCGCCGAAGGCCTCGGTGGGAAACGGCCCCTCGCCCACCCGAGTCTGAAAGGCTTTGGTCACGCCAATGACGCGGCCCAGAAATTGCGGCGCAACGCCGAGGCCGGTGAAGACGCCGCCGGTGGTTGGCGAGGAACTGGTGACGTAAGGATAGGTGCCATGATCAATGTCGAGCAGTGAGCCTTGCGCGCCTTCGGCCAGCACAATTTTTCCGGCCTTGAGCAGTTGATGCAAGTAGAGCGCCGTGTCGGTGATGTAGGGGGCGAGTCTTCGGGCGTAGCCGGCATACTCGGCGGCGACGGCAACGGCGTTGAGCGGCGGCTGGTCATACACTTTTTGCAGGGTAACGTTGGCTTGTTCGATGTGCGCCTTCACTTGCCTGGCGGCGGTTTTGGGGTTGAGCAAACTTTCGGCGCGCAGGCCGCGACGGGCGTACTTGTCGGTGTAGGCCGGGCCGATACCGCGCCCGGTGGTGCCGATTTTGCCCTGTCCGCGCGCGGCTTCGTTGGCTTGGTCGAGGGCAAGGTGGGCCGGGGTGATGAGGTGAGCGGCGTACGAAATTTTGACTCGCGCCGGTGACACCTCCAGGCCCTTGGCCGCCAGCTTGTCCATCTCTTCGAGCAGGCGCTTGGGGTTGATCACCATGCCGTTGCCCAGCACCCCGGCCACGCCCGGCTGAATCATGCCCGACGGCAGGAGGTGCAGTTTGAAGATTTCTCCCCCGACGGTGACGGTGTGACCGGCGTTGTCGCCGCCGGAATAGCGGGCCGCGGCCACGGCTTGTTCAGCTAATAAGTCGGTGATGCGGCCTTTGCCTTCGTCACCCCACTGAGCGCCGATGATCACGTCGATTGTCATGCCTGCCTCCTCCTAGAGCAGATTCCGATTTGATAGATGGCATCCTTCAACTACGCGGCGCAAGCACCCTGAGCGAAGCGCGGCGTAGTTCCGCGCGAAGTCGAAGGGTGCGCCGCTCCGTTCAGGATGCCTGCCGTCAATAGATTAGGAATTCGCTCTAATACGCCCCGCTTCCTGTCAACACCTGGGGGATTGTTCTCAGCATGATGGTGATGTCGAGGGCGAGCGACCAGTTCTCAATGTAGTAAATATCCAGCAGGCATATTTCGTCGAAGGTGAGGTCACTGCGGCCTGAAATTTGCGGCAGGCCGGTGATGCCCTGCGGCACTTCGAGCCGCTGGCACTGCCAAGCCTCATACTTTTCCACCTCTTCGGGCAGGGCGGGGCGCGGCCCGACGATGCTCATTTCACCACGCAGAACATTGAAAAACTGCGGCAGTTCGTCAATGCTCGTCCGGCGGATGAAGCGGCCAACACGGGTGCGGCGCGGGTCGTCTTTGATTTTGAATAGCGGACCGCTGGCTTCGTTGCGCCTGGCTAATCTGGCGAGTTCTTCTTCGGCGTCCTGTTTCATGGAGCGGAATTTGATCACCTGGAAAGGCCGCCCGCCCTGGCCGATGCGCGTTTGCTTGAAGAAGACCGGTCCGGGCGAGTCGAGCTTGATTAAAATGGCGATCACGCCCATGAGCGGCAATAAGACGATGAAACCAAGCGCTGTGAAAACCACGTCCAGGAGACGTTTGACGACCTGAGCGCCGCGGGGCAGGTTGTTCTCGCGGATGCCAATCAAAGGGATGCCGCCGAGGTCGTCCACGTCCATCTGGCTCAGGTTGGGTTGGAAGAGATCGGGCGCGACGCGGGGGCGGACGCCCAACCGTTGGCAGACGCTGACCAGTCCGATGATCCGGCGCTGATACATCCAGGGCAGGGTGATGATCATGTCGTCCACCCGCTCGTTGATTAGAAGCGACTCCACGTCGTCCAATCCGCCGAGAGCGCGGAAACGGCCCAGGTCGGTGGAGCCACGCAGGGGGTCGTCATCTACAAAGCCCACGACTTGATAGCCAAGATCGGGCCGGGCCACCATCGTCCGCATCACCGCCCGGCCTACGTCGCCCGCGCCGACGATTAGCACCCGCTCGACGCCGTGGCCGTGCCGGCGCAGTTCTGCTTCGACCCGGCGCCAGGCGACTCGCGCCAGGCCGAGCAGGAATACAATCAGCACGCCATCGTAGAAGAACAGCAGACGTGAATAAGCCAGCGGTCTCAGCCCAAAGGTGAGGGCCATGACAATGAAGATACTGGTCAGAGCGGCGTTGAGGATGCGGAGGGCTTCGGAGATGAGCGAACTGCCCCGGTGCGGCGTGTAAACGCCGTTGAGTGACAGGGTAATGACCAGAATGGTGGTGAGCAGGGCGAACAGGCCGGCGTAAGCGCTGAGCGGGTTATAAAACCCCGGCTCGACGAGGCGGCGGAACAACTGGACTTCGTAGCGCAGATACCAGGCCAGGGCCGAGGCGGCCAGAATGAGAACCGCATCCAGCAGTGGCCAGACGAAACCGTTGAGACGCTTCACGCGGGTTTTGGTTAATTTGGCGGCCGAGCCGCGCCCCAGTCTTTCGGCCTTGAGGTGAACTGCCTTGGGTTGGGCTTGAAATCGTTCAGCCATAGGCCAGCACGGCCTCCCGCAGTTCCAAAGCTTTGGCATAAACCCAGGCCGTGTTCCGGGCGGCGTCTTCCCAGGTAAAGCGGGCGGCTTGCCGCAATCCGCGCTCGGCGAGCTCAACCTGAAGCGCGTCGTCGGCCAACAGGCGGGCCAGGGCATCGGCCAGGGCGGCCGAGTCGTCGGGTGGGACAAGAATGGCGGCGTCTCCGGCGGCTTCGGGCAGAGATGAAGAGTTGGTAGTGATCGTCGGCGCCCCACAGGCCATGGCTTCGATCACGGGCAGTCCAAATCCCTCGTAGGTTGAAGGATAGACAAACACTTGCGCCGCCGAATACCAGAACGGCAAATCGTCGCCGGGCAGAAAGCCGGGGAAGATCACGTCCCGGCTAAGGCGCAGTTCCTCGACCGTCTGGAACACATCTTCGTACTTCCAGCCGCGTCCGCCGGCGCATACCAGTTTGACTCCGGCCGGCCGCACTTTAGCGTAAGCGCGGATGAGGGTGGAAAGATTCTTGCGCGGCTCAATCGTGCCGAGATACAGGATGAATTTATCCGGCAGGCCATGCCGCTTGCGGAAGGCGACAAGCTCTGATTCGGGCGGGCGGACGATCTGGGGGTCGAGACCGGAGTAGACCACGTCAATTTTGTCGGCCGGGATGCCGTACACTTTCATGACATCTTTCTTGGTGTATTCGGAGACGGCGATGACCCGCCGCGCCCGCTGGCACGACAGGCCGGTGAAGAGACTGAGGTAAGTGCGGTTGGCAAAACGGAAGCTATCGGGCGTACGCAGGAAGGAAAGATCGTGAACAGTGACAACTGTGGGCGCCGTGGCCACAAGGGGCGCAACGTAAGCCATGACGTGAAACAGGTCGAGCCGGCTCTGACGGGCGGCCAGAGGTTGGACGAATTGTTCCCAGGCGATGCGGCCCAGCGGTTTGGTGGTGGGCAGGGATGTGCGTTGGGTGCGAAGGGCGCTGTTCAGGCTTGGGGCGCCGGGGCCGGTGAAGGCGGTGTAGGTGAAGCGGGAATCGGCGGCGGGCAAGTGATTGAGCAGTCCGCAGATGTAGCGGTGAATCCCGGCGGCGCGATAAGAGTTCTGGCCTGAGAGCAATTGGGCGTTGAGGCCAACGTGGAAGGTTCGGGTTGAGGCAGATGACACAGGCACGATTATACCGTGAGAGGGTGACAAGGTGACAGATGGAGGTGGCCTCTTCGCAGGGCTGTTGCAAAGTCATCCGGCGATTGAAATCGCGGCAACACAAGCGCGAAGTCGGCTTTCGCCGACTCGGGTTTAGCCGCCGTAGGGCGGCTTCGCGCCCCTGTTGGTTCAGATTTACCCGCAGGGGCCGGAGTCAATGGACTTTGCAACTGCCCTGGGCCTCTTCGCAGGGCTGTTGCAAAGTCATCCGGCGATTGAAATCGCGGCAACAC
>CAYSIV010000332.1:0-6533 GCA_964431175.1 uncultured Anaerolineales bacterium
CTACGAGGTGGTCGAGTTGACGAGCCGCGTGAGCACCGACAAGGTGGCTGAGGCGCGGCGATTGGCAAAGGCGACTTGCCGCAACCGTTCCATGCTAAATTCTTCGCCGCGAGCGTTGAGGGCGTCAGTGACACCGTCGGTGTAAAGCAGAACCAGGTCGCCACTAGCAAGGCGGATTCCCCGTTGACCGAAACTGCCCACCTCGTCCACACCCAGCGGCATCCCACTGCGAGTCAGCAAACTCAGTTCGTCAGTCTTCGAGTCGTAAAGCCAGGGCGGGTTGTGTCCGGCATTGACGTATTGCAAATCGCCGGTTGATGGATCGAGTTGGGCGTAGAAAAGGGTGACAAACATGCCGTCGGTGGCATCGGCGCAGATGAGGCGGTTGGCTTGAGTGATGCCGTCGAGGGGGGTGGTCGTCGCTGTAACGCTGGCCCGCACCGTGCTCCGGCTGAGGGCCATGAACAAAGCGGCAGGCATGCCTTTGTCGGAAACATCGGCGATGACGAGACCGAGTTGGCCGCCCCCGGTTGGAATGAAGTCGTAGAAGTCGCCCGCCACTTGCCGGGCCGGTTCCCACCAGGCGGCAAACTCCCAGCCGTCAATTTGCGGCGTAGCCCGAGGGAGCAAACTAGTTTGCACACTCCGCGCCACTTGCAGTTCGCGCTCAAGGCGGCCTTTCTCGACGGCCACTTGATAGAGGCGGGCATTTTCAATGGCAATGGCGGCGCTGGCGGCGATGGCGTTGAGCAAGTCCAAATCTTTTCCGGTGAAGATGCCCACCTGAAGGCGGTTGTCCACGTAGATCACGCCCAGCATCGTGCCCTTGTGCAAAAGCGGCACGCACAGAATGGAGCGCAAGCGCAAAGACATCACGCTGTGGCGGCTCTGGAACTGGGCATCCTGCTGGGCGTCGCTAGTGACGACTGGTTTGGCAGTTTGGGCCACGCTCTCGACAATGCTCCGCGAGATTTGAAACTTGGGTTCTTCAATCGTCTGGCGCTCAATGCCACGCGCGGCGCGAAAGGCAAGCCCGCCGTCGGCGGCGCGCAACATGATGAAGCCGCGCTCGGCGTGCGTGGCGGCGATCACTTCGTCAATCACCCGCTCCAACACCTGATCCAGGTCGAGCGAGGAGTTGAAAGCCTGCGAGAGACGGTAGAGGAGTTCGAGGCGGTCGATGAGAACGGCAGTCATGAGTGAAATCCTAAATCGGCAAGTGCCGAAGAGAAGAGAAGGCAAGGGAAGAGGGAGACAGGGAGAGTTCATCTCCCCTTCTCCCTTGCTCCTTGTCTCCTGGTCGTTTGTTGGATCTCTCCCCACTCCACCACAATTTCCCGTTTTGGACGCACATTCTCCAGCCAACTGCGGCGCAGAGTTTCATCCTCAAAGCCGTTCGCAACCAGCAGGACGCGCTCGTAAGCACGGCCCAGGCAAGCATCGGCTTCGACCTCACGATCAAGGCGGCGCAAAACCTGCGCCTGAGTGAAAAGAATTCGCTCCGGCGCGGGAACCACCGGCGTGGTCTCAAGCAATTGCATGGCCGCAATCGAATAGGACAACGCCTGATCAGACTCGCCCAGAGCAAGGTGCAGGCGCGCGGCCAGATGCCAGGCGTCGGCCCGACCTTCTTCGACGCCTTCGATCTTCAGCTCGGCCGTGAGCGTGATCGCCTCTTCCACCCGTTTCAACCCTTCGCGCAGGATCGCCGGTTTGGCCGCCTCGCCATTCCAGGAGAGTCCCTCCTGCAAAGCCAAGTAAGCCTCCGAATACAACAATCCAGCCCGGTCTTCGGTCAGGGCCGTACCCGAATTCAAGATGTCGCGCGCCCGGGCTAAAACCTGCCGGGCCTGATCAAACTGCCTCATTTCTGCAAGAAGATAAGACATGAAGCGAAGCCCACCGGATTTGTGGCTGGGGCTTAGCAAACGTTCAAACGAAATGGTGAAGCGATGCGCCAGCTCAAGCGCGGCTTCAAATTGGCCAACTGCCGCCAACACTCCACATTTGTTCATGTTGAGAAACAACGAGGTGAACTCGTCATTCTTGATTTGCTCTTTCGCCAACTGTTCATCCAGAAATTTCAGCCCGGCCCCGTACTCGCCGCGTGGACAGTAATAATAACCGACGGTAGTGCTTATCGCTTTCACAACCCCTTCTTGCGATTCGATCGTTTCGGCGAGGGCCAGAGTCTGCCGCATAAAATTTACGGCTTCGTCCAACTTGCCTTGCCGGGCGAGCGTCACACTCAAGTTGTTGAGCGCGTTCAATTCCTGAGCGCGATCACCAAGTTCACGGTGTAGAGCCAGCGCCTGTTGAGTGTAGGTGGCGCCTTCGACGTTGCGGCCCTGATGATCGCAAATAATGCCTAATCGTCGCAATCCAATCGCTTCCTGCCGCCGGTCGCCCACGGCCCGGCTCAAGGCAATGGACTCTTCGACCGCCTTTTTCGCCGCCGAGTTCTCGCCCCTGCGGCCCAACACCAGGGACAAGGTATGCAAACAGGCGGCGGCGTCTCCGGCCAGGCCAGCTTCGCGAAAACGAACGATCGCTTCTTCCAACATGCTTTGGCTGGCCGAGTAGTTGATCTGCAGAACGTTATACCAGCCGAGTCGTCTTAAAGCTTGCGCCTGCCGCACCGAGTCGTTCAGGGCACGGGCAATAGCCACCGCCTGCTCGGCCGGCTCGGCCGCGCGAAGATGCTCTGTTTCCAAATAGAGATCGGTCAGGGCCAGCAGGGCGTCGAAGCGGCGCGCCTCGTCGTTCAGAGTCTCGGCCAGGGTCAGCATGGCGTTCACGTCGGCGCGTTGCGCCTCGCGATTGGCAATCATGTCGTAGACGGCGGCGCGTGAGGCCAGCAGTTCGAAGCGGGCCTGGTCGGCTTCGTCAACCAAGGTCAGGGCTTCGGTGTAAAAGCGAATCGCGTCCTGGTTGGCGTAAACCTTGCGCGCCCGGTCGCCTGCCTGCCGGAAATAGAATTTGGCGCGCGCTTCGTCCACCGCCTGACCGTAATGGTAGGCCAGTGACTCAAAATCATCGGGGCGCAGGGTTTCGATGGCGGCGGCGGCGCGGCGGTGCAGGCGATGGCGGCGCAAACCGCTGACGCTCTCACGCAACGTGCTGGGGATGAGGGCGTGAGCAAAAGCGAACGTGACTTCGCCCCCGCCCTGCCTCGCATTTCGCGCAACTTCATTGATAAGCTGGGCGCGCTCGGCAGTTTCCAGCGCGGCGATGAGGGTCTCTTCGTCCTGGTCGCTGGCCTGCTTCAGGGTGTCGAAGTCAAACTCGCGGCCCAGAATGGCCGCCAGGCGCAGAGTGTCCTGGGCCGGAACAGGCAATTTGCTCAGGCGCGACTGAATAGCGATGCGCACGCTTTGCGGAATGTGTATCTCGGTGGCAGGCGTCTGCAACCAGTGGCCGCCGACACAACACAATTGGCCTTCCTCTACCAACGCCTTCACGACCTCTTCGATAAAGAAGGGATTGCCTTCGGTTTCGCGGTAAATATTGTCCAGCAATTCAGGCGCAACTTCGCCATCGAACATCGTCGCCAACAAATCGCGGGTCTGATCACGATCCAGGCGCGTGAGTTTGAGGCGGGTGGCCAACCGCTCGCGGTTGAGATCGAGCAGGATATCGTTGAGGGCGCGAGCCTCGTCCAGTTCCACTTCGCGATAGGTGAGCAGAATGAGCAACCGTAAACGCATAGCCCGCGTGCGACGCGCCAGATAGCGCACCAACGACAACGTACTGCCATCGGCCCAGTGCGCATCGTCGATGACGACAAGCACGGGCGCACGCTCGCTGAGAGCGGTGCAGGTCAGAACCACACTCTCGAACACGCGCTGTTGCTCGGCTTGCGGGTCGAGCGGTGGGTTGGGTGGGGCGTTGGAGAAGCGGGCGCGCAAGGCTGGAGCAATGGCCAGCAGATCGGCGACGACGAGGGACGGAAGACCGGCCACGATTCCGAGCGACCGGTCCGAGGCCGCTTGAACAATCTGGGCAACCGGGGCATAGGGTGCGCCGCCTTCCGCGTAACACTCGCCGAGGAGGACGGTTGCGCCGCCAACTTCGGCCTGAGCCATCAACTCGCGGGCCACCCTCGTCTTGCCGATCCCTGGCTCGCCGCTGATCAAAAGCACCTGGGCTTCACCCAGGGTTGCCCGGTGCCAGGCGGCGGTGACGTCAGCCAATTCATGGTCGCGGCCTACAAGCCGTCCCCGCGCAATTCGGTCGAGGGGCAAAATCTCTGGCGATCGGAGCGTCAACTCAACTGCCGCCCCAACGTGATCGCCGACGCGCTCCAGCAGTTGTCGCACCTCGGCGGCGGAGGCCGGGCGTTGATCCGGTTGCTTGCTCAGAAGTTGGAGAATAAGGGTTTCAAGCGCGGGCGGGATGTCCGGGTTGTAGGTGCTGGGCGGAACGGGAGAAGCGTAGAGGTGCTGCGAGACGACAGCGAGCGGGTTATCAGCATCGAACGGCAACTTACCAGTGGTCATTTCATAGAGCAAAACGCCGAACGCATACAAGTCAGCGCGACCGTCCACCTGCTGTCCCAGCGCCATTTCAGGGGCCATATAGAAAACCGTGCCGACGATGGTACCCTCAGCCGTCAGACGGGAGGCGAGTGAACGCGCCAAACCGAAATCGGTGAGCTTGGCCGTGCCGTCTGCTGTAAGAAGAATGTTCTCAGGTTTGAGATCGCGGTGGATGATACCGTGCGTGTGGGCGTGATCGAGCGCAGCGCCGATTTGTTTAGCGATGTCAACAATCGTCTCCATCGGCAGAGGCCAACGCTCGTAGAGCGATTGCCCTTCGACCAGCTCCATGACGATGAAAGGCGAATTGTCCGACTCACCGGCGTCGTAAACTGAGACGATGTTGGGGTGATTGAGTTGAGCGGCGGCGCGGGCCTCATGCAAAAGGCGGGCCCGGCCCTCAGAGCCCAGGCCAGTATTGGTCAACACTTTGACGGCCACGGCGCGATCCAGCACCATATCATGGGCGCGATAAACTGCGCCCATGCCGCCCTGGCCGAGTTCAGAGTCGATGCGGTAGCGGTTTTGGAGGAGAGTGCCAAACATAAGTGAGTCTCGACAAATCGCGAAAATTCATTCTGAGGCGCGTTTTGCGCCGAAGAATCTCGTTCCGGAGCATAGAAGATGCTCCACTCAGCCTGGCGGCTTGCGTGATGGGCTGATTATAGTTCTTCCTGGCGTTTCAGGCCGGGCAATCAGGCGGGGCGAGGGTGAGCGAAGGGCCGGGCGGGCCGGCAAAGTCGAAGCAGTCGAGCATGGTGCTGGCCGCGGCGTCACGCTCGGTGAGAGGGTCGAGATCGAAAATGGTTTCGATGAAGTGCAAGGTGCTGACATGCGAGTGAAGCTCGTGCGAGACGTAGCCACGCCTGACGTAAGGGCTAATGACGAGGCAGGGCACGCGGTGCCCATAACGAAACGGCGTGCCACCTTCCCATTCTTCAACGACGGGCGGCTCGACGTGATCGTAGAAGCCGCCCCAGTCATCCCACAGCAAAAACACTGCCGTCGTCGGCCACTGCGAACTACTCATCACTGCATTCAATACTTTGGCAGCATAAGTTTCAGCCTCACACAAACTGGCCGGCGGGTGGCCGCTCTTTTCGAGGCCGCCTTTGAGGAAAGACGAGTTGAGCCACGAGACATTGGGCAGTGTTCCGTTGGCGGCGTCGAGGAAAAATTGGGCATCTTGGCGATCCATCACTTCGGGTCGGCCAGCTTTGCTTTTGATGTCAGTGAAGATGCCGCCATAGTCGCGCCAGGTTAGGCCGCGGGCGTCGAGACGGTCGGGCAGAGTCGGAATGTCGAGGCAGAAGTCGGGGCAAGTGTCAATCGGAAATGGCGTGTTGACGATAGGCGACTGGGCGGCGATGAGCATCAGGTAGTTAGGGTGCGACGGGCCGCGCACGTCAGTAAAGTAACGGTCGCACAGAGTGAACTCGTGAGCCAACCGCCAGTAGATAGGTGTGCTGGCTTCGTTGTAAGAGCAGGCGGCCTCGGCCGTCGTTGCTCCGCCGGTTGCAAAAGCGTGGTCGTGTTGATGTGGCGGGTCGTTGATCAGTGCGTCGGGGCAATCGCGCCCGGCATACTCACCATCTGCGTCGGGGAAGCCGGCAAACAAACTGTCGAAGGTGTGATTTTCCTGGATGAAGACGACGATTTGCTTGATGAGGTCGGACGGCGCAGGCGTGGGCGTGGCGGTTGGGGGCGGAGTTGGCGTTGAAGTGGCCGTCGGGGTGAGGGTGGGAGTTGGAATCAGGGCTGAGGTTGGCGGCTGAATCGTGGAGGAGGCGGTTGGGCTGGGCGGCGAGGTAGCACACCCGGCGAGCAGTCCGGCCCCGGTTGCCAGCAGAGTCCGTAGGAAATGACGGCGGGAAAGTGGTTTAGCAGGCATAGTGATCAATGATTATACGCACAAGAATGACAAAACTTTCCCTGTTTTGTTGGTCGCATGAAGGTCTGACGTGGGCGGGATAGACTGGTATAATCGCCCTTTGG
>CAYSIV010000333.1:0-6519 GCA_964431175.1 uncultured Anaerolineales bacterium
CAAAAGCGAACAAGGGCATAGGTTGAAAGTGAGCACGTCCTCATAAGCCCTTGGTCACAAGTTCAAATCTTGTCGTCGCCACCTCATAAACACTGGCGCCCCACTTGAAGGCTGATTAGCAAGCCTTCAACGCCTTTGCCCCCATCCAGAGACCTATCCAAGCGGATAGGTCTTTTATTTCTCCCACCCGGCATTTTTTCAATCTCTTGGACAGGGTCGTTCAAAAAATTAAATACCAGGAGACTCGTTGAATTATTTTGCGTGGCAAAAACGAGTCGACACCAGTCGCCAGGAGTCGACAGGAGGCCGCGCTATGGCTTATCGCCGATCATAGCCGCACGATACGGAAGGCGTAATGGTTGGGGCGCAATTCACACCGGATTGAGGTGACGTATGCGTATGTGCCGAGGCGCCAATGAATTGTTGGCTATGTTTCGTCATCGCCTGACAATTCCGATTCAAGCTGATCAAGCGGTGGAAGAACAGCTAGAAGCGCCGCTTTGACTTTGGGTAACTCATTCTCAACGACCAGCCAGACACGGCTTACATCCACCGACTCGTAATCGTGAATGAGAACGTCGCGGAATGCCGTCATACTTCGCCAGGGAATCTCAGGATGCGCCTGTCGATACTCGTCAGAAACACGTTTGGCGGCCTCACCCATAATCTCAAAATTGCGAATGACGGCATCCTGGTGCAGGCGGCTCAACAGAAAGTCGCTACGTCCATTTTGAGTAAATGATTCAACTCGTTCGAGGGCTTCCAATATTTGAGCCAGATAGACGCGCATATCTTTCATAAGGGTCTGGCCTCTTTGAGAATGCGGCGGCGTAACAGCCAATAAATGGACGACTCGGTGACCACATCCACCTTGCGCTCCAGCAAATCCTGCAAATCCATCAGCAAG
Source organism: uncultured Anaerolineales bacterium (assembly GCA_964431175.1). Classification (GTDB taxonomy): domain Bacteria; phylum Chloroflexota; class Anaerolineae; order Anaerolineales; family VGOW01; genus VGOW01. The sequence continues at coordinate 908 of CAYSIV010000333.1, forward strand.
CCGCCTAAATCGAACAGGCTCCGGCCCGGTTCCAGGTCTACCAGAAAATCCACGTCGCTATCGGAGCGGGCCTGACCACGCGCCACCGAGCCAAAGACGCGAACATTCTTTGCCCCATGCCGGCTGGCGATTTTCAGGATGGCATCGCGCTTGTCCTTCAACAAGTCGTCTATCCCGGATGTCTTATCGGGCGCTGTGGTGGCGGCCATGGTTAACGCTCCTTTACCTTGCAAACTCCCTCAGTAGTTTGAAGCGACAACCGTCAAAAGTGCTGGCGGTGTGCCTGCCTCATTATACTTTTGTCTTTGTCAAACGCAACCAATATTAGGCGCTGAACATTGGCCCCCAAATTTTCAGTCAACGAGGGTGCCTTTGCCCAGCAAAGACGAATTGGGCGTCCAGCGACGCGGGGCGCATGGGTTTCGGGGGGCGGCGGCAGGCGAGTTTCTGCGGGTCAAGGGGATGCTGGGCTACGAGGAGGCCAAAGGGCGGCGCGAGCTGGCGCAATGGTTAGGGCACAATTCGCATCGGATTGAGGTGACGTATGCCTACGTGCCGAAAAGGAAGGATGGTTGGAGTCGGTTGCCATCCAATTAAGCGCGGGCCAGGGCAGAACAGTCAACTTGCCGCTAAAAGCAGTACAAATGCCTATGCCGCCAGCCTGCCTGTCTATTTACTTCAGGGCCGAGAGTGTTGTACTCTGGAGTGGCGCGAAACACCTTTCATCGTAAAATACTGCCAATCAAGGAGTTCGGCGTGGCGACACTCGAGGAACTAAAACCGAATACCTTCGTCAAAGGCATCTTGCCCGACCAGATTGCCACGATTGAAGTGGTCAAATGGTATGGCGGAGATGCGGTTGAAGTGGTCTACAAAGACGCCGACGGCCGCCTGCACACCGAACTGCTTTACCGGGACGCCGAAGCGCGACTGGAAATTGTTGCCCGCGAACGGTTATGGGCTTTCGACGGCGACGGCGCGGCCATGCGCCTGGTCTCTGAGGCCTACCGGATTCACCTGGCCCATCTGTTTGACCCGGTGCTGGCCATTCACATTTCGCAAGTTCAGCCCTTGCCTCACCAGATCACGGCGGTTTACGAGGCTATGCTCACCCGCCAACCACTCCGCTTTTTGCTCGCCGATGATCCCGGCGCGGGTAAAACGATCATGGCCGGATTGCTGATCAAAGAACTGATGCTTCGGGGCGATCTCAAGCGATGCCTAGTCGTCACCCCTGGCAACCTGACCGAGCAGTGGCAGGATGAGTTGGATACGAAGTTTGGCTTGCACTTCGAAATCCTTTATCGTGAGATGATTGAAACCTCGCGCACTGGCAACCCCTTCCAGGAACACGATTTGCTGCTCGCCCGTCTCGATCACCTGGCCCGCAACGACGACTTGCGCGCCAAGCTGGAACACACCGAATGGGATTTGATCATCTGCGACGAAGCCCACAAGATGTCGGCCTCGTTCTTTGGCAACGAGGTGAAATACACCAAGCGCCATCACCTGGGGAAACTGCTTGGCGGTGTGTGCCGCCACTTCCTACTAATGACGGCCACACCCCACAACGGCAAAGAAGCCGACTTTCAACTCTTCATGTCGTTGATTGACGGCGACCGCTTCGAAGGCAAGTTCCGCGAAGGTGTGCATCATACCGACGCCTCAGACTTGATGCGCCGCCTGGTCAAGGAGCAACTGCTCAAGTTTGACGGCACGCCGCTCTTTCCTGAACGCCGCGCTTACAGCGTCAAATACGACCTCTCGGATTTGGAGAACGCGCTCTACGATCAAGTGACGGACTACGTGAAGAACGAGATGGATCGCGCCGATCGGCTGGAGAGTGGGCAAAAGAATTTGGTGGGCTTCGCCCTCACGATCTTGCAAAGACGGCTGGCTTCGTCGCCTGAGGCGATCTATCAATCGCTCAAGCGGCGGCGGGAACGGCTGGAGAAGCGTCTGCAGGAAGAACGCAGCAACGCCCGGGTCGCCGAAACAGGCTTGAAGTGGGATGCCAATTTGTTCGGGGTTGACCCCGATGAGCTGGAAGAACTGGACGACGCGCCCAACGCCGAAGTGGAGGAAATCGAAGAGAAACTGCTTGACGCTGCCTCGGCGGCGCGCACCATCAGCGAACTGGAAGTTGAGATCACCAGGCTGAAACAATTGGAAGAGGCGGCCTTGCGCGTGCGGCGAAGCCGCATTGACCGCAAGTGGGACGAACTCTCCAAAATTTTGCAGAGCGACGCGCCGAACAAGGACGCCGACGGGCGGCTCCGCAAACTGATTATCTTCACCGAGTACCGAGACACCCTCCACTACCTTGCCGGGCAAATCCGCGCCCTGCTGGGCAAGCCCGAAGCCGTGGTGACGATTTTCGGCGGCATGGGGCGCGATAAACGAACCGCGACCGAAGCCGCCTTCTTGAACGACCCGCTGGTGACGGTGCTAGTGGCGACGGACGCCGCCGGGGAAGGCGTGAACCTGCAACGGGCGCATCTGATGGTCAACTACGATTTGCCCTGGAACCCCAACCGCCTCGAGCAACGCTTCGGGCGCATTCATCGCATCGGCCAAACCGAAGTCTGTCACCTGTGGAATTTGGTGGCGCACAAGACGCGCGAAGGCGCGGTCTTTGACACCCTGCTGGAGAAATTGGAGAAAGAAAGCGCCGCCCTCGGCGGGCAGGTGTTTGACGTGCTGGGGAGCGTGTTCAGCGACCGGTCGTTGCGCGAGTTGGTGATTGAAGCAATTCGCTATGGTGACCAGCCCGAAGTGAAGGCGCGGCTCAAGCAGGTGGTGGATGCCAATATGGATCGCCAGCGCCTGCGCGAACTGATTGAGGAGCGGGCGCTGGCCTACGATAGCATGGACGTGAGCCGGGTGCAGGCGGTGCGCGAAGACATGGAGCGCTATCAGGCGCGCAAACTCCAGCCGCACTTCATCGCCGCATTTTTCATCGAGGCCTTCACCCGCCTCGGTGGCTCCATCCGTGAGCGCGAGGCGGGGCGGTTTGAAGTGACGCACGTCCCGGCAGTCATTCGGAATCGGGACCGGGTGATGGGGCGCGGCGCGGTCGTTCTGCAGAGGTACGAACGGGTGACGTTCGACAAAGACCTGATCCGCGTTGACGGCAAGCCCGGCCCGGCAGAGTTTGTCTGCCCCGGCCATCCGCTGTTGGAAGCAGTCATCGATCTCATGTTGGAACGCGATCGCGATCTGTTGAAACGCGGCGCGGTGCTGGTGGACCCGGACCCGAACGCGAGCGAGGCGCGGGCGCTGTTTTATCTGGAGCACGCCATTCAGGATGCGCGGCTGAACCCCGACGGCTCGCGGCGCGTCATTTCCCGGCGGCTGCAATTCGTGGAGATGGACGGGCAGGGAAATGCGCGGGACGCCGGTTGGGCACCGTATCTCGATTACCGTCCCCTGCGCGACGACGAGCGCGAGGCTTTCGCTCAACTGCGGATGGGGGATTGGCTGACGGCTGACCCGACGGCAAGAGTGATGGGTTTTGCGGCGACGCAGTTAGTGCCGGCGCATTTGAAGGAAGTGCGGGATCGGCGCGAGGCTCAAATTACCAAGACCAAAGCGGCGGTGGAAGCGCGGCTGAATGCTGAGATCATCTTTTGGGATAGTCGCGCCAACCAGTTGAAGGATCAGGAACTGGCGGGCAAGGTGAACGCCCGGCTGAATTCGGGCAAGGCGCGCCAGCGCGCCGACGAGTTGGAAGGGCGGTTGAACAAGCGGCTCGAAGAGTTGGAGCAGGAGCGGCACATTTCGCCCTTGCCGCCGGTGGTGGTGGGCGGGGCGTTGGTGGTGCCGGAGCGGTTGCTGAAGCCAACGGCCGAACCGGATGAAGACGGCCTTTCGCAAGATGAGCGCAAGCGCATCGACGAATTGGCGATGGCGACGGTGCTTACAACCGAGACCAGGCTAGGCCGCGACCCGCACCCGATGCCGCACGACCACCCAGGTTATGATATTGAGTCGGGATATGGCGATGGCCGATTACTGTTTATCGAAGTGAAAGGCAAGCGGGTTGGCAAACCGACGGTGACGGTCTCGAAAACGCAAATTCTGACGGCGCTCAATAAGCTGGACGACTACGCGCTGGCAATTGTGCTAGTGGACGGCGACACCGCGCGCGAGCCGATGTACCTCCGCAAGCCGTTCACCCAGCCGCTGGAGTTTGAAGTGACGAGCGTGAATTTTGATTTACGCGAACTGCTTGCTAAAGGCGGCAAGCCGTCATAGGTTCGTTAGACTGGCTATGAAACGCCCACCATATTTTGACCGTATCGCCGAAACTGCTAGAAACCGTTGGGAACAGCTTGAAGCTGATCCGGTTTTGGCGGCTCCCTGGCACACACTGTTCAATCAAATCCAGGATGCACGCCATGTATTGTCGGAACTATTACAAAACGCCGACGATGCGGGGGCCACTTTTGCCCGGGCGGAGATTGTCGATGACGAATTTCACTTCACCCATGATGGCCAAGACTTCGACGAACAGGCCCTGGAATCGATTTGTCGTTTCGGGTTTTCGAATAAGCGGCACCTTCATACGATTGGGTTTCGCGGCCTGGGGTTTAAGTCGGTGTTTAGCCTGGGGCCGTACGTCGAAATTTGCACGCCGACTCTGGCATTTGCTTTCAGAAACACCAGATTCACTGATCCACTGTGGTTGGACGATGCTCCGCCAACCGAACTGACATACATTCGTGCGCCTATCGTATCGCCGGAGGTGGTCCAGCAACTGCAGGCCAATCTCCGTGAATGGTCTAATAGCCCGATACCGCTGTTGTTTTTCAAGAGCATTGCGCGGCTCGAACTACAGGGCGTGACGGCGACAAAAGTTGCGATGGGGCCGGGTCCGCTAGAAGGTTCGCAGTCGATTGTCTTGCGCACGGATCAATCCGAGCGCCACGTCCTGTATGTTGAGTCAAGCGAAGAGCCTTTTCCTGAAGAGGCCATCGCGGAGGTAAGGAAGGAGCGGCAATACGCCGACTTTGAGTTGCCGCCCTGCCGGGTTAGCATGGTTCTGACTACGAAGACTGGCCCCATTATCATTTACGAGCGAGCGTATGTAGTATTGCCTACAGAAATCCGGCCAGAATTGCCTTTCTCATTCAACGCTCCATTTATTCAAGACCCGGCCCGCACCGGCCTCAAAGACCCAGTGCGCTCGCCTACCAACCGTTGGTTGCTCGAACGTGTTGGCCGGCTGGCGGCGACGGCGATGTTAACCTGGCTCAAAAATACCGGGCTGACGATTGAAGACCGCGCGGACGCTTATCAATTGGTGCCAGATAACAATGTCATGCCCGCCTCATCGAGCGCCGATTGTACTCGCGTTGTGAGAGACAGCTTTAAGCAAACACTACACTCCAAACCCTACTTGCTTGATTTTAGAGGCGAATTGGTCACACGGCAGAAATGTTTGGATATCCCTCCGCAGTTGATGGCCGTGTGGCTTCCCGAGGACTTAATCAGAATCTTTGGCGCCAGCGAAGCGACGGTGATTGCGTCGGAAGTAACGGCCAAATTTCGCGAACGACTAGCTGTCAATAGTCACGACATCGTGCGCGGTTTCTTGCCTAAATTCTAAC
>CAYSIV010000334.1:0-6468 GCA_964431175.1 uncultured Anaerolineales bacterium
AAAAGCGGCGCAGGTCGCCGGAGTGATCGGCGTGGCCGACGGTGGCCGCCACTTGCGCAAACCGCTTGATGGTGTCGCGGATTTGGCGGTCGAGCACTTTGCGGTCGGTGACGACGATGATGGAGTCGAACAGCGCCGCGCCGCCGGTTTGCAGGCCGATGAGTTGATGGGCCAGCCAGGCGATGGAATTGCTCTTGCCACTGCCCGCCGAATGTTGAATCAAATAGCGGCGGCCTACGCCATTGTGCGCGGCATCAGCCAGCAGGCGGCGCACCACGTCCAGTTGATGGTAGCGCGGGAAGATTTGCTCGGCTTTCTTCTTGCCGGTCTGCTCATCTTTGCGTTCCACAATCTGGGCGTAGTTTTCCAGAATGTCGGTCAGGCCGCGCTTGGTGAGCAGTTCTTTCCACACGTAATCGGTCTTGAGGCCGTCCGGGTTGGGCGGGTTGCCCGCGCCGTCGTTCCAGCCTTTGTTGAGCGGCAGGAACCACGAGGCTTTGCCCTTCAGGTGGGTGCACATCCGCACTTCCTGGTCATCCACCGCCAGATGCACGGCACAGCGCCCAAACTGGAACAGCAATTCGCGCGGCTCACGGTCGCGCTGGTATTGCTGGATGGCGTCATCCACCGTTTGCTTGGTGAGGCGGTTCTTGAGTTCAAAGGTGACGACGGGCAGGCCGTTAATGAACAGGCACAGATCGAGCGCCAATTGGGTTTCGTCTTTGCTGTAGCGCAGTTGGCGGGTGACGCTGAACAGGTTGGACTCGAACAGTTGCTCGGCGCGGGCATTGCCGGGCGAGGGCGTGCCATAGAACAATTCCAGCGCCACCGGGCCATGTTTGACTCCGGTGCGCAAGACATCAATCACGCCGCGTTTGGTGATTTCGCCTTGCAGACGGGCCAGGAATTGCTGGCGCTTGGGGCCATCGAAGCCGAGGCCGAGTTGCTCTACGGCTTTGGGCTGGGTGGTTTGCAGGAAGAGGTAGAGTTTGGCCCAATCCACCGCGTAGTCGCGCACGTAATCTTTGGGGTCGCCCGGCACGTAGCCCGCGCCGCCGGTCGTCGGGGCACTCTCGCGCATGGCGTTGCCTTCGGGCGCGCGCCCGTCCTGTCCGGTGAGCGCGGTGACAATCAGGCTTTCGAGTCCTTTTTCGCTGGTATCAGTGGGCATAGGAATCTCGGCTATCAAATACCCATCAAATAAAAAAACGCGGTTTTTCCAGGGGTTTTGAGGGTTAGAGCGCGCATGGGCAACGATTCCATCAAATACCCGTCAAATAAGACTTAGGCCCAAAACGGCACATATTTCATCATCTTGCGGGCGGCGGTTTCATCATAGGGGCGGATGAACTTGGCCTCGAGGGCCTCTTTGATAAGCCGCGAGGCGGTGGCGCTGTTTTGCGGCGGAATGCCGAACCGCTCGCGAATACTCGTGTTGGTCATGTAATCGCGGCTGACGTATTTCAGGCAGGCGTGCAGGTAACAGGCGCGGACACGGTCAACCTTGTCCATTTTGGTCAAGGGGCGCGGCGCAAACATCATGGCGCGGGTGGTTTCGCCGATGACTTCAAACATCGGCGCGGGCAATTGATAAAGTTCGGCCTGAAACACGACTTTGTCTATCCCACTGCCGCGCTCTTCGCAGATGCCGAAGCGGCGCATGAGGGAAGCCAGTGCTTCGTTGCGCGATTGAGGCGGCGTGTCCAAAAAGCGGTCAGCCTCGACCAGCGGCATGCCGGGGTTGCTGATTTCCATCCGGTCATCGAAAATTTCCACCATCGGCCCCGCGCCGGTGATGAAAAAGTCTTGATGAATGAGAGCATTGGCCACCAGTTCGCGCACCGCCAGTTCCGGATACATGGTCACAGTTTTCCGTAAGGCTTTGGCGATGACCTCATTGGACGGCAGTAAGCCATTGATGAAGCTGATTAAGTCCTCGAAGCCACTGGCATATCCTTTTGTCCCTTCTTGTTCGCGAATAGTGGCGACGCGGCTATTGCCCTGATAGACTACCACCCGCACGGCCTTGCGTTTGAGTGCTGGAAAATCGGCCAACCTCTTCGCCAGCAACACCGCGCCGAGGCGGGTGATGTGCCAACGCCCGGCGTCGGTGCGCCGCAGGAGGGCGTCGGCGGCGAGCGCCTCCAAAATGCCGCGTTTGTTGGCGGGCAAGGGTTGTTGCAAGAGTTCAAAGTAAGCCGGGTAATCCAACAGCCGCAAGGCTTCGTCATCGCTGACGTTTTCCACGGCGGTCAAGGCTTCAAAGGGCGCGCGGTCAAAAATGCGCCACAGCGCGCGTTCTTTTTCGGGGAAGTCTTTGAGTTTCTTTTTGTATGACCCGACGCGGATAAACTCCTGCCCGCTGAATTGCACCGGGTGGCGGGCGGTGGCGTCAATCTCCAGAATGACAATGTTTTTTTCTTCCATCATCACCGTGAAAAAGCGAAAGTCAATTTTGGGCGCGAGCAGGCGCAAGAGCCAGTTTTCGAGTTCTTCGTTGCCCACTTTGGTTTGGGCGGGCGCAAAGGTCGTGCCGAGCAGGGCATGGGTGTCGTCTTCAATCCCCCACAACAGGTAGGCGCGGGTTTTGCCGTGCAGGGCGGCGGCATTGGCCAGCGCGGAGATGTACTCGCCGATTTCCTGCGGCTCGGAATTATTGTGCTTGAACTCTACCCACTCGGTCTCGCGCGGGAGTTTGCATAGTTCGCGTACCAGGCCGGCCAAGTATTCCGCCGAATGGTTGGGACTCATATCTCAACTTCCTCCGGCGCTGAGTCTACTTCATTTTCAATATCAGCCTCTTCCAGACCTGCCGGGCCTGCTTCGCGAAGACCCGACAGGTCTTCGGTAGCAGACTCTTCTTCCTCCTCCGGCAACCCCGCCGCCGCGCCGCGCACATCCACCTTGCCGGTCACTACATCCGCAATCAGCCGTGTGCGGTATTCGCGGAGGAGGGCGATTTCGCGCTCTATGCGTGCTATAGCGTTATGAAGACCTTTAAGAAGCACGTCCAACTCCCCCATAATTTGCGACTGTTCATTTCGCGGAGGTAGAGGTACTTCTATTGTTCCAAAGCGATCAGTGTATAACCTAAGAAAGCCAGAAGTTCCAGTACCAAGGCCTTTGGACTCGACACGGAATTTATGCTTCATCATAGGCGTCCGAAACAAAGCCGTTAAATAGAGCAAATCCACATCGGCGATTGAGTTAAAAACTGCGTAATCTGGACTTACCAAACCAAACACTTCTGAAGCAAAAACTAACCCATTGTTGGCCTGAAGCCTGTTCAAAACTACTTGTCCAGGCCGCACTTTTTTGTACCCCACTAATGTCGCGGCTTGCCCAGGACGTGTGAAGTGTTCATCATGAGCAACCAACCCATGATTCATACGCAAAGACAAAAGTGTTTCGTTGCCCGAAGTGGATCTCTCATCTACTTCTCGGAGTAGATATTTGATGCGTTTTACTTCCCAATGCTCTGGCACTTCTCCTAGCCACTCTACACCGCTAGACTTCAGTTTCACATTCGGATCAAGCCCGCGCGTGACGGCGCGGTGGATGAGGGCCTGCTTCTGCTCATTGAGCAGGGCTATCATCTTCTGCTTGGTGCGGATGTAGCGGCGGGTGAGGCGGTCGTGGTGGGCGAGGAAACGGGCGATGGCGCGTTGTTCATCGAGGGGAGGAAACGGCACAATTAAGTTTCCAACAAACCCCCAGTCAGCTCTCGGCATCTTCGCGCCAAATGTTGAACTGTTGATAACATCAATGACAGGTTTTGATTGCAGGACTTCTTTCAAGTATGCAGGCGTAATTTTCGTGGCTTGGGCGCGAAGAACTAAGAACTCACTAACGCAAACGCCATAAAAATTTGGCCGAGCAACCTTAGCAAGGTACGGGCGCAGTTTGCCAAAAAGCACATCGTCTGGTTGAAAACGCTTTACTTGACTCTCGAAAGCAGAATCCTCATGTAATGAAATACGTCCCGTCCAACTTTCTACATGCTCGAGTGCAATGTAGTGCTCGTCGCTACGTTTCTCGGAGGTTTGGTCGTTGATACTTGAAACACTGCTTTTTAGGCGCATTACTTTCCAATGCGCGGGAATCTGGCCGAGCCAGGGGAGGCCGGAGTCGGTGTAGGCGGGGTAGGGCTTCATGGCCTTTGTCTCTGAAAAACAAAACCCGCCACAGTTGAGCGTGCGCGGTGAAGAGCGCAGAGGCTTGGCGGGTCTACTGCCCGAACTATAACCGAAATGGAGCAAAAGGGAAGGCCACACATTAATTTGATTTTTACCAAATTCAGTATATAATATTCATGACCCTGCAACAGATGAACGGCGGCCCCATGCCGTGTGTTCGAGCGGTTTATCCGCGCGAGCCTAGTCTGTCTGAGGGTCTTTTATTTTCTCCAGAGTCAGTCTATGGTGGCGGTTATACCAGGCTCCGGCGGGTTGTCGCTGGGGGTAGTCCATATCCAAAATAAGTTGGTATCCGTCCGCCACCGCGGCGAAAAACCGCTCCTCCTGCATTTCGTAAATCCGTTGCAAAGCCCACAAGTAATAGTCAATCACTTGCAAGCCCGCGTGTTCGGAAGGATAGGCTGAATGAATCACGGTGGGCACATCAGGAGCGCGTTTACGCCGCGCTGAAAAATCCTGCTTGGCGTTGGCAATCGCTTGATGCAGAGCGGCCTCCCGCCTAGACTTGCCGCGCCACGCAAAGACAATCTGATTTTCATCGGCTTTGTGGAGCAGGTTGCGGAAAAGCCGTTTCACCAGATCGTCGTACACGTCATTGGCTTGCAGTTTGCGCCCGTAGCGAAAAAGCGCCTGCGCTTCGCGAGCCAACACATCCTTGCGCCGAAGGGCAACGATGACTTTCGCGCCGAAGGCGGGCAGGAGTTTGAACACTTCCCGGCGCACTTCAGGCAAATCGTCTTTAGCATGAAAGGCAATGGCCGTCTTGTTGGCCTCAGCTTGCATAGAAGGCACACCTTTGAAATACGGGTCGGCCAAAAGTTGCGCCCGCAGAGCGTTGAGCGCAGTCTCGGCCAGCGCCGGGTCGGGCAAGAAGGCCGCGCCCACCATGAAAAAACTGGAAACGCCCGGCTGACCTACCAGCACGCGCCCACGCTTGTCGAACAGCGTCAGATCGCCCGCTTCGTCAACAAAGTAATGATGAACCAGTGAGGCGGAAGTCGTTTCGGTCATGGCAGTTCGTTCCCCACAATCTGCCCTAACAACCCCTCGGTCTCCCGTTCCAGCGCCAAAATATCGGCGCGGATTTCTTCCAACGCGCGCAAGGGCTGGGCCTTGTAGAAGTAACGAGTGAAAGAAATCTCGTAGCCGATTTTAGTGGCAGCTTCATCCACCCACGCATCCGGCACGTGCGGCCACACCTCGCGTTTGATGAAGGCTTCAATGCCGCCGTCTTCCAACAACGGCACTTGCTCGGTGTCGCGCAGGTCGGGGTCGGGTTCGTATTCCACCATGCCCTCACCTCCGGCCCTCACCCCCAGCCCCTCTCCCAGAGGGAGAGGGGGGAAGGGATAGCGGCCAAACAGGGGATTGGCCTCAGCTTTGCCGGGCTTGTGAGTCTTCTTGATTACGGGCGCGGCGGCCTCGTCGCGTTGGGCCAGCGTACTTTGCAGGAGTTTAAGCCGTTTGGCGGTGAGTTTGACGTTGTGCCGCTCGGCGTCGGCCTGCACGTGTTCAAGGAAGGCGTTGTAGTCGGTGTGCGGGCCGGGGCCAAGCGCGTCGGCCAGCCGGTCAATCAGGTTAGCCAGCGGTTCTTCGTCGGCCTCGGCGCACGCGACGCGGAAGGCGGCACGGGCGGACTCGGTCAAGTCCACGCGCAGGCGCAAGGGGCGCTCCACCGTCACCTTCCAATAGCCAAAGGCTTCATTTGGGAAAATCCTTGACTGTTCGGTTTCGGCGAAAGCCAAAAAGGTACCCACCACGCGTTGAATATCTTCCGGCGACAGGTCGCAGTTCTTCTTGCCCAAATTCTTGCGGCGCGGCTTGAACCATTCCGAGGCGTCAATCAACTGCACCTTGCCTTTGCGGTGTTCGGGCTTGCGGTTGGTGAGCACCCAAACGTAGGTGGCAATGCCGGTGTTGTAGAACATGTTGAGCGGCAGGGCGATGATGGCCTCCAGCCAGTCATTCTCGATAATCCAGCGGCGGATGTTGCTCTCGCCCTGCCCGGCATCGCCGGTGAACAGCGCCGAGCCGTTGTGGACTTCGGCAATACGACTGCCCAGCGGAGTATCGTGCTTCATCTTGCTGAGCTTGTTCGCCAAAAACATCATCTGCCCGTCGCTGGAGCGCGTAATCAGGCTGTATTCCGGGTCGCCCGCGTGTTCAATCACAAAGCGCGGGTCCTTGATGTCGCCCTTGCCGCCCATGCGCTCGAGGTCGCTCTTCCAGCTCTTGCCATAAGGCGGATTGGAGAGCATGAAGTCGAAACGGC
>CAYSIV010000335.1:0-6439 GCA_964431175.1 uncultured Anaerolineales bacterium
TGTATGAGTTGGCGGTGGAGAGGGGTATGGGACAGAAGTTGGGGATGTTTGAGTGAGTTTTGGTTGCAGGAAACGGGGAAGTAAGCTAGGATTGGAGCCAGCACAAAACCATTTGAGGAAGAAATGTTATGAAATTGCTATTGCTCTTGGCCGCCGATTACGCTAACGTTACCAGCGACGGCAAATTGAATGTTATGGGAGTTTTTAGAGAAATCAACGCTCTCAATTTTCCAGCTAGACACCCTTCTATGCACTTAGTAGTAAAACTAGGTGCTGAACTCGGAGAATATGGAGAAACTCGGAATTTGATTGTTAAGCTACTTGACGTTGATGGCAATGAAATTATGAGTCTCTCGGGGCCGACTAACATTCCAAAAGGCGAAGGTGGAAGAAGGCCCGAAGTAAATGCTATCTTGGAACTCAAGGACATAGTCTTTCCAAAGCCTGGGCCATACCAATTTATAGTTCTTGTAGATAAGGACTTCAAGGGCGACCTGACCATCTACGCGAATAAGATTGATACACCAAATGTTAGTGGATAATCGTAATGACTTCAAAGGCGCAAAAGCTATTGGAGCGCATGCGGCAGTCGAAGGCTGACTGGAAAAGGCGAGACCTCGATAAGTTATACGAAGGCTTCGGATTTGTCACCAGTCATGGAAAAAGCCACGATATAGTCAAACATCCTGAGTATCCCGAACTAAGAGCTACGCTCCCAAGACATACCTACCTTGCAAAGGGATATGTCGAATACGCAATAAAGCTAATTGACAAGCTTCAAGAGCTAAGAAGAAAGGTGGCAAAGAATGAACCAAAACCTGAGGGAGAAAGCGGAAAGAACAGCTGAACTCCCTTATTCAGTTGAGGTCGCGCTGGACGAAACTACTGAGGGGCAACCTGTTTACGTGGCCCGTATTCCGGAGTTGGAGGGCTGTATGGGACAAGGAGAAACCATTGAGCAGGCAGTGGCGAATTTGCATGAAGCCAAAATCGACTACATTGAAAGCCTTTTAGAGGATGGCCTGTCTATACCCGAGCCGGCGTTGTTAGCCACTACCACCAGCTCATCGAGTAGCAAAACCTTCACATGGAGTTATACCCCTAGAGGCACACACGATACCGATGAAAAAAGGCCTTCTCGCCTTTATGAAGCAGCATTACTGACATAGAACGTTAAGCGCTGAACGTTATTGCATTCTATAATTGCGTCACTGGCGGAAACTCCTCAGTGACGCTTTTTTGTTTTGGCGAATTGGGGTTAGAATCGGCCCATGCCCACCTTCGAAGACCTCATCAAAGAATTCCCCCTCGCCACCCGCGAGCAACTGAAAACCACCTGGGACGCCCTGCCCGCGCCGGCGCAGGATGAACTAAAAAAGTCGCTGGACTACCTGCCCAAAGACCTGACGATGTGGCGGATGTTGCTGGGGCTGTCGCTCACCCAGTTCAAGATCGCCTTCGGCGACAAGCAAAAGGTCGCCATCGTCGGCCCGGCCAATGTGGGCAAGTCCACGCTCTACAACCAACTCATCCGGGCTAAGGACGACAAGGCCGAAGTGAGCGCCCTGCCCGGCACCACCCGCGTCAACCAGGAAGCCGACTCGGGATTGTTTGCGCTGATAGACACGCCCGGCGCGGATGCGGTGGGCGAAGTTGGCGAAGCCGAGAAGGCGCACGCGCTGGCGGCGGCTCGCAAGGCCGACTTCCTCATCATCACCTTCGACGCCATTCAGGGCATCAAGCGCACCGAGCAGGAACTGTTCGACGAACTCAACGCGCTGGGCAAGCCGTTCATCGTCGTCCTCAACAAGATCGACCTGGTGCGGCGCGAAGAAAAAAAAGTGATCGAGCGATCCGCCGCCAACCTGCGTCTCCTGCCAGAACAAGTCATCCCCGTCGCCGCCAGGGATGGCAAGAATTTAGATCGGGTGTTGATGGCGATTGCCAAAGCCGAGCCGGAGATCGTGGCCGCGCTGGGCAAGGCTCTGCCCGAATATCGCTGGCGGCTGGCCTGGGCCGCCATCACCGGGGCGGCGTCCACCTCCGCCGTCATCGCTCTTACCCCTCTACCCATTTTGGACGTGGTGCCTCTGCTGGCGGTGCAAGCGTCGCTCATCCTCGGCATCGCCCGAATTTACAACTACAAGATTACGCCGGAGCGCGCCAAGGAACTGACGGTGACGTTTGGGCTTGGGTTTTTGGGGCGGACTCTGTTTCAGGAGTTGAGCAAACTGGGCGGGCCGCCCGGCTGGTTGCTCTCGGCGGCCATTGCCTCGTCCACCACCGCCGTCATGGGCTACGCCGCCATCGTCTGGTTCGAGCGCGGCGAGAAATTGACGGGCGAGTCGATGAAGCGACTCACCAAACAACTCACCGATTATCTGCTCGACTCGCTCAAGAACTTTGGCAAGCAGAAGCCCGGCAAGAAGAGCTTGCAGGAAAGCATCGCCCAATCGCTGGAAAACTCGCCGCTGGCCAGCCACCGGGAGATGTTGGACAAAGACGCAGAAACCGAACAACAAGGAGCTAATCAGTGACCACCGTTCCCCCACGTAGTGAAATCGCCGTTGAGCATACCTGGAATGCCGAGAGCGTCTTCCCCTCGGTTGAAGCCTGGGAAGCCGAACTGAGCAACACCACCAACAGCTTGCCCGCCCTCGAAGCGTATCGCGGGCGGCTGGGCGAAGGCCCGGCCACCCTGCTGGCCGCCCTGCAAACCCTCGAAGCATTTATCCTCCAGGCCGGCAAGCTTTTCGTCTACGCCGAAATGGCCTATCACGTTGACAACACCGCCGCCGCCGCCCGTAACCGCTACGGGCAAGCCCAAGGCGTCTACAGCCAATTGTTTGCCGCCATCGCCGTCTTCGACCCGGAACTGGCCGCCATCGGCCAGCCCGCTTTGCGCCAATGGGCCGAGGACGAGCCGCGTCTGGCCATTTACACTCAGTATTTCGACAACATCTTCCGCAAACAGGCGCACCTGCGCTCGGCGGAGGTTGAAGAACTGCTTGGCTTGTTGACCGAACCGCGACTGAACGTCGAGGCCACCTTCGGCGCGTTGACCAATGCCGATTTTAAATTTGAGGCCGCCACCGCCGGCGATGGCGGCCAGGCGCCGTTCACCGCCGCCACTATTCAGAGCCTCCTCACCGACCCGGATCGCGAAACGCGCCGCACCGGCTGGGAGCGGTATAGCGACAAATTTCTGGCATACAAAAACACCCTGGCCAGCAACCTGATCACCTCCATCAAATTCAATACCCTGCAAACACGCGCCCACCGCTACGAGACCACCCTGGCCGCTTCACTCTTCGACAACAACGTCCCCGTTGCCGTCTTCCATAATTTGATCGAAACTTTCCGCCGCAACCTGCCAACCTGGCACCGCTACTGGCGCGTGCGGCGCAAGGCTCTGGGCGTGGAGACACTGCATCTCTACGACATTTGGGCGCCCCTGAGCCAACACAATCCAATCGTGCCTTACGCCCAGGCCGTGGAGTGGGTTTGCCAGGGCCTGACCCCGCTGGGCGACGATTACGCGCGGGTGATGCGCCAAGGTTGCCTGGAGGATCGTTGGGTGGACATTTATCCCAACCTCGGCAAGACGGCAGGCGCATTCTCTGCCGGGTGGCCCGGCACCCACCCCTTTATCCTGATGAGCTACAAAGACGACGTCTTCAGCATGAGCACGCTGGCCCACGAGTTGGGCCACTCGATGCACTCGTATTTGGCGTGGGAGAGGCAGCCCGTTGTTTACGGCCAGTATTCGCTGTTCGTCGCCGAAGTCGCCTCCAACTTCCACCAGGCCATGACCCGGGCCTACCTGCTCGACCACAACTCCGACCCGGCTTTCCAACTCAGCGTAATTGAAGAGGCCGTGGCGAATTTTCACCGCTACTTCTTCATCATGCCCACCCTGGCCCGCTTCGAGCTCGACGTGCATCAGCGGCTCGAGCGCGGGCGGGGCGTTTCGGCGGACGACATGATTGCCCTGATGGCCGATCTCTTCAGCGAAGGCTACGGCGGCGAGATGCACGTTGACCGTGATCGCGTTGGCATCACCTGGGCGACGTTCCCGCACTTGTACAAAGACTATTACGTGTATCAGTATGCCACCGGCATCGCCGCCGCGCACGCGCTGGCCGACCGGATCCTGATCGGCGAGCCGGGCGCGACAGAAAAGTATTTGGCCTTTTTGAAGGCGGGCAACTCGCTCTATCCGCTCGACGCGCTGAAGCTGGCCGGCGTGGACATGACCCAACCCGGCCCGGTGGAGGCCGCCTTCAACACCCTGGCCGGATTGGTGGACAGGTTGGAAAAATTGTTATGACTCAACTCATCGAATGCGTCCCCAATTTTTCTGAAGGCCGGCGGACGGAAGTGATCCGGGCCATCGCCGATTCGATTCGGGCGGTGGCCGGGACGCGCCTGCTCAACGTCAGCTCGGACGTTGACCACAACCGCACCGTGATCACATTCGTTGGTGACGCCGCCGCGGTTGAAGCGGGCGCTTTCGCCGCTATAGCCAAAGCCGCCGAGCTGATTGATCTCGATCACCATCAAGGCGAACATCCCCGCCTCGGGGCGACCGATGTCGTCCCCTTCATCCCGATTCGCGAAGCGACGATGGAAGACTGTGTTGCCATCGCCAAGCGCCTGGGCGAGCGGGTGGGGCGGGAATTGAACATCCCCGTTTATTTATATGAGGCGGCGGCGGCCAGGCCTGATCGGGAGAATTTAGAAAACGTCCGGCGGGGCGAGTACGAAGGTCTAAAAGCAGAGATCAACTCCAATCCTCATCGCCAACCGGACTTCGGCCCGTCGCAAGTCGGCAAAGCCGGGGCAACCATCATCGGCGCTCGCCAATTTCTCATTGCTTACAATATCTATCTCAACACGAGCGATGTCGGTATCGCCAAGAAGATTGCGAAAGCTGTGCGCCACTCGTCGGGCGGCCTGCGCTTTGTGAAAGGGCTGGGGTTGTCCGTGGAAGGTCAGGCGCAAGTCAGCATGAACCTGACCGACTTCACCAAAACGCCGGTGCATCGCGCGGTGGAGTTGGTGCGCCGCGAGGCCGGGCGTTACGGGGTGAGTGTCGCGCGCTCCGAGTTAGTAGGCCTCATTCCGCAGGCGGCGCTGGTGGACGCGGCGCAATGGTATTTGCAGTTGGACGGGCTGAGCGCTAACCAAATCTTGGAGAACACGTTGACGGCACGCTTCGCGCCGGAGGCGCAGTCCGATTCGTTTCTCAACGCGATTGCGGCGGGGACCGCCACGCCCGGCGGCGGCGCGGCCGGCGCTTACGCCGGAGCGATGGCCGCCGCCCTGGTGGCGATGGTGGGCCGGGTGACGGTTGGCAAAAAGAAATACGCCGACGTAGAAGCTGAAATACAAGAGATGATCGCCGCCGCCGAAAAACTGCGGGCCGATCTGACGGCCGCTGTCGCCGCCGACATCGAAGCGTTCGACGCCGTGATGGCCGCTTATAAACTTCCCAAAGACACTGAGGTCGAAATTGCGGCGCGCAGTGAGGCGATTGAGCGCACCAACCAGGGCGCGACGGCCGTGCCACTGCGCGTGGCCCGCGACGCAACGAGCGTGTTGGGTCTGGCCGCGCTGGCCGTCGAGAAGGGCAACGCCAACGCCATCTCGGACGCCGGCTCTGCCGCCAACATGGCCCTGGCCGCCTTGCGCGCCGCCGCCCTCAACGTGCGCATCAACGCCGCCGCGATCAAAGATCGCGACGCGGCCAATTTCTGGCTGAGCGAAGTGGCTTCGCTTGAACATCGCGCCGCCGACACATTTGAGGCTATCAACCGCGCGATTAACGAGCGCATGGCAAGTTAGGGTCAACGGATTGAACGGATTTAGCGGACTGAATTAGAAGAAAATAATCCGTTCAATCCGGTAAATCCGTTGACCCTTTTTGGCAATCAATATGACTCTCCTCAACTGGCTTCCTCCTGCCGACTGGATCAAAATCACGACGATTGACTCTCACGCCGAGGGCGAGCCACTGCGCGTGCTGACCGGCGGCATCGAGCCGATTCCTGGCGAGACGATTTTGGAGAAGCGGCGCTTTGCCCGCGAGCACTTCGACAATCTGCGCCGGGTGCTGATGTTTGAGCCGCGCGGCCACGCCGACATGTACGGGGCCATCATCACCGAGCCGGTCACGCCCGACGGCGACCTGGGCGTGCTCTTCATGCACAACGAAGGCTGGAGCACGATGTGCGGCCACGGCATCATCGCCGTGACGACGATTGCGCTCGAACGCGGGTTGATGTGGACGCGTGCCGCCCAGGCGGCCCATAAAGGGCCGCCCTACGTACAGGGTTCAGCGTCGGTCGATCTCAAGTTCGATACGCCGGCCGGTCTCGTCGAGGCGCGCGCGCACGTCACCAAGACTGGCGAGACCACCCGCGTGTCATCGGTGGCG
>CAYSIV010000336.1:0-6387 GCA_964431175.1 uncultured Anaerolineales bacterium
GGTTGGCGGGCGCATCCACGAAAATAAAGTTCGGCCCCAGTTGCGCCACCGGAAGGGCATGGCAGCCGACCAGCCGATGCATTTTCACCTGGGCGGAATGGCCGCCGTGAGTTGACAACGGAAACATGGCACCGGATTTCATTCTAAAAAACGCGCTGGCCTGCGCGGCGCGGCATCAACTGCAACTGGCGGAGCGCCTCGGCTTCGGGGTTCACGGTATGATCTTCGTGGCGGAAAACAAGTCGCCGGGCAACATCGCCTTCTGAGCTTTGCGCCGCGGTTCGAGTTGCGCTATAACCCTCGCGTCATGCGCCGCCGCAAGAAACTTGTCGCCGCCCTGCTCGTGCTTGCGGTCATCGTCGGCTGGCCCGTGGCGGCGCATTACCGGGCGAAGAACAAAGTCGCTGCCTACCGTCGCCAGTTGCTCGCGCAGGGCGAGAAGATGAGCGTCTCGGAACTCACGCCCTTGCTGCCGGCAGGCAAGGACAATGGGGCCGACGCTTTGATCTCCGCGATCTGGCAGGCGGGATTTTTCACCAATTATACGCCGACGATGCGCCCCGTCGTCCCCGGACGCGCGCTGGTGGCGTGGCGTCAGAGCATCCTCCCAACGAGCGATTCTACGAACGTCTGGCCGGGCCTGAAGGAAGACCTCGAAAGGAAAAGCGCCGCGCTCGATGCGATGTGCGCCGCGTTGGAAAAACCGGCGATCGCTTTCAACCTCGATTACTCCCAGGGCTTCCACGTCCTGTTACCGCATCTCCCGCAACTCAAAGGCGCCGCGCAGTTGCTCTCGGCGGCGACGATGCTCGAATTGCACAAGGGCGGCGTGACCAATGCCGTGTGGAATCTCCGCGCGTTGACGGCCTTGGCCGCCCGCTACCAAGATGAACCGCTGATGATTTCTTCGCTCGTGCGCATCGCCATCGCCGCGATTGCGATGAGCGCCGCGTGGGAAACGCTTCAGTCGCCGGATTTGACCGACGAACAACTGGCGGCACTTCAGGCGGACTGGGAGGGGGTGGACGTTCTGCCGCAATTCGAAGCGGCCCTTGCCATGGAGCGCGCGATGACCGGCCCAGCTTTCGCCGAGTGCCGCAAGTCTCCTCGCGCGGTGCTTGCGATGACCCGCCCGGGCGGGGCGAGTTCAGGGCTTGCGGAACTCGCGGAGTTGGGCAAGGCGGTGCTGGACCATCCGGGCGAAGGGCTGAAGGAAATCGCCCGGCGATACCCGGGTTATTGGGCGTGGAAAGGGTGGTGGTCGTACGAGGACGAACTCGTTCAATTGCAGTTTCTGCAAGCCGACCTGGCCGCGGTGAGAGAGGTGAAAAATGAAAAATGTTTTGCGCCGGCGCTCACGCGATGCGATCAAGCCCACGAAGCCATCCGCAAGGCCCATCCCAAAGCCGGCAGTTGGTTGGGCGACCCCGGGCCGGCTTATCGAAGATACCTCACGCGGCTCCGCACCATTGAAATACAACGTCGCCTGCTGGTGACGGCGATTGCGCTCAAGCGCCGCCAGCTTCGCCACGGGAATCTGCCGGAATCCTTGACGGCGCTCGCGCCCGAATTTTTCCGCGAGCCGCCGCGCGACCCGATTGACGGCCAGCCGCAGCGCTACCGGTTGCAGCCGAACGGCGGGTTCGCGCTCTACTCCGTCGGCGAAGATGGCGTGGACAACGGCGGCGACCCGTCTCCACCTTCGGACAGCTCGGCGACGACCCGACCGAATTGGTTGAATGGGCGCGACGTGGTGTGGCCGCAACCGGCGAGCGCGGCAGAGCTTGAGCTTTACTTCCAAAAGCAGGCAGCCGAAAAACTGGCGGCCAAGCCGATCACACCTCAGCAACTTCGGGAACGCTACGGAATTTCCGCCGCGGGCGCCTCAACCTCTTCCTCGAATCCGGCTCCCACAACCAATCGGTAGCAGCGTCGCCAGACGATGCTCCTTGCCGCACCCATTCTTTTCGCTATAACCCCGCGCGCATGAAAGAACTCTTGAAGCCGCTGCTCGACTGGTATCTCCGCTCGCTCGAATCCGGCGGGTACTGGCTCGTGGGTTTGTTGATGGCCATCGAGAGCACGGTGTTGCCCATCCCGAGCGAACTGGTCATCCCGCCCGCGGCCCATCTCGCCCACACCAAGGGCGGCCTGACGCTTTGGGGCATCGTGCTCGCTGGCACGATCGGTTCGTGGGTGGGCGCGACGATCATGTATTGGGCGTCGCGGCTGGCGGGCCGTCCGCTGGTGATGCGGTACGGGAAGTATGTTTTCATTTCGCCGGAGAAGGTTGAGGGCGCGGAACGCTGGGCGGCGCATTACGGCGCGATGGGGATTTTCATTTCGCGCTTGCTGCCGGTGGTGCGTCATCTCATCGGCATTCCCGCCGGCATCGTGCGGATGGATTACGGGAAGTTCTCCCTGTTCACCGTGCTCGGTTCGGCGGTCTGGTGCAGTGTGCTCTGCTGGGTGGGCGTGAACATGGGCGAGGATTTGCAGAAAACGCAGAACATGACGCACACGCTCTCGCTCTGGGTCGGCGGACTCATGCTGGCCATCGGCGCGCTCTACTATTTCTTCGTCCACCGGCAGATGAAAGAGAAAAAATAAATCCGAAGACCGCAGGCCGAAATCCGACCCGCTGTAACCTTCCGGTTTCATGCGCGTCTGCCGGAGTGATGAGACTAGGATTGCAAGGACTGAATCCTCGCAGGTTCATACAGCGCATGGTTTCGCTGGCGGCGTCGGTTCTCGAGGCGGCTTCGGGGCGGTTGACCGCGGCGGATTGCGCGACCAACACGACCGTGTTGCATCTCGCCATCGCCACACACAGCGAAGACCAGCCGGATTACAGCGGAAACAAGCTGCTTTACTCCAACGCGCGTAGCGCGCTGATCAGCTTCGCGCAGCTCATGGCGGCGCGCGATCTGAAGTGGAACTGGGAGTCCGACTGGAATTTCCTCAACGCCGCCTACACAAACGAAGTTTTTCTGCCGGACACCAACCTCCTCGCTGCCACGAGCAACACGAACATTGTGGCGTGGCTGCGTTACGTCATGGGCGTGGAGACCGATCCGCACTCGCACGAGAACGGCGGCTACAATTACGCGGACGTGGCCTACCTCTTCACGCGGCTGGGCGTGAATCCTTCGGGCGTGGTCGGCGGGCACATCTATGATCCGGCCTACGCCAACTTCCAGAACTGGACGCGCTTTACCGGCAGCGGATTGCGGGGCGCGAAATACACCAACTACGTCTGGCGCCCGCAACTGCTCATGGGCGCGGGCACACCGAATCATATCGCCGATCCGGTCGCGACGGGCCTCTGGCTGCCGGCGGGGACGAACGATTACTTCACGCACTCGCCCACGGGCGCCATCGCGACCTGGGGCATGTGGGGCGAAGATCGCTTTCCCGAACTGCTCGACATGGTCGCCACAAACGCGCTGCCGACGAATCGCCTTTGGACGGCGGGATTCACGTTTGGCCAGGGCCAGTTCGCGACGGGGGCGGGATATTTGACCAACGTGGTCGTGCCGATGATTGACATGATCGCCGCTCTCCGCGACGCGGGGCGGCTTCGCGTGGTGCAATTCGAGGAAGGCCTGACGATCTGGACGAACCAGTTCGGCGCGGAGGGCACGAATCGTCAGGCGCCCGCGGACACGCTGACGTTTTCGCTGAACGTGCAGGATTGGTCGTATCCCGATTTGAGCGCGGACGTGATTGATCGCGCGGTGACGTTGCATGAGACCGCCGGCGTGCCGGTGGATGTGTTTCTCTCGACGACGATGGTGGATTTGTATCAAAGCAATTATCCCGCGCTGTTCAGCCGCCTGCTGACGTCGCCGGTCGTTGCGCTGAGTTACCACACGCGACCGCCCAAGCCGTATTATGAAAATTACGACTGGGCCGGCCTCGCGAGCATGACGAGCAACCAGGTCTATAACGTCGTGACGAATTACGAAACGCACGGGCTGGATCTCGTCACCGGCCTGCCCACGAGCGCGTCGGGCGGCTACGCGAAACTCCGGGCGCTGGCGGGCTACGCGCCGTTCATCGTTGGCGCGCTCACGACGACGCAATTGAAAGGGCCGGTGCATACCGCCTTCAGCAAGCTCGGCTCGCGCCTGGCGGTGGTGCATGGCAGCAGCGTCAATCTCACGAACCGCACCGTCTATGGCATGTATGAAAAGCCGGAGCATGTGGACCTGCGGTTGTTCGAGACGAATTACGACGGCCTTTCGCCCGCGGTGATTTTGACCAACGCCTTTCAGTGGGCGCGCAGCAGCAACGGCGCGGCCCCGCCGTACTTCACCGGCGTGAAGATGCACGACAACGATTTCTTCGCGGTGGATTCCGCCTGGGTCACGGTTTATCAAAACGGCTCGCACGTCCCGCCGTGGACAAACGCCTACACGCTCAAGTCGGCGCTGCTCTCGACGAACGAGATGACGAATCTATGGAATCGCTACGAGCAGATGGTGCGTTACGTCGGAAGCAACCAGATGCGCTACACGGCGCTCAACGCGCGTGGCATCCTGAGCCGGCTCGGCATCGGCCCGGCGTGGCCGCTGCTTTCGCCCGCGCGGCTCGCCGAAGCCGCGCCGGCCGGGACGGCGGCGGGCCAGTTCAGCGCTGTCACCAACCGTTACACCGCCAACACGAATGTGAGCTGGCAATTCGTGAGCGGGCCGGGCGATTGCCACAACAGCGAGTTTACTTTGAGCAATGGCGTGCTGCGCGCCGCCGCCGTGTTCGACCACGAAACGCAACCGGCGCGCTACGTCCGCGTGCGCGCCGCCGATACAAATTCACTTTGGGTCGAGCAGTATCTTGCCGTGGCCGTGACGAACATGCTGACCGACGACGATGACGGCGACGGCCACACGGAATTACAGGAGCTGCTTGCCGGCACGAATCCACTCGACGCAAACTCCGTGCTGCGGCTCGGTTCTTTGACTGGCAGTCCTCCAAACTTCACCGCGTCGTGGGCGTCAGTCACCGGGAAGACTTACATCCTCCAAACCGCCACGAATGTCACCGGCCCGTACGCCGACCAGCCCGGCACGCAGACGAACGCTACCGGAAGCGCGGTGAGTCTCAACTTCACCTCTACCAACGCGGCCGGTTTCTACCGGCTGCGATTGGTGACGCCGTGAACGCGACTGGCAAGCTGTGGGGCGAAAAGCTTTGTCAGTCAGACGAACACAATCTCCGTCGTCGTCGCCTTCTCGTCCCAGCCGCGCGTTGGCTCGGCAGTCACGGACGAAATGTCCTTGATCGAAATCATGCGCCCGCGCGTCTTCGGGCTTTTAACTTCGATCTGTTTTGGCTCGCAGGTTTGCTGGCTGATCTTCTGGTGCGGCGCGGGCTTGTAGCGGACGTAGAGAAGCTTCGGCGTGTCGGGCGCGAAGAACAGGATGCGCGATTTGTCCGGGATGCAGAGATACGCCTTGTTCAAAATCGTCCCGCCGAACTTGAAGCGCTTGAGGTAGCTGGCCTTGCGGTCGGTGTAGGCGCAGGTGAACACCGTCTCGCGATCCGGCAGGCCGCAGTAGAACAACTCCGGCCCGACGAATAATTTCTCCGGCAACTCCGTGACTTTGTAAGTGCCGTCTTTGAACACGAGCAGGACTTTGTCGAACTTCGTGCACTCGACCTTGAACTCCTCGCCGCTGACTTTGCAACCCACATAGCCGCTCTCGCGGTCGTAGGCGACTTTGAACGCCTTGAAGGCGACCGCCTTCGCATCCACTTCTTCGTGGCGACTGCTCTTCGTCGTCAGGCGCGGATACAGCGGGCCGTATTTTTCCAGCAGCCTTTCGAGATGGCCGATCACGTAGCGCGTCAGGTTCTTGAGATGCTTGCGGGCTTCGGCCAGGTCGGCCTTCACGCGCTCCATCTCCTCGCGGTGTTTGTTGATGTCGAACAGCGAAATCCGCCGGATGCGGACCTGCAGCACACGCTCCACGTCCGCGTCCACAATGTCGCGCAGGAGCTCTTTCTTGAACGGCTTGAAACCGTCATGGACCGCCGCGGACACCGCTTCGTTCGTCTTGCACTTTTCGATGAGCTTGTAGATGCGCTCCTCGATGAAGATGCGTTCCAGCGTGCGGTAATGCAATTCGTCGAGCAGTTGCTTCTCGCGCAATTCCAGTTCGCGCTTGAGGATGGCGACGAGTTGGCCCGTGTTCTCGCGCAACACCTCGCTCACGGTCAATTCGACCGGACGATTGTTCTTGATGACGACGATGCGGCTGGCAATCGAGACTTCGCAATCGGTGAACGCATACAGCGCGTCCACCAACTTTTCCGCGTCCACGCCGGCCGGGCATTTGATTTCGATCTCGACGTTCTCCGAGGTGAAATCGTTGATCGCCTTGA
>CAYSIV010000337.1:0-6345 GCA_964431175.1 uncultured Anaerolineales bacterium
GCGTGCCCCTATCTTACTCCCATCCCTGTCCCTCCCAAAACTTTGACGGGCACTCCTCAACACCGCAACACCGCTCCGTTGACATTGCTTCCGACTCGCACTAAACTGTCAACCATATCGCTTGTTAACCATCCCGACCATCAGAGTGTTGCCATGTCATCCAATATCCAGGAACAAATTGAGCGCCGTCGCCAGCGCGCGCTCGAAGAGATTACCAAGGTCGTCAACAAAGGCAAGCACCCGCTTTTCAGCGCGTTTGAGGTGTCTTCCAAATCCGGGCAGACGTATCGCGTGGAGGTGCGTTCGTTCACCGACCTGCAAAACTCGTGCTCTTGCCCCGACTACAAATCCAATTTGATCGGAACGTGCAAGCACATTGAGGGCGTTCTGCTGTATCTCAAAAAGGAACACGGCGAAGAGAAAGTGGCCGCTCTAAGCCAGAAGCGCCCCACCGGAACGACGGTGTATCTGCGATACAGCGAAGACATCACCGTGCAGGTCGGCCTACCGCTACCGCGCATCCCCGCTGTGCAGGCCGCCCTCTCCCGCTTCTTCGACTCAACCGGCACGCTGATCGGCTCGCCGCTGCAAAATCTGCCCGCCCTGTTGGCCGCGCTCGAATCGCTTGCCCCGCGCGATCGGGGATTGGTGCGTGTGGACGAGTCGGTGCGTGAACAGCTCGCACTCCTGCAAGACCGCGAGGCAGTGCAGAAGCAAAAAGAGTGGTTCCTTGATCAAGTGCAGTCGGGCGGCCGCACGTTTGACGTACTCGCCACCAAACTCTATCCGTATCAAGAACAGGGCGCGATGCACCTGGCCTTCGGCCAGCGGGCTATGCTGGCCGACGACATGGGCCTGGGCAAAACCGTGCAGGCCATCGCCGCCGCCGCCCTGCTCAAAGAACTGCGCGACCTGCAGCGCGTGCTGATCATCACCCCGGCCTCGCTCAAGCACCAATGGGCGCGCGAGATTCGCCGCTTCTCCTCCCTGCCCGTCACGGTGGTCGAAGGCGGCCTCGTTGCTCGCCGCAAAGCCTACCAGGAGAATTCCTTCTTCACCATCCTCAACTACGAACTTGTGCGCCGCGACCTGGCCGAACTAGAAGCCCTACGCCCTAACTTGATCATCCTCGACGAAGCCCAGCGGATCAAAAACTGGCGCAGCAAAACCGCGCAGGTCGTCAAGCGGCTCAAGAGCCGCTACGCCTTCGTCCTCACCGGCACGCCGCTGGAGAATCGCCTCGACGAACTCTATTCCATCTTCCAATTCCTCGAGCCGCGCATTCTCGGCCCGCTGTGGCACTTCAACGATCGCTTCTACGACCTCGAACAGCGCGCCGACGGATCGTACAAAGTCAGCGGCTACAAGAACTTTGCCGAACTGCGATCCACCATTGAGCCGTACTCGCTTCGCCGCACACGCGACGAAGTGCTCAAGGATTTGCCAGGGCGCATTGACAACAACTTCTTTGTCGAGATGACCGACCCGCAGTGGACGGCCTACCACGAATTCAGTGAGCGGGTCGCCAAACTGCTCTCCGTCTCCAAACGCCGCCCGCTCACGCCCCAAGAACACAAGCACCTGCTCATGGCCCTGTTGAAGATGCGCATCATCTGCGACGGCCTGGCTCTGCACGACAAGGAAATCCCGGCCAAAGACCGCGAGAAGACCGCGCCCAAACTCGCCGAACTCGAACACGTCCTCACCGACGAGATTGCAAACAATGGGAATAAGGCCATCGTCTTCTCGCAGTGGTCGAGCATGTTGGCCCTCACCGTGCCGGTCGTCAAGCGAGTCGGTCTGGGCTACGTCACCCTCACTGGCGATGTCCCGACCGCAAAACGCGGCGCGCTGATCGACCGATTCTTCAGTGACCCGGATTGCCGCGTGTTCTTTTCGACCGACGCCGGCGGCGTCGGGCTTAACTTGCAAGCCGCCTCGCTCGTCGTCAACCTCGATCTCCCCTGGAACCCGGCGGTGCTCGAACAACGCATTGGCCGCGCCCACCGGCACGGCCAGACGCGGCCCGTGCAAGTCGTCAACCTGATTGCCCAGGGAACCATCGAGGAGCGGATGCTCGACACGCTCTCGGCCAAACGCAATGTATTCGCCGGAGTGTTCGGCACGGAAGAAGCCCCGGCCAAGATGAGTTTCCGCGACGCCGGCCAGGGCTTGCTCAAACGGCTCGACGACCTGCTCGGCCAGCCCGCCGCCAAACCCGTGCTGGAACTCACGCCCACCACAGACCTGACAGGTCTGAAAGAGGGCGAACGCCGCGACGTGATCGAAATCACCTCGCCTCGGCCCACGCCAACTCTCAAAGGCTTCACGGATCTCCTTCTCGCCCGCCTCAGCACCCGCGTCCTCCTCGTCCGCAAACCGCCGCTGGGCCCTGGCGGGGGCCTGCTGGTCGTCGTAGATCGGGACCCCGCCGAATTGCGCCCGCTGATCGAATCGTTGCTGGCCGAATACTATCAATCCGATGCGCCCGCGCTTCACTTGATGGAGCAGGAAGGCTATCGCGCCCTCACCGCCTTATTGCCGCCCGCACCCTCAACACCAGAAGACGAACCGTATCGCGCCGCGTCGCTCCCTTCGCCCGCCGGCGCCAGTGGCCGCGCCGAACAACAACGGCGGCTAAAGAAAGCGAACGAAGGCTTCGATCTCGCCGACAAACGCCTGGCCCTGGCCGAAGTCGTGCTCAAAGGCGGCTTCCCCGAAGAAATGCTGCGCCCCATCCGCGAGGCGTTGGGCTGGGCCTTGTCGTCACTGCTTGCCATCTACAAAGACCGCGACCCCAGCGGCGATCTCCCTTCGCCGCGCCTTGTCCAATCCGATCTCGTTGAGCCGGGTCGCTTGCCCGACGACCTCGCCGCCCGGCTTGCCCGCGTGCGCGAACTGACCGAACCCGCCTCTGAAGGCGAACCCACTCCGCCGCCCACGCTCAAAGTCGGCGAAACGCTCGCGGCGGCGGTGAGAGACTTGATTGAAGCCGGGAGGCAGAAGGTGGTGACAGATATATTTATGAAAGACTTTTGACAACCAGCGTGACTTGAGCGAGGAGAAATTCTATGGCTGACCGACGGATCAAGGAACTCGCGACAATCGTTCGTAAATTGTACGACAAGCTTCGTGAGGGGGAAGAAGAAGATGATGAGACTCTGAGCAAAGAGCAAATACTCAGTCTATTGGGACAAGAGTACGTGCGGTTCTATTCGAAAATCGTGGGAATGCTGACGAGGACACGGAGAGTAGTTAAAGTGCGTGGCTCTTATGGCGGCATTATGCTGAGACATGCCCCCGGACTCGTCAGGAAAGCCGAGTTAACCAAGCATGATATCCAAATCATTCAGAGTGAAGCAAAGGCCTTGGTTGACAAGATGGGTTCACAGAGAAAATTGGAGAAGGACAATTACAAGCCATTACAGGAGTATCTTCTCGACAAAGGATGGTTCAACATTCTTGAAATATCGGCAAATACCCGGAAGGGGAAGAAATGGAAGAATGCTGATCTTTTCGGTGTCAGCCTGACCAGCCATCTGAATTTCCACGTTGGTGTTAGTCTGAAAACAACAGCAGTAGAGGTCAAGCGCGACGGTATCCGGATTGATTACCTTCAGCAGGCAGCATCATGCCTTAGTTTCAGCAACATGGCCTATTTGTGCTTTTTTGCCCCCGACTATCGCGGCAATGACCTCGATGAGTTGATAGAAAGCCTGAAAGAAGATGAGCATTGGCAAATGGCTGATCAGTTGAGAATAGGGTTGATCGTATCCTACCATCCTACAAAAACCAAATCCAAACTCCGCTTTCAAATTATGCGAGAGGCACCATACAACCCGGTCGAAGAAACTGCTATTGAGGATGCTATCAGTAAGCTGCTCACAGAACAACAAGGAGAGCATATCGCTGGCGAGGTTCGAGAACAGCTCCGGCGCTTGGTTTTGCCCCCAAAGAATACGCAACTAGAATAAGCCCTTTGTCCATCTCCCTCCTCCTTGCCCCCGCCGCCCACGGCAAAACCGCGCGCGTCATCGAGCGCATCCGCGCGGTGCGCGCCAGCGATCCGCTTTCGCCCATCGCTGTTGTCCTGCCCAATAGCCTTCAAGTGGCAACGTTTCAGAATCGACTCGCCACACAGGGCGGCGCGCTGGGTGTTTCCCTTTTCACCTTCTACCGCCTCTATGCCGAACTCCTGGCCCGCGCCGGTCAGCCGCTCCCCCAACTCGACGGCCCCGCGCAGAGCCGCCTCATCCGCGCCCTCGCCGTCGATCTCATAACGCGCGGCGCGCTCAACTATTTCACTCCCCTCCGCGATAAGCCCGGCTTTGCCGCCGCACTCCGCGAGGTCTTCGAAGAACTCAAACGGGCGCGCATTCTGCCCGAAGATTTTGCAAAGGCCTCGCGCGGACTCGGCCCGCGCCTGGAAGAACTGGCCACGATTTATTCCGCCTATCAGCACTGGCTTCAAGAAAAAAACTGGGCCGACCCCGAAGGCCTGGGCTGGCTGGCCGCCCTGGCCCTCGAAAAGAATCCCGGCCTCGGCAGCGATTTGCGATTGCTGATCGTAGACGGCTTCGACGAATTCAACCCGACTCAACTCGCCGTACTCAACTATCTTGCCCCGCGCGCGCGTGAAACTGTTCTCACCCTCACCGGCGACCCCCAGCGCAACCGCCTCGCCCACCGCCGCTTCCACCGCGCCGAGAAACAACTCGCCGCCCTCGCGCCTGAAATCTCACCTCTCGCTGATCACGCACCGACCACCCAACTCACTTACCTCGAATCTCAACTGTTCGAGCCTCCAACTTCCAACATCCAACTTCTAACCTCCAACCTCCAACCTCAAATCACCTTCCTCCAAGCCCAAACCCGCGCTGTCGAAGCCCGCGCCGCCCTGCGCTGGATCAAGCAACGCGTCGTCGCCGACAACTACGCCCTGGCTGATGTGGCCATTGTCGCCCGTTCCCTCGATCCGTATCGCTCCTTCCTGGCAGAGACCGCGCGCGAGTTCGGCTTGCCTCTGCGGATCGTCGGCGGAACGCCACTGGCCGAAAACCCCGCCATCGCTTCACTACTTGCCCTCCTGGCGCTCCCCATCGAGCCTCAGGCCTGGCGCCCGCGTTCCGTACTTGCCGCACTCCGTAGCCTGTATTTCGATTGGTCAACTATCGGCCTCGACCCCGCGCACATCGCCACACTCGATTCGGTCGCGCGCCTGGGCCGCGTGACCGGCGGGTTGGATCAGTGGCGCGAGGCATTCAATCAATTGACGGCTGCCATTGCCGAATTGCCCGACGACGAACCGGAAGCAATCGGGCCGCGTCCCACACGCGACTCCCTCGCCGCCGCCCGCGCCGCATTTGAAGCATTTGTGTCTCGTATGGCGGCGCCTCTCCGCGCAACCCTGCGTGACTACATCGCTTTCATCGAAGACCTGATCGACGGCTTCGGGTCGCCTGATGGTGGCCTCAACCTCTTTGCCCGTGCGTTGCTCGAACGTGACACTGCCGACCGCGATGTGGCTGCCCTCCGCGCCTTCAAAGAAGTATTGCGCGTCCTCGTGCTGACTGAGTCCCTCATTCGAGAATCGCACAATGAGTGGGACTACCCCTCCTTCCTGACCGCTCTCCACGAAGCCGTCGAAACCGCCACCTACTCCCCTCCCCTGTCGGTGCAATTCGCGGCGGGGGACCCCCTGACGGGGGCAGGTGGGTCGGGGGTGGGGGTCTTCGTCTCTTCTGCCCTCGACGCTCGCGGCCTCTCCTTCCGCGCCGTCGCCCTGCTTGGCCTGGCCGAAGGCGAGTTCCCGCAAGCCGAACGTGAGATGCCGCTCCTGCGCGAATCGGATCGGGCCGCGTTGCGCGAGCGCGGCCTGCCAATCGACTCGCGCTTGCGCGGCGACGAAGTGACGATCTTCTACGAAACCGTCACCCGCGCCCGCGAGCAACTTCTCCTCTGCCGCCCCTACCTGGCCGATGACGGCCAGCCGTGGGAAGCCTCAGCCTACTGGCGGCAAGTCCATCAACTACTCGGCGAACCGGAACCGATCATCGTCCGTCCCGACGATCAGTTGCCTCCTGAACAAATTGCCTCCAGCGTGGAATGGGTTGAGCATGGTTACGATCCGGCCGCTATCCAAACCGGAGTCGCCGCCCTCAAGGCCCGCCTGGAGGCCGAAGCCGCCGGCCCGCACGAAGGTGAACTACCCGATCTCTCTTCGGTTATTGCCGCCCGCTTCCCGGCCAGTCAGAGTTGGAGTGCGAGCCGCCTCGAAGCTTACGGCGCGTGCGGTTTCTATTTTTACATCGCCTATGTTCTCAAACTCGAACCGCGCCTGGAGCC
>CAYSIV010000338.1:0-1153 GCA_964431175.1 uncultured Anaerolineales bacterium
ACCGGGTGGCGGCTGACTTGCCGCCAACTGTTCAAGTGTTAGCCAAAGCCGAATGGTTCAATCCCAGCGGCTCAATCAAAGACCGCCCGGCGCAAAACATTCTCTGCGACGCGGTCGAGACCGGCAAGCTCAATCCGGCCAAAGGCCAACGTCTGCTGGACTCAACTTCGGGCAACATGGGCATTGCCTACGCCACCTTCGGCGCGGCACGTGGCCTCGGGGTGACGCTGGCTGTGCCCGGCAACGCCAGCCCGGAGCGGCTCGCCATCCTTTCGGCCCTCGGCGCCGAAATCATTCTCACCGACCCGCTCGAAGGCGCGGACGGCGCGATCCTCGAAGCGCGGCGGCTAGCGGCGGAGCAACCCGATCGTTACTATTATGCCAATCAGTACAACAACCCGGCTAACTGGCAAGCGCACTACTCCGGCACCGGGCCGGAAATTATTGCCCAGACGAACAATGAAGTGACACACTTCGTGGCCGGGCTGGGCACCAGCGGCACTTTTGTCGGCGCCGGGCGGCGGCTCAAAGAACATAATCCGGCTATTCAACTTGTGGCCATGCAACCCGATGCGCCATTTCATGGCCTGGAGGGACTCAAGCATATGGAGACCGCTATCAAGCCTGGCATCTACGACGAAAGTCTGGCCGATATAAACGTGGCCGTGAATACTGAAGAAGCCCAGCGCATGACGCTCCGGCTGGCGCGAGAGGAAGGGTTGTTTGTGGGTATCTCGGCGGGCGCGGCGGCCGTGGCCGCCATTAAAGTGGCGCGAACCCTCACCGAAGGCGTCGTCGTCACCGTGTTTCCGGATGCGGGGTTCAAATATTTGTCGGAGCGGTTCTGGGAGCCAGGCTTGTAACACAAAGTCACAAAGGCTCTACAGCGGTTTCCTTTTGGATTGATGGGATTGGGCGGCAGTTGCACTGCCGCCCGCCGCACGCTTCGCGAACTGTGGCGAAATCCATCAATCCGTTAGGAATTCGCTCTAAGCCTCAAAGAAAAACGGCTCTCTCGACTTTGTTGTGAAACCGAGGAGGCAGGCATCCCTAGATGCCGGATTGCGCCGTGAGAGCCGCATCCTTCGACAAGCTCAGGACAAGCTCAGGACAAGCTCAGGACAAGCTCAGGACAAGCTCAGGACAAGCTCAG
>CAYSIV010000338.1:1253-6330 GCA_964431175.1 uncultured Anaerolineales bacterium
GACAAGCCAGGACAAGCTCAGGACAAGCTCTGGGGATGCTCTCTCCGCAATTTATCACGCTAAACTTGGGAGAGCCTACTTTCTCTAAACCGTCATTTGCGCACTCCGGTCGCCAACGGCGCAAGGCGCTTGCTGACTCGTTGCCAGGGGCGCTGGGCGCGACCGGCGGAGCGGATTGGTGCTGGCTTTTGCTCAGCCGGAAGGCAAATTCAAGATCAGCTCTGCGCGAATTGGGCTAGAAACGCTTGCAGGCGCGGAACTTCAGCCTGAGCGGCGGCAACGAAGCCCGGGGCCTGCGACAGATCTCCCTCGCGGCTTTGCATTTCCAACTGCTGGGCCATAGTGCAAAGGCGCTCGGCGCTGAGGGTAGCGGCCGCGCCTCTTAGACGATGGGCCTCCTGCGAGAGCTGGGAAGCGTCGCGGCTTTGCATAGCGGCAGTCAGACGCTCCAGGTCGTCCGGCAGGCGTTGCACAAATTCGGTGAGCACCTCCAGGAACAGTTCCCGGTCGTCGCCAAAGCGCGGCAGGGCGGTTTCCAGGTTGAGCGGCGTGTCGCCGTTTTCCCCGGCGGGTTGAGGCGGCGCGGGCGCAGGCTCAGCGGCAGGGGCCGAAGTCCAGTGCTTAAGCACCGCGAATAGGTCTTGAGGCTGAATGGGCTTGGAGACATAGTCGTCCATGCCTGCTTGCAGACAGCGCTGGCGGTCACCTTGCATGGCATGAGCCGTCATGGCGATAATGGGCGTGTGTCGTCCAGTCCCTTCGTGTTCGCGGATCAGCCGCGTGGCCTCGAAACCGTCCATTTCCGGCATCTGGACATCCATCAAAATAACGTCGTAATGGTTACGTTGAACGGCCTCGACCGCCAACCGTCCGTTCTCCACGGCCTCGACGCGGTGGCCCGCCCGTTCGAGTATCAGCAACGCCAGTTTGCGGTTTACGGCGTGATCCTCAGCCAGAAGGATTTTGCGGCCGTCCGTTTTTTGTTCGGCCAGGGTGTGGCGCGTCACCAGGGGTGAGGTCTTCGCCCGCGGAGCAAGGGCCTGATTTTGAGAAAGCACCATCACCATCGCATCAAAAAGCTGTTTTTGTTTGATGGGTTTCAACAGGTAAGCGGCACAGCCCAGGGTTTGCAGACGCGCCCCATCACCCCGATGTCCCATTGAAGTGAGCATGACCAGCGTTGTATTTGCCAGTGCGGGATCGCTCTTGATCGCCTGAGCTACCTGCTCACCGTCCATCTCCGGCATCTGCATATCCAACAGAACCAGCCGGAATGGATCGCCGTGGCCCACGGCGGCCTGCATGAATTGCAATGCCTCGGGGCCGCTGGAGGCAATGACGGCGCGGCAGCCGAAGTTTTCCAGCATCCGGGTTAAGATGAAACGGTTGGTGGAATTGTCGTCCACGCCCAGCACATGCACATCGCGCAGGTCGGTGGATGGAGCAGGCAATCCGGCGGGCGGGTCGAGTTGTTTCTCAAACACGGCGGTGAACCAGAAGGTACTGCCGCGCCCGGCAGTGCTGATCGCCCCAATGTGGCCGCCCATCATTTCGACCAGTTGTTTGGAAATAGCCAGCCCCAGTCCGGTGCCGCCGTATTTGCGCGTGGTGGAACCGTCGGCCTGAACAAAGCGGTCAAAGACTGCCTCCTGTCGTTCGGGCGGGATGCCAATGCCGGTATCCGTCACCGAGAAGCGCACAGTGACGTGGGTAGCGGTTTCGGAGTCGCTCTCGGCGTGGATGACAACTTCGCCATGCCGGGTGAACTTAATGGCATTGCCGGTGAGGTTGACCAGCACCTGCCGCAAACGCCCGGGGTCGCCGCGCAGGAATACAGGGAGGTTGTAATGGATGAAGCAGGCCATCTCCAGCCCCTTGTCGCCGGCGCGCTGGGCCATGGTGTCGGCCACGCCTTCGACTGTAGAGCGCAGGTTGAAGTCAATGGTCTCCAGATCCAATTTCCCGGCCTCGATCTTGGAGAAATCGAGGATGTCGTTGAGCAGGGTGAGCAGAGCCTGGGCGCTGTCGGCGGCGGTTTTTGCAAAATCGCGCTGTTCGCGAACGAGGTCGGTGTCCAGCAAAAGTTCCAGCATCCCGATCACGCCGTTCATGGGCGTGCGAATTTCGTGGCTCATGTTGGCCAGGAATTCGCTTTTGGCGCGGTCGGCTTCTTCGGCCTGGCGCTGGGCGCGGACGAGTTCGCTGATGTCGTGATAGAGGGCGAGCACGCCCAATTGCTCGCCGCCCACAATGACCGGCACGCCGAAGACTTCCACCTCCACCAGTGAGCCGTCTTTGCGGCGGCGCTGGCTGAAGCCATGCACCGTCTCGCCGACCAGGACGCGTTGGGTGTAGTTCTTGGCTTCAACGCGCACATTGCCGGGGACAACCATATCATCAATATCCTGACCGATCGCTTCGGCGGCGGTGTAGCCGAACAGCGCCTCGAAGGCCGGGTTGCAGGCGGTGACTTTATCGTGCTGGTCGAGGGTGGCAATGGCCACCGGGCTATTAAGCACCAGCGCCTCAAAGTATTGCTTCCGTTGCCGGATCTCGGCCTCGGCCTGCAACTGCCGGGTGATGTCGCGCGCCGAGCCGCGCACGTATCGCGGCTGGCCGTCCACGACGTAGACCGAATTCCTGTATTCCAGAACATGCACACTGCCGTCTTTGGCATAAACAGACATCAGTCCCTGGGCGTGGCGCTTTTCTTGCAACAGACCTACGTACGCCCCAAAGCGGACCTGGTAGCGCGGCACCATAAAGTCGCGGATGGATCGGCCCATCATTTCGTCGGGAGTGTAACCCAACAAGCGGGTGATGGCGGCGTTGACACTGACGAAGCGGCCCTCCATATCATGGATCAGCAGGATGTCGGAGACGTTGTCGAACACGTCACGGTAACGCCCTTCCGAGTCGCGTAGGGCCGTGGCCGCCCGTTGGCGCTCGATGGCGAAGGCGATGTGGCTGGCGATGGTCTGGGCTAAATGCTGGTCCTCGTCGTTGAACTGATGCGGCATATCGTAATAGATCATGAACTTGCCCAGCAACCGCCCTTGCGAGGTCAGGGGAATGAACCCCATAGCTTGAATGCCCTCGGCGAGGATCGCCTCCCGCCACGGCGCGAGGCTCGCGTCCTCACTGGCATTAGCAATGAAAATCGGTTTGGGGTTCTGAGCCTCCGGCGGCCAGGGCGAATGGCCTTCGACCGCTGTCCGATAGCGGTCGGAGAGGCCGCGCCAGGCTTTGAATCGCATGACGCCATCCGGGTCGAACAGCAGAATGGAAGCCCGATCTGCCTTCAAAGCACTCGTGAGGCTGGTCAGGGCCTCGTCATAAATGGCTTCTATCTCGCTCGCCCGGCTCACCGCCTCGGCCATCTGGTAAATTGCCTGGAGTTGTTCAAAGCGTTGTTGCAGGATCGCCTCGGTGCGCTTGCGCTCGGTGATGTCCTGCTTGATAGCAATGAAGTGGGTGACTCCTTCGCCGGCGGCGCGCACCGGGGTGATGGTCATCTCTTCCGTGTACAAACTGCCATCTTTACGCCGATTAATGAGTTCCCCGCGCCAGACCTGCCCGCCCAGAACGCTTTGCCACAAGCTCTGATAGTATTGCAGGTCCTGGGCGCCGGATTTGAGCACGCGCGGGTTCTGGCCTCTGGCCTCTTCGAGGGTGTAGCCGGTCAGGGTTGTAAATGCCGGGTTGACCCACAGGATCGTGCCCTCGCGGTCGGTGAGGACGATTCCATTTGCCGCCGCTTCCAGCGCCTTAGTCCGCAGGCGGAGTTGCTGTTCCGCCTGTTTGCGCTCGGTGATGTCGCGCAACATCACCGTTAGAAGGCAGCCGTTCTCCGTCTCCACTTTCGAGATCGAGGCTTCAATCGGGAATTCCTCCCCATTCCAGCGGCGGGCGAGCACCTCGCGCTCGGTATTCATGAGGTGGGGGCGATTGGCGGAGCGAGCAAAGGCGTCGACGAGATGGGTGTGGGTTTCGCGAAACCGCTCCGGGATCAGCCGATTGACGCTCTGCCCAATGGCTTCAGCCGCCGGACAGCCGAACATGGCCTCCGCGGCCTGGTTGAACATGAGGATGCGCAGGTCTTCATCCACGGAAATGATCGCATCGGGCGCGTTTTGGACAACGCTTTCCAAGCGGGCTTCGGCCCGTTTGAGTCCGGCAGTGCGCTCGACCACTTTCTGCTCAAGTGCCAGGGTCATCCGGTGGATTTGATCCTGGCGTTTGCCCAGCAGGCCAGCGATTATCCCCAGAAGGAAGGGCATGATATCAATCACCCAATGTGAAGGTTCGGTCAGTTGCGACTGTAAAGCCGCTGCAACGGTGAGCGGTATCCCCTCCGCTACGAAATCCATCACGGTCGCGGCAATGAGCAAGCAGAGACCGAAGAGTATCCCATATAAAGTATAACGAACCTGATAACTCGCCACTTGGGCCTTCATCTTGTCCATGTTCATTGCCTGGATCGATCCTTTGGATAAGCAGTAAGGGAGGAGAATTCACTTTTTCCATTCTAAAGCGAATAAGGGCGCCCAACAGATAGAGTTAGTAAGACTTAGTGAGAATGGCCGATCGGGCCTGAGCCGGCGCAAACGAGTGAACGAATGGCGAGCGGCAACTAACGAAGCCGGGTGTAGTAAAATTGCCCGACTATTGAAGTGTGCAACTCAATCAGCGGCTACTTACTATTAACAAACGTATAGCCCATCAGCTACCCCGACCCCGACCGCCCTGGCCGGGGCCACTGTTCACTTTTGCGGGCGTGACTATGAGACTGGCGGCCTTTGTTTGTGGAGCGAACTGGTGAGAATCCCGTCACTTTTTGGGAGCGGCTACAAAGATGGCTGGCGCTGGAGGGTGTCGGCCTCATCGTTGAGGCAGTACACCGACCCGGCGCATGGCTTTCTGTTGGAATTGCCAGGACCGAAGATGTTTTGACGAGACGGAATGGGGGAGAGGATGAAGACTGAGGCTTGCCCTCATCAGCGATTAAGACGATAAACGCGCTATACTCGGCGCGGTCACAAACTGCGTTTTTGCCAACGCCAACGCTCGCGGCGGA
>CAYSIV010000339.1:0-6309 GCA_964431175.1 uncultured Anaerolineales bacterium
CGATTTTTCGTACCAGCCGCGCGTGGTGTCGTTGTCGTGCGTGCCGCTGTAGACGACACAATTACGTGAAAAGTTGCGTGGCAAGAACGGGTCGGTTGCGTCTGCCGAGAAGGCGAATTGCAGAACCTTCATCCCGGGCAAGTTGAACTGATCGCGCAAGGCCAACATCTCCGGCGTCACCACCCCCAGGTCTTCGGCAATGATGGGCAAATCACCTAAGGCGGCTTTGACGGCGGTGAAGAAGTCGGCGCCGGGGCCTTTGACCCAGCGACCCACCTCTGCCGTCGGCATCCCCGACGGAATTTCCCAATAAGCCTCAAAGCCCCGGAAGTGATCGAGTCGCACTATATCCACAAACGTCAACGTCGCCCGAAAGCGTTCAATCCACCAGGCGCAGCTTGTCTGACTCAGCACATCCCAACGATAAAGCGGGTTGCCCCACAACTGGCCGGTGACGCTGAAGTAGTCCGGCGGCACGCCGGCGACAACGGTGCTCTGGCCCGTGTCGTCGAGATAAAACAATTCGGGGTGCGCCCACACGTCGGCGCTGTCATAGGCGACAAAGATCGGAATGTCGCCGACAATTTTGATCCCGGCCTGGTTGGCATACGTCTTCACCGCCAGCCACTGCCGAAAGAAAAGGAACTGGCGCAAGCGTTGCGACTCGACGGCCTCGGCTAATTTCTCACGGACCATCGCCAACGCCGGTGGCTGGCGGGAGACCAAGTCCGGCTCCCAAGTGCTCCACACCGCGCCGTTGTGCGATTCCTTCAACGCCATAAACAGGGCAAAGTCGTCGAGCCAGACGGCCTGCGCCTGGCAAAAGACCTCAAACTCGGTTCGCAGTTTGCGGCCGCCGTCAGCTTTGAAATTCTGATAAACCGTATCCAGCAGTTTGAGTTTGAACTCAATCACCGGGCCGTAGTCCACCGTGTGGACCGGGAACTTGGGAGTTGCATTGAGATCGCTTTCGCTCAACAGCCCGTCGGCGACAAGCTTCTCCGGGCCGATGAGGTACGGGTTGCCGGCAAAGGCCGAGAAGCATTGATAAGGTGAGTCGCCAAAGCTGGTTGGGCCGAGCGGCAAAATTTGCCAGAGCTTTTGCCCGGCCCCCGCCAGAAAATCAACCCAGCGATACGATTCGACGCCCAGGTCGCCAATGCCAAAACGACCGGGGAAAGAGGTAGGGTGTAAGAGAATGCCAGAGGCGCGAGAGAAGGACATGCTAGTTATCCCTTGCGTTCGATGATCTTACCTTTGCCCACAACCTTGCGTGTGAAATACTGTGGTCCAACATCGGTGCCGATAACGGCCCCTCGCCCGATTTTGACTCCGTTGGGAATCTGGGCGCTTTTGCCAATGGTGGTGATACCGAAATCGGTTGCTTTGGGATCGAGTTGGCCTATACGACAGTTGTGACCAATGGACACTTTCTTGTCGATAATGGCCCGCTCCACCTTCGCGCCGGCTTCAATGTACGAGTCGGTGAAAATAATAGAATCGCGCACCACGGCGTTCGGGCCAATATACACGCCCGGCGAGAGCACACTGCGCTCCACGCGCGCGCCGGAGGCAATGATCGAGCCGTCGGTGATCAGGCTGTCTTTGACCACCGCGCCCTTCTGGATCAACACCGGCGGCCGCTCTTCCGATCGGGTATGGACGATCCACGAGCGGTCATTCAGGTTCAACTTCGGCGGGTGTTGAAGCAAGTCCATATGGGCCAGCCAGTAGGAGTCAATCGTCCCCACATCCACCCAGTAACCGCTGTAAGGATAGGCAAATATCCGCAAGCCGTCTTTGATCATCCGCGGGATGATGTCCTTGCCAAAGTCGTGCGCCGAATCCTTGCGTTTGGAGTCTTCGAGCAAGTATTTGTCCAGCGCCCGAAGGCTGAAGACGTAAATGCCCATCGAAGCCAAAGTGCCCGGCGGCTCCTTGGGCTTTTCCACAAAGGCGTGGACCCGATAGTCGTCGTCGGCGGCCAGAATGCCGAAGCGTGAGGCATCTTCCAGCGAGACGCGCAGGGTGGCCATGGTTAAGTCGGCGTTCTTGTCAGCGTGGAAGGCCAACAGGGGCTCATAATCCATCTGATAAATATGATCGCTGGACAGGATCAGCACATTATCCGGGTTGCTGTTTTTTACAAACAAAAAGTTCTGTTGCACGGCGTCGGCGGTGCCGCTGTACCAATCAGCGTCGAAACGAGCTTTATACGGCTGATAAAAACGAACACCGCCGGTGAACGACCGATCGAGGTCCCACGGATGACCCGCCCCAATATGCTCCACCAGCGAGTGTGGGCGATACTGTGTCAACAACATCACATCAAATAGCCCGGAGTTGACACAGTTGCTCAAGACGAAATCTATAATGCGATACTTGCCCGCAAACGGCACTGAGGGTTTACTGCGCTTTTGGGTGAGCACCCCCAGACGTGAGCCTTCGCCGCCAGCTAGAATAACCGCGCGTGTTTTCATAGTTTTTAGAGATGTTAGGCGTCAAACGTCAAACGTCTTTCACACCAGTCGATTGTCGTTTTACGGTTGGCGTTTCAACATGACCCTCTTTCTGAAGGATAAGACAAGCTCTACCAACTTCACTGTGTCGCTAAAATCATCCCTGTTCTGGGCGGCAACCGAAGATTGGTGATAAAGTGATTCTCGACCACAAATTTCTTGCCGCTCAACAAATCCCGCGCCCACATCCCGTTTTGCCAGCCAGAATGCGTGGCTGGAATGTTGCGCAGAACTGCAGCGTCCGAGTTATTGAGCACCACCATCAGCACATCGCGCTCGTGCTGATCGTGCTTGCGCAGGAAGGCGTACAACCCATCCCGGTCGTGGTGGTAAAGCTGGCGATACTCGCCACGCCTCAGAGCCGGGTGCGCTTTGCGGATCGCCACCAGCGATTTCACAAAACTATGCAGGTCAGTGTTCCACGTCCCCTCGTCCCAGATGAAGGCCCGGCGGCAGTCCGGGTCTTTGCCGCCGGTCAGACCAATTTCGTCGCCATAATAAATTGAGGGCGCGCCCACATACGTAAACTGGAAGAGCAGGGCCAGCTTCATGCGAGCCAGGTCGCCGCCGCACATCATTAGCGTTCGCTCGGTGTCGTGTGAGCCGAGCGGGTT
This sequence comes from uncultured Anaerolineales bacterium, assembly GCA_964431175.1. Lineage (GTDB taxonomy): Bacteria > Chloroflexota > Anaerolineae > Anaerolineales > VGOW01 > VGOW01. The sequence continues at coordinate 3,134 of CAYSIV010000339.1, forward strand.
GAACTGTGCATAAATATGCTCGTGAGGGTAAACCGTGAGCAGATGTTCCACCGTGTTGCCAAACTGAGAGGCATTGATGCTGTTCTTGCCAAAGAAGTCAATGACCGCCGTGCGGAAAGGGTAATTCATCAGCCCGTCGAAACTGCGCGGCCCCACCCAGCGCGGGTTCACGTCCCAGATTTCGCCCAGAGTATAAGCGTGGGGGTTGAGCGATTTCACCACCGAGCGGAACTCGGCCCAGAACTCGTCATCATCGATCTCGTTCGGCACATCCAACCGCCAGCCGTCTGCGCCTTGCTCGATCCAGTAGCGAGCCGCCTCAAGCAAATACTTTCGCACGGCCGGCTCGCCGGTGTTGAACTTGGGCAGGCTTTTGAATTGCCACCAGCATTCGTAGTTGGGCGGCGGCTGATCGCCAAAGGCATTGAGCGGAAAGCCTTTGATGTGGAACCACTTCAAGTAGGGCGAGTCGGCCTCGTTCTCCAGAACGTCTTGAAAAGCGAAGAAACCGCGCCCGCAGTGGTTGAACACGCCATCTACCAACACCCGAATGCCCAGTCCGTGCGCGAGCTTGAGTAAACGCTTGAAGGTAGCCAGGTCGCCTAGTTTGGGATCAATTTTTAAATAGTCGTAGGCGTCGTAGCGGTGGTTCGATGCCGCCTGAAAGATCGGAGTGAAGTAGATGGCGTTGATGCCGAAGTCGTGAAGGTAATCGAGTTTCTGGATCACTCCTTCAAGATCGCCGCCTTGAAAGCCGCGTAATTGAGGCAGTGATCCCCACGGTTGAACGTTGAAGGGATCATTCGTCGGATCGCCATTGGCAAACCGATCCGGAAAAATTTGATAGAAGATTGCGTCTTGCACCCAATCGGGAACCGTCATCTGATCTCTCAATTCGCCACGCAGGCGTCAGGACTCTAAGAATTACGGCTCTCCCTGCTTTGGCGGGGAAATTAACCACGAATTTCACGAATGACACGAATTTGGCTTAATCCCTTCGTGAAATTCGTGTAATTCGTGGTAGAGAAGGCAGTTTCCCGTTAAACCCGGTAGAGCCAGAATTACAAAGCAAACTCCGAGTAGCTTTGTGTCTTCACAACTTCGCGGTTAATTCTTTCTGCCCAGCTTCAATTCAAACTTCTGCTCCGAGCGCGGCGAAAGCTTGAGGTCGTAGGTCAGGCCGATGGTCAGCGCGCAGAAGTCTTGGCGCTGTTCAAGGTCCTGCCACGCCCGCGACGAGTTGAAGAGGAGGGTCGTGCCGGTGCGCGTGTTGGCCACCCCGGGCATTTCGCCGTCTACGAAGGCCAGCGCCTCGCGCCCGCCACGGATCACTTCGGCGTAATCGGGGCAAAGCTCGTTCGTCACCCGCAATCGAACGATACGCTCACGCGTGTCGTGGTTGCGCACCGTGTAGGCGGCCATCACTTTGCCATGAGCAAAACGTAAGGATTTTTCAAGCGTCAACTCGTCCGATAGATAACGGATGAACGTCACCCCGTTCTTCTCCAACCGCGAGTCCAACCACTCGTGCGGCGGCTCTTCGTGATCGCTGGAATCAATGAGCACATGATCCGAAAAGACGCGTGTCTGACCGGAAAGCAGTCGAAAGGCCTCGCCCTCTTGCGTCGGGTAAACCGCCATCGGCAGGGGAGTCGGTTCCCCGTTCCACACCCAGTCTGGCAGAAAGCGGCCCAGCCGCGTCGGTGGCATTTCTTCAAGATGCTCCACTGCATCCTGCGGCGCAAATGAGACCGGCAACCAACGCTTTTGCCACGGCTGAACTACCGGGTAGTGCCCGTCGCCCTCGTAGGCGGCCTGAATCACCGGCAGTTGATTGCCCGCAAACTGTTGGCCGGTGGTCAAGTCGAACCAATACAAAAGCCGCCCGCCGTAAGCCGAAGTGATGATCAACTGGCGGCCATCGCTCACCAACACCTCATCGGAGCCGTCGCCGTTGCAATCGTCAATCAGCACATTTTCGGTGGGCGACTCGGCCAGCCTGGCCGCCACGGCAATCGCCACCGCCGTTCGCACATTCTCCCAGCCGCGATCATTCAGCCCGCCGACGCCGATGCAACCGAATTCATACTGATGCACGCAAAATGCGCGCAGGGCTGCCTGACGCAACGCTTGCGAGGCCGGTGTTGCGTCGCTCAACGCCTGAAGCTTGGCGCGGATGATCGAATGGGTTTGCCGAAAGTGAGCCAGCTTGGGCGAACGGCGGTTGAAGTCGAACCAATCGGCATAGCCGTCTTCGTGATACGGCGCGCCTTTTCGCGTCAGCGAGGCATCCATCCAGGCCGCACTGCCATCTGGAATCGGGGTGAGGTCGGCTTTTGGGGCTGGCGCTTCGGAGAGTTTGATGAGCTTGACATCAGGCTCCGCTTCGAGGGCGGTCAACAATCGGTCCAGATGGGCCCAGGTTTGATTTGGAGACAGGCCGGCCTCCCAGCCCCACAAGCCCATCGCCTCGGCATCTTCGGCATAGGCGACACACCTCGCTTCCGACTCAGGTTTAGCCGCCAGCCGGCGCAGGTAGCCAAGCGCCTGATCGTTCCGCCCGAACCATGCGCCCAGGTTGAACTTGTGCTTGAAGGTTTCGTCGTCAGTGATGATCGTCAACACTTTGGAGTCGGCGCGAGTGGTAAACACAAACGAGTCGGCGGCCCCGGCCTCCCGCAAGATGTGATCTTCAATGAGCGTGCAACGGTAGCCGCCGTCGGCAATGACGGGCGCCAGCGACTGCCGCCAGCATCGCTCCACGTTCCAGAATGTAGTCGGCACGACCTCGAAAGTATCCTTGAGCGTTGCTTTGTGTAGCGCAATCTGCTGGGCATTGTCCCAGTCGTCGCTGGCGTATAACACATTCTGGGCGTAAGTAGAGCCAAGCAGTTCAAACTGACCGGCGGCCAAACCACCGCCAATCAAGTGGAGGGGTTCAGGGTCAAGCCATTTGAGAGCGTCAATCAATGTCCCCGAAATATGGATGTTGAACTTGAGTGAGGGGTGAGCGCGCAAAACGTTCAACAGTCCGCGATAACAAACGCGGCTGCCAAGGCCGGCGTATTCACTGAGATGTTGATTGAAGTGAAAGAGTATCGCAACCGAGAGAGGCATGGCGGGTATCTTCTCAATAATTCGGGGCAGGGCTAGGCGCTGGACCACGACCATCCCAG
>CAYSIV010000340.1:0-6229 GCA_964431175.1 uncultured Anaerolineales bacterium
TGCAGGCCATCAAAGACCCGGAACACCCGGAGCACGACGAATACCTGGAATGGGTAGGCGACGAATTTGACCCGAAGGCGTTTGACCTTGAGGCGGTGAACAAGGCGCTGAAGAGGCTGAAGTGAGGCGCGGGAGAGAGATGTCGGTCAACGAATGCTTCGCGGAACTGCTTCGCGTAAACGAATGATCACTCGCGCGCAATTCGTTTATTCGTTTGATATTCGTTGACCGAAACGCCGAGGCGCGCGAGTTGGAAGAGCGGATTGGAGAGAACGTGGTGAAGTTATTGGAAGAAACTATATGAAACATGTGAGCAATCTGCCTTTGGCAAGGCTACGCACAGTTACCACAAAAATAGGAAGCGGAGCCACACCACGAGGCGGCAAAGAGTCGTACAAGGACAGCGGCACAACTCTAATCCGCAGTCTGAATGTCTACGACTTTCATTTTGAATATGACGGCCTCGCGTTTATAGATGATGACCAAGCTGGAGAACTGGCCAACGTTGAAGTACGAGAAAAAGATATTCTCCTGAATATCACAGGCGCCTCAGTTGCACGATGCTGTATGGTTCCGGCCAGAGTTCTACCTGCAAGGGTCAATCAGCATGTAGCCCTTGTTCGAGTCAATCCCGCAGTTGCTAATCCTCACTACGTTCTTTACTGTATAAATAGTCCAACATACAAAAAGCATTTGCTCACACTGGCTCAAGGTGGCGCGACGCGCGAAGCACTAACGAAAGAGACCATTGAGAATTTTGAGATTCCTCTTCCCCCACTTCCCACCCAGCGCCGCATCGCCTCAATCCTCTCCGCCTACGACGACCTGATTGAGAAAAACACCCGCCGCATCAAAATCCTGGAAGAGATGGCGCAGTTGATTTACCGCGAGTGGTTTGTGAACTTCAGGTTTCCGGGGCATGAGGGGGTGAAGATGAAGGGCGGCGTGCCGGAGGGATGGGAGATATCGGAGTTGGTCGACGCGTGCGAGTATGTGATAGATGGCGACTGGATAGAAACAAAAGACCAAGGCGGATCTGATTACCGGTTGTTACAGGTTTCAAATATTGGGCTGGGCGAATTCATTGAAACGGGTAACTATAGATATGTTAGCCAAGACACCTTTGAGCGTCTTAGGTGCCACGAGATTGCCCCCGGACAAATTTTAGTTGCGCGGATGCCTGACCCGATTGGGCGTGCATGGCTAGTAACTGAAATGCCATGGAAAATGATAACTGCGGTTGACGTAGCGATAATCAAAACCGACCTATCCAAGATGATCGACTTGTTTTGTGTGTATCAGTTGAACACACCTGAGAAACTGGCACTTGCTGGTCAACAAGCATCAGGTACAACACGCCCGCGTATCACGAGGCGTGTTTTGTGCTCGACACCCATGCTGCTTCCACCCTTAGAAATCCAACAGGAATTTGCGGATGTAGTTCAAAATACTTATCGCTTGGTCACAATTCTGCGCCGAAAGAACGCCAACCTTCGCCAGACCCGCGACCGGCTGTTGCCTAAGTTGGTGAGCGGGGAGGTGGAGGTGTGAGAGGCTGGCCAACACTACAACGAATTGGGGGAAGGAACGAATTCGTTCGCGAAGCGTCCTTGAATTCGTTGTTGTGGCTCTCCCAGGTTTGGCGTGATAAATTGCGGAGGGAGCATCCCCAGATGCGGCTCTCACGGCGCAATCCGGCATCTTGGGATGCCTGCCTCCTCGGTTTCACAGCAAAGTCGGGAGAGCCGTTGTTGTCTTGGAGACGCGACCCGCTGTTGCCGAAGTTGGTGAGCGGAGAGGTGGAGGTGTGTGAGGCTCGCCAAGACTACAACGAATTGGGGGAAGGAACGAATTCGTTCGCGAAGCGTCCTTGAATTCGTTGTTGTCTTGGAGGCGCGACCTGCTGTGGCCGAAGCTGGTGAGCGTCGGGCGTGAGCTAATATCTGGCAACTTGGGAGGTAACTGAATGACTGAAACCTATAACGTCTATTGCGACGAGAGCTGTCATCTTGAAAACGACAAGCAGAAAGCAATGGTGCTTGGCGCGGTGTGGTGCCCGCTCGAAAAGACGCGCGAGATTTCGGCCCGCATCCGGGAAATCAAAACCGAACACGGCCTGAAGCCGGATTTTGAGATCAAGTGGACGAAGGTTTCACCGGCCCGCCTCCATTTCTATGCCGAAGTGGTCAACTACTTTTTCGATAATGGCGACCTGCACTTTCGGGCCCTCATTGTGCCGGACAAATCGAAACTGCAACACGCCGCACATCATCAAACGCATGATGACTGGTACTACAAAATGTACTTCGACATGCTGAAGGTCATCATCAGCCCGAATGACCATTACCGGATTTATCTCGACATCAAGGACACGCGGAGCGCCGTCAAAATTTCCAGGTTGCACGACGTATTGAGCAACAATATGTATGACTTCGACAGGACGATCATTGAGCGGGTGCAAACAGTCCGGTCACATGAAATAGAAGCCTTGCAGTTGGCCGATCTGTTGATCGGGGCTGTCGCGTATGTCAATCAGGGCCTTGAGTCAAGTCAGGCGAAAATGGCGCTGGCTGAACGGATGCGTGAACGCTCAGGCTACGGCCTTACACGGACGACTCTGCTTCGTGAAAACAAGGTGAACTTGTTCCGTTGGCACGCGCGTGAGATAGGCGAATGAATCCGAAACCCGCATGGCTTCCATCGCTGGTGTTGTTTTCAGATTACGAAGGCAACTGGCGGAAATATGTTGACGCGTTGCACACTTTTTTCAAAGGGGATTTTGTTGATAATCAACCTAAGTTTAGGGATCAGAAAGTGGTTTTGAAGCGTTACCCGATGTCGCAGGGTAAAGAGGCCACATTCTGGCATCTGGTTTCAGAAGGGGAAGTTGAGGATGATCGACTGCCAGGTATGCGCCGATGCGAGCGGATCCGTTGGCCCCGGCCAATCATTGAGCATTCTAATGAAACGGTTGTCAAAGTGTGGAAGAACGAACGCAAGGGCGAGACTCGTGTCTGCCTGTGGCTGGAAAAGCAAGAGTATCTGGTGATTTTGGCGGAGCGCAAAGGCTATGTCGTGCTGTGGACGGCCTATACAGTCACGCGGGAACACCGGAAGCGGAAACTACAAAGGGAATATGAGGCCAATAAAAGCTGATGCCGCCCTTTGGGGACGGCATCGTTATTCCTTCTACACGTGGTAGATGAACTGTAATAACTATACCCGATAATCTAGTCCAGAGTCAACTTTTTCTAATCTTTCTCCTAAAATTGCCGCTAAAGCTGATGGCTACTCTCGACTCCGAAGCCGCCCTCTACGCCGAACTGAAATGGGAGACCGCCGGTTGCTTCGACGAAGTCTTGGGCGTAACCCTCGGCACTGCCCGCCGCCCGAACCTGGGGCGTGAAGCCACCGCAATTTTCTCTGGCTATGAGGTAATGGGTAATATATGCACTGTTGCCGAGGCTGGTGAGCGGGGAGGTGGAGGTGTGAGAGGCTCGCCAAGACTACAACGAATTGGGAGACGCTTCGCGAACGAATTCGTTCGCGAAGCGCCCTTGAATTCGTTGTTGTCTTGGAGGCGCGACCGGTAGAGGCTGAGGAGAGTGAGCGGGGAGGCACAGATGGAATGGGCGGCGATGGCTAGCAACGGATAGGAAACGTGGGGTAAGGCGCGAACTCGGCGAACAGGTTAAAATAGGGCTTATGGGACAACCTCGTATTGCAATCCCCGCCGACAGGCTGGCCGAGTTCTGCCGCCGCCACCATATCCGCTGGCTATCGTTATTCGGCTCGGTTCTGCGCGACGACTTCCGCCCTGACAGCGACGTGGATGTGCTGGTGGAATTTGAGTCAGACGCTCAACCAAGCTTGTTTGATCTGGTTGTCATGGAAAATGAACTGAAGGCCCTCGTCGGGCGTGAGGTAGACCTGGTGGAGCGAGCGGCGGTGGAACAAAGCGAGAACTACATCCGGCGCAAAAGTATTCTTGCGACTCTTGAGACTGTCTATGCCGCGCGATGACGCGTATCTTGTGGAGGTTGACAACGGACGCCTACGGCGAACAGATGGTTTAGAATAGAAGTAACAAAGGAGATATCTGGCTATGTTGGCATATAAAATCTACATCACCATCGAAGACCCCAAACGGGTTGTGCTAATCGATTTGCCATTTCGTCCCGGCCAGCGCGTAGAAGTGGTGCTGATTGCCGAAGAAGTCGAAGCCGCGCGCGCCGCACGTCTGGCCGAGTTCAAGGCGCTGTTCCAAACCACCCAAGCCCTGCCGCAGGCGCGGGCCATTAGCGAAGATGACATTGCGGCTGAAATCGCCGCTTACCGAGCCGGTCAATGAGAGTCATCGTTGACACCAACGTATTGGTGTCGGCGGCGCTTCGCGACCGTGACCCTGAAACCGTCATTTTGTTTATCGTCGCACGCCCCGATTTCGAGTGGGTTGTCTCGTCAGAAATTTTGGCCGAGTACAAAGACGTGCTGGCCCGCCCCAAATTCAATCTGCCCGAGGAGATATTAAGTCGTTGGGACAAGATGTTAGAGTCTGCGACTACACGTGTTGAACCTGAGGAAACCCTTGCGCTGAAATTCCCTCGTGACCAGAAAGACGCCAAATTTCTGGCCTGCGCCCTGGCTGCCGACGCCGATTTCTTCCTCACTGGTGACCGCGATTTCAGCGAGGCGCAAAAACTGGTCAACACTGTCATTCTTTCCGTATCGCGTTTCAAAGAGTTATGGTTTGATTCTTCAGAGGCAGAAGGGGATGACTCGCCCTGACTCCGAAGCTGCCCTCGAAACCGCTACCCTCGCCCTCTTCAGCCAACTGAAGTGGGAGACCGCCGATTGCTTCGACGAAGTCTTCGGGCCGACCCCCGGCACAGCCCGCAAGCCCAACCTGGGGCGGGCGGCCAAGAATGAGGTGGTGCTGGTCAACCGGCTGAGACCGGCCCTAGAGAAATTGAACCCTGAAACTTCGGGCGAAGCCCTTGACCTGGCCATCGAAGAACTGACCCGCGACCGCAGTTTAGTGAGCGCCGTGCAAGCCAACCGCGAGATGTATGGCCGGCTGAAGAACGGGCTGAGGGTAAAGGTCGCCGACCCCGAGGGTGGCGGCGAAACCGTGGAGACGGTGCGGGTGATTGACTGGGAGGAGCCGGAGCACAACGACTTCTTCCTGGCCTCACAGATGTGGATCACCGGCGAGATGTACACCCGCCGGACAGACCTGGTGGGGTTCGTCAACGGCCTGCCGCTGGTCTTTATCGAACTCAAAGCCAGCCACCGCCAACTCAAAGACGCTTACACCAAAAACCTGCGCGACTACAAAAACGCCATCCCCCAACTGTTCTGGTACAACGCCTTCATCATTCTCGCCAACGGCAGTCAGAGCGCCGTCGGTTCGATCACGTCCGAGTGGGATCACTTTTCTGAGTGGAAGAAGATCAACTCTGAAGGCGAAGAAGGCGTCATCTCACTGGAGACCCTGATTCGCGGCATGTGCGACCCGGCCCGGTTGTTGGACATCGTCGAGAACTTCATCCTGTACAAAGAAGCCCGGGGTGGCCTGGTGAAGTTGGTGGCCAAGAACCACCAATATCTGGGGGTCAACAATGCCATGGCCGCCGTGAGCCAAATCCGCCAGAACAAGGGGCGGCTGGGCGTGTTCTGGCACACCCAGGGCAGTGGCAAGAGTTACAGCATGGTCTTCTTCTCGCAAAAGGTCGTGCGTAAACTGGCGGGCAACTGGACCTTCGTGGTTGTCACCGACCGCGAGGACTTGGACAAACAGATTTACACCAACTTTGCCGACGCGGGCATGGTGAAGGAACCCGAAAAGCAAGTGCGGGCGGGCAGTGGTCAGCACCTGCAACAACTCCTGCGCGAAGATCATCAATACGTCTTCACCCTCATCCAAAAATTTCATACGCCCGGCGGCGCCCCGTACCCCAAACTCTCGGATCGGGCTGACATTATTGTGATGGCCGATGAGGCCCACCGCAGTCAGTATGACCTGATGGCCTTGAACATGCGCAATGCGCTACCCCGGGCCGCCTTCATCGGGTTCACCGGCACCCCGCTCATTGCCGGAGAGGAAGAACGCACCCGGGCCGTGTTCGGCGACTACGTCAGCATCTACAACTTTGCCCAGTCGGTGGAAGATCGGGCCGCCGTGCCGCTGTATTACGAAAACCGCTCCCCCGAGCTGCAACTGACCCAC
>CAYSIV010000341.1:0-6193 GCA_964431175.1 uncultured Anaerolineales bacterium
CCGGTTAGACTGTATATTCCCAACCAAGTTGTTTCAAACGCTTGACACGTTCCGGTTGTTGGGTGCTTTTTAGCTTGACTGTGTCCTTCACTCTACAACTTGGAATTGATGTGAGATGCCAGAGTTGCTATCTCTCGCCTTGCGAGCTTGCAATCATCGTTTGTGATGCAAGGGAACATATGAGAGTAAAGATTGCGGACTCTCTTGATTGCCTCCATATGCCCAAGAAAGAACTCCAAAGTTGGAAACAGTTGCGGAATACAGTCTGCCCGGTAATGCTTTATTATCTCTTCAAGATGTCCCAGAGTAACCAAATGAATTGGCAAGACTGGAACCCTCGACGATGCGCCAATCCAGGGCATGGTGCTGTGTTTGGATTGCTGAGACTCAGCATAGTCGAATACTGTGTATAGGCGTGGCTTGAGAGAGATTGCCCACCAATCTGAGCCGTAGCATACGGTCAGATGATTGTTGATAGCGAGCCGTAAGCCGTTTTCCAATTGGAACAGAGAGGGGAACAATATATTTCCCAACTCAATGGCTTCCAAGTATTCCTTTGGAATCTTGATTATCCGCCGAATGCTACTTCTGCTTGACATTGGACTTGGACGATTTCTTCAATACTAAACGGGCGTTACTAACTGACTGTGGCGTGCGGCCGCAGATAGTTGCGATTTCAGAGACAGAAAAATCAAATCGGAGCAGGATTTCGACTTTTCTTACAAGACTGGCCTCTGCTTCACTTGCTATGCATAAGTAGCCTAACATAAGGCGAATGGTTGGGTCTTCGTTGTTCATTTTTGCCTCCGAGTGTTTTTTGCTTTCTTCGTTGAAGACTTAATCGTGCGCACGGTAGCAGGTGTGGTGCCGCATATTGCTGCAATTTCGGCGTTGCCATATCCAAGGCGTGCGAGGACGGCAATTCTATCCTCAAGTCTCTGCAACTCTTTGACCGCTATATATCCGAAAACTAAGGACAGACTTGGTAAGGCGTGTTCTTCATTATCGCGTTTTGTTGCCATTATATTCTCCAGTCGCAGTTAGTTGATGTGATCATCAGTCGAAGTTTCGGGTGAATCAGTTGGAGTCGAAATTGAATACCTAGTAACAACGTCGACGAGAGAATAGAGCCTTCTGAACTGACCGCGTATTCCTGTCTTCTCTACAATCCCGTGCTCTTTTTCCCAGGTTCGCCACCATGTTGATATAGTCTTTTGGTCGACTCCAACAATCTCTGCAATCTGCCGAGTGCTGTTTACTCCATCCGATAACTCGTAGGCGCGAATCTGCTTGCTATTCTTGAAAACACTGGGGATTGCGGCTTCAATCACTGGCTGAGATAGGATTCTCAGGAGGTCCTCAATCCGCTTGTTGGATTCGACCATAGCCTCAAGATAATCAGAGAGGCGAGCAAGTTCGTCAGCTAGGTTATCGTTAACATTAGGGATGGATGGTGACGTTTCTTTGGGCATCTTTGACCTCCTGACAAGGGAAAGAGTTATGCGGGTTGAGAGCTAGGCGTCTTAGGGTTAATGTCTACAATTAGAGCCTGTTTGAATAATCGTGTTTGCGCCTTGTTCCGCCTAACACTGATGAAAAATCTGGCTATACATCCACCGTTTTGCAAATTATGTCACGTAAACAGGGGATTTTAAGGCTATGCGAAGATACTTCACCCGATACGTCAAGGGATGGCCGGAATTTTCAAACAGGCTCTTAGGACTTTCACGACTCCAGTAACAGTCTTGATTGTCTCGGGAATAGGTTGCCTTCGTGATGCGGGGCGGGCATCGAAAACCACTAGCCAACCCTCCCTTCGGTCTTCAGTCCGCATGTAGGTTTGTAGTTGGCTTACTCCCACGAACTTGGATGACAGGATTTTCATTTCCACTACGTGAAGCCTGTTTGACAGAACTACCCCAATATCCACGAAACCTATACCTGAAACAACCTCGCGTAAGACCAGTCCACGCGCATTGGTGGGAATCACACCTTTTAAAAATACTGCAAGAAGGCCTTGCCCAATCTTCTCTGGCTTTTTTGCGAGCTTATTTTTCTTCCTTGACTGCCAAAACACATCTATTGCCCGGGACTCGACTGCGTGACAGAATGACTCAAGTAAGAGCCTAATCGTCTTGCGATGGCTTTGGCTCAGGCGTCTTTCTTCGATTGTTACGCCGCCTGGAAACTCGCGGAGGGTGTTTTTTTTGAAATGACGATTGAGTAACTTTATAAGCTCACTCTCAAACTCGGCTCGATTCACATTGTTATTATTCCGAAAAAAGACCGTGCGTATTTTATGTATCGAGCGCAGTAGGTCATCGGGAGTCGAATCTTGACTTAGAGACGAGTAGGCGTTAGCTACCTTGACTGCGTACTGGTCAACATCACGAAAGCCACGTTTTCGAAGTAGTCTTCGAGGTAGTGTTGCACGGAGAATATCATGTGACCTTACCCTTTCTTGTGACTTTTGTTTGCCTGACGTTTGCTTCTGCAAATGGTAAGCCATTCGGGCCGAGGGTAAACTCCTCACGCAGAAACTTCGAGACACGTAAAGTTCGATCCAGAGGCTTCTTCGCATAAATATCTTTGCCGCCCTGCATGTCGACGATTTCGATTAAACCCTCCTCCACAAGGTGCTTCAAGTCAGGCCCAACGTTTTGGCGTTTCATACTCAGATGTTCCGCGATCTCCAATACTCCTCGAACGCCATCCACTGCTAGATATATCTGTGCGCGTCGCTTCCTCTTGCCAAAAATCTCACGTATTGAATCGAAGTGTCTATCTGCATCTGCTCGAAGTGCAAACGCGGTGGTCTGCTCAAGGGACTCAACCTTGTGTTCTATCTGTGCGAGACGGTTGAGAATTTGCTGATCGCGGTCTAGGTTCGCTATTGGAATCCATGGGGTTGGCCTGTGTATGGCTCAGGATGATTGCTCACTGTTTGTGCTTGCCTTTTTTGCCTTCAATAAGGCTGATGTCACATCTTTGACCTTCATGCCAAGTAGTAGTGCAATACGGCTTGGAGGTATCGAAAGCGAGTGGAGTTTCCGAATCGTCTCGGACTTGCTCGTGAGTTCGCCATTTTGGATTAACAATACGCGAGTCAGGTCTCGAATTGCCTCGATAAGATCATCTTGACTATCGTTGTCTTTCATACCTTGTTCTCCTTGTCGCTCTTCTTGGCACGATGCACAGCTTTTATTTACAGCTTCGTAATCAGAAAATACATCGAATTGTTATAAATCGCAAGCCCTCTGTGGATCAACTGGAAGCACCTAACTAATCAATCACCCGACCAATGTTCCGCATAACACCCGGTTTTGGACATCATGCTGAGCCACCGATTGGGATAATACGTCATCCAATTTACCTCAGATGCACTGGAAGCGCAATCGCCCTCGCCGACGTCACCGTCTGGGCCACCAGCTACTCATAGCGCAGGGCTTCGATGGGCGCGAGTCGCGAGGCGCGCCAGACCGGGTATAACCCGGCAAACAGCCCCACAAACGCCGTGACGGCAAACGCAGTGATGATGGAAAAAGGGGTCACTTCCGCTTGGAGGAGGTTGGCCGCCCGGACCGCCGCCGCCAGGCTCCAGCCGAGGCCAATGCCCAGCAAGCCGCCGATGAACGTCAGCGTCATCGTCTCAATGAGGAATTGCAGGAGAATAGCGAAGCGCCTGGCCCCCACGGCTTTGCGCAGGCCGATTTCACGCGTGCGTTCTGTGACCGAGACGAGCATGATGTTCATCACGCCAATACCGCCCACCAGGAGTGAGATGGCCGCGATGAAGCCTAAAAATGCGGTCAGCGTGGCCGTAATCGTGTCGAGCGCGTCGAGAAAGGCGTTTTGGCTGAGGATGCTGAAGCCAAGTTCATCGGTGAGCTTAAGCCTGTGTTCGCGGCGCAAAATGCGTTCCACTTGCAGGATCACATCAGTTACCACCTCCGGGCTGGCCGCCGATATGGAGATGCTGTCGATTAACCGTTTGCCGTCCGCCGTGGCAGTGGAGCCGAACAACTTATCGTATCCGGTTTCAAGTGGGATGATGACGATCTCATCGGAATTGCTGAACTCGAGCGAGCCTTTGGACTTGAGCACACCGACAACCTCAAACGGCCGGCCGTTTATCTTGATGGTGCGACCCAGCGGGTTGAGGCCGCCGAAGAAGTCTTTGGCCGTTTGCCAACCGAGGACGGCTACCGTAGCGCTTTTGGCGCTGTCCCGCGAGGTGATGAAACGCCCATAGGCCATTTCATAGATTAGGGCAGGGGCGAACTCGGGCGTGGCGCCCACCAGACCGCGCGTGATGCTCTTTTTTCTATAGGCTACCGTGGCTCCGAAACCCTGAAACGACGGGGCGATGGTCGTGATGTTGCGCAGGTTCTTGCGCAAGGCTTCGTAATCGCTGTAATACATCACTGAAACCGAGGTCCCGTTGCCGCGCCCGGTGCGCGTCGGAAAGACCACAACCTGATTGGTCCCGAAGCCCTGCACTTGGGCGATGATGTTGGCGGTGGCCCCGGCGCCAACGGCCATGAGGGCGACGACGGCCCCCACGCCGATGATGATACCGAGCATGGTGAGGGTGGACCGCAATTTGTTGGCGGCCAGCGCGCGGAGGGCAAGGCGGAAGTTTTCGAGAAAATTCATGGCGGTCAGTGAGCGGCGCTTGGGCTGTTCCAATTTACACCGGATAGACTGGAAACTCAATCGCGCTTTCTGGGGTGAGTGCCCGTCAAGATTTTGGGCGCGCTGGCTGGCGGTTATAAACCGCGCCCGCTACGCGAAAGGCCCAAAGTCCGCCTGCGCGGACTCCCGCTGTGGTGGTTTTAGCCTGCGAAGGCAGGCTTTGTGCAGTTGTTGCTGCGATTTCAATCGCCGGAAGCCAAAACTTTGACGGGCACTCTTCTGGGGTTAGCTGAATTGTGCTATTATCGGCCTCGGAGTCGGATATGAACATTCTTCCCATTCAAGTTACCGATGAAGGCGTGCTGATACCAAGAGTGTATCTGCATGAAGCCGCCGAAGTAGAGGTGGAAGTGACAGCCGATCATGTGATCGTTCGCCCTAAAGCCTCACGGTTGACTGAGACGCCTGAATTAGGTGGCAAGCCAATTTACGTTTATAGCCCACGGTTAGCGAATCGGAAACAAGCAAGCGACTTCATGTTGGAAGTAACTGTAGAGCCGTAACCGCCTCGCGTCTCGCTTTTATGACCTCTCACACCAAAGGCGTCCTCATCGCCCTCACCGGCACCACCGTCTGGGCCACCACCGGCATCTTCATCAGCTATCTGCTCAAGCATTACAACCTTCAGCCGCTCACCCTGGCCTTCTGGCGCGATCTGATCATCGCCCTCTCGCTCCTTCTCATCCTGCGCGTCTTGCAACCTCAGGCCCTCAAGATTTCACGCCGCGACATTCCGTTTTTTGTCATGTACGGCTTCTTCGGCCTGGCCATCTTCAATAGTTTATGGACGTTCAGTGTGCAATATAATGGGGCGGCAGTGGCAACGGTGCTGGCCTATAGTTCGCCGGCCTTCACGGTTCTGCTGGCCCGGCCCATCCTCAAAGAGCCGCTGACGCCGCGCAAGCTGATCGCGGTGGCTCTGAGTTTGATCGGCTGTGTGTTTGTGGCCAGGGCCTATTCAACAGAAGCGTGGCAGGTCAACCCGATCGGCATCATGGTCGGCCTCGGCACCGGGTTGGGGTTTGCCCTCTACAGTTTGGCCGGGCGGTGGAGTGGCAAGCACTTTGCCAGCCCGTGGACGGTGACAGCTTACGGTTTTCTCTTTGCCGCCATTGGCCTCAGCCTGACTCAGCGGCCCGATACGCTGTTCACTATGAAAGCCTGGGACGGCTGGGCGATCCTGATCATTCTTGCTGTCGGGCCGTCACTGATGGGCTTCGGCTTCTACACCCTCAGCCTGCGTTACCTGCAAGCCAGCGTGGCCTCGCTGATCGCCACCCTCGAACCGGCCCTCACCGCCATCATGGCCATCTTTTTGTTGGGCGAGATTCTGGATGAAAAACAGTGGCTGGGCGCGGGGTTGATTCTGGCGGCGGTGTTTCTGGTGCAGGGCGACTCTGCTGAGAAGGTGAATCGTCAAACGACAGGCACAGCCCGCGACAAGCACGCGAACGAGAAACGACAGGCGTATCGCTAAACGCTATCGGAAATACGCCCC
>CAYSIV010000342.1:0-6154 GCA_964431175.1 uncultured Anaerolineales bacterium
GCCAAAAACTGGTAAATCGCATTTGCTGCAATTCGATGCCCTTTTTCATTCAAATGGATTCCATCAAGAAATAGGCTTTCGCTCTTTGAGCTCTCTTTTAGA
The DNA here is from genome assembly GCA_964431175.1 of uncultured Anaerolineales bacterium. Taxonomy (GTDB): domain Bacteria; phylum Chloroflexota; class Anaerolineae; order Anaerolineales; family VGOW01; genus VGOW01. Next base: position 103 of record CAYSIV010000342.1, read on the forward strand.
AAGACCGGAAAGAGATCAAGGTACTGAATTCCGTTTCTTCTGCAAATTCCAGCCATCTTCTGTTGCGGAAACAGAACATAGTCACGGTTCCTTTTCAGATACTCCGCTTTTAGTTGAGGCTCGAAAGGGACAATGACACACACAATTTGGCTGCCAATTTTAGCCAGGGCGGTTTTCATTTGGATAAATTCCTGCTCCGATGCCTTGTAAGACTCTTCTTCCCAGGCGATATGAAAATCAACGCGTTGTTCCCATTCATATTCAGAATGACGTTTGTCGGGTCTGTAAGAAAGAAGTCCAACTTTTATCGTTGTCAATACGTAACTTTCGCTGACGATCCAGTCCCAGGTGGTTCTGATTCGCAGCTCGTCCTGCGCTTCCTTGGTCCAGAGCATTTCGGCACGTTCGTTGAATCGATGTAAGTTCGGGTGATTGTCATTGAGACAGTAGACCAGGACAATGAGATCTGGCTCAGTCTTCAGAAGGAACCGCTTCAGGAAAATTGACTCCTGATGCGTACCATATCCTGGAACACCGGCATTGATTACTTCGACCCGTTGAGGCGCTGGAAAGCTCGTTCCAATCTGATCGACAAACCCGGGTCTTGCCCATGTAATGGAGTCGCCGAGGAAGAGGATCCGACGAACATTTTGCGGTTTCGGTATCTTAACTTCAGGACCACGAATAGACAGGCTATTCTTGAAAACAGCAGGATTCAGCCTGTACCCTAGCTCATCATCGCTGATCACCCACTTTCCGGTGCCTAAGTTGGAATAAGGCACTCGATTTTCAAAGGGAAGAAAAGCCATCAGAGCTCTTTTCGGACCATCTTTGTAGACGCGGAAAGTAAACTCAAGAACAAGAAATAAGAAGAAAAATACAAAAATGTTGACCAGGACCATCCTGGCGCTTTGTTTCCAGGACGCTGCGCTTCTTTGCCGAGGATTTCGTAAGATGTATCTCATAGGTATTGCTTTTTTCAAGTGCCGTTTTGAGAGCTCTAAAAGTTAAGACTTCGGCAGAAGAAAGACAACAGGAAGCCGTATGCCTTATTAGCTTCAGGATCGCAGGAAGAATCTATTATCCCATCCCACCTACGAAGACGACAGTGGTTTTGCTGTACGATTTCAAGTGAATGTCCGGATGAGCTGTAGTTTTCGTCGACGGCAATTATTCATGTGATAACGGGAAATTCATCCGGAGTTCTCGGTTGTTATGTCATGGATCATATCAGCGTCTGGCAAGTGGGATCAACGTCTGAAAGCAGCCATATAGCTCCCAACTGGTTTAATCTTTCGTCAGATATGGGAGTTTACATTCCGCGCCTCAGAAAACGCGAAGCAAGCGATGGTGGTTTTGAAGGCACGTATGGGATTCAGGGATCCCTGGGAAGAGCCGGGAAGTTCTGGTCCATGGCAGCCGTTGGTGAAATGCGCCCCAAAAAAGAAAACCGGGTGATTTTGAACCAGCATGTCAAAGACAAGTGGGGTGTACCTGCTGCACACATTGAATGTTCGTTTTCAGAGAATGAACGGGCCCTATGTAAAGATGCTATTCAGACGATGCATGAACTTGCCGATGCGGCCGGCTTTTCAAGGTCGCGCAAATTCCTGCCGCTTCCGATTCGCATGCTTTCCTCTTTCGTTCGCCGCACCGGACTCATCAAAGATCATCCGGTACCCGGGGGGGCCATTCATGAGAGTGGGGGCGTGCGAATGGGACGAACAGACAAAGACTCGATTCTCAGCGGGCACAATCAAATGTGGGAAATTCCAAACCTATTCGTCGTTGATTGTTCCTGTTTCCCCGTCATCAGTTTTCAAAACCCGACACTGACGACTATGGCTCTTGCCGTTCGATCCTGCGACTATATCCTGAGCTCGAATTTCAAAGCCTGAGAATTTGGTTACTTCCGGATCCCCCGCATCCATGCTTTCTTGCCTGATCTCTTTTCCCAGAAATAGCCACTTGTATTCGCGACCTGAGAAAGAGCCAGTAATGCCGAAAGAATCGATTTGTGTCGGCAGGATTGGCGAAAAGGATAATGAAGCATCTTTATGTAGAAGGAGAATGACTCGACTTTAATTTTTTCTGGCCGGAGTTGGTGAAAGAAGAAAGCGCCGCGGCCGTAATTGAAATGTTGCCTCAAAAAAGTTCGCAAGGTCAAATCATGGCTGTGGTAAACGACAACTTCCGGGCCATAAATCAAACCGTAACCTTTGCGCAGCCAACGGTCACAAAACTCCCGGTCTTCGCCTGCAGCGAGCGGAAAAGTCTTGTCAAATCCCCCGATTTCCCGGAATCGTTCCACAGGGAATGCGAGGTTATTCGATGCAAAAAAACGGGCTTTGCCGTTGGAATCATGGTAATAAGCATACAGATAATCGGTCAGCAATTGACCCGCGGCAGAATAGAGATTCTCCGTAAGTGAATTCAGGATTCGCCCTCCGATTCCATGATTTGGCAGCTCTTCGAAGCGGTAGGCCAGTTTACTTAACCAGTCAGACGCCGGAGCACAGTCATCGTCGGTGAAGGCAAGAAACTCCTTTTTCGCGTGTTGTGCCCCCCTGTTCCGTGCAGTAGCAGGCCCGGCATGATCCTGTCTGAGAAACTGAATATCAATTTCGTCTCGAAACGAATTGAGGATCGATTCGGCGGGAATCTCGCTGCCATCATCAACGATAATCACCTCAAAGAATTCGCGAGGGTAGTCGAGCTGTGCCAAAGCTTGAAGGCACGAGCTTAATTGTCTATGCCTACCGTAGGTGGGAACGATAACCGAAAAGGTAGGTCGATTTTGTTCCATTGGCCGCGGCAGAGAATTTCCACACAACAATAAACTGCTTATTCTATCAGAGCACGATACAACTGTATCATCTTGCCGACAAAAGTCGCTTCGCTGAAGTGCGCCAAAGCAATCTCCCGGCCCTGCAGAGGCATTTTTGCTGTAGAATAGGATTTTGCCGAATGTGGAATTCGCTCCAAAATCGATTTCGAATAAGCTCTTTGCAATTGTAAGTCTTGCTGTTCTTATATCGTATCTTGTTCTTTCCTTCTGTCACTTTCTGATGTCCAAAGTTGACAGCCTCGATGAGTCAATACCCCTAACGGGAGCATTCCTGATTTCCAGGGGATTCATTCCGCACATTGACTTCTGGTCCATGTATCCCCCTCTGAATTACTATCTGATCTCCTTTGTATTCTCCTGGCTCGGCCCGTCTGCAATTTCGGCAAGGATCCTGCAGGAATGCCTTTATACTCTCTTAGTCATCTGCCTGTATTTTGGTTTTAAAGCCTTTCTCTTACGGGGAGGCCTCTTTAACTTGAATCTCGCTTTGATCTCCTCCATCCTGATGGCAAATGCTTTTACCTATGTGTGGTGGAACGCTTACGCCATTGCTTTCCTCGCTTTGTGGGTGTATATCTTCAGCCTTCAGAAAAAGAGCCACGAGACCCTATTCCTTTTTTTAAGTGGATTTTTGACCGGCCTGGCCTGCCTGGCCAAGCTGAATTTGGGTTCATACGTCGCCATGGCAGTCTTAATAGGTTTGGCGATCGAGACTCTACAAACTAAAGTATCTCGAGGAGAGGGAATCCGAAAGATGCTTTTCTTTCTCTTGCCAGTTTTTCTTTGCTTCTTAGCATATCTGATTCCTTATGGTACTTCGGCGATGGAAGTGTTGGATCAGATTCTGATCTTTCCATCTCAAGGTCTGGAAAAACATCGAATCCTAACGTTACCTCAAGGACTGAACCGGTATGGATCTCTCATTTCCGCTGTCTTTCCCCTGATCTGGATGGGACTTCGCTCCGTGCAGTTAACCTCGAGATTTGACCGTTGTGCTTTTGTCGCGTTTTCTTCTGCAGCTTTGAGCCTTGCCGTTCTTTTTGTTCTCGGAACACAGTATCAGCAGCTTCTTCCTAAATTCTTTCTCATCACCACAACGGTCCTGGTTCTTCTTGAGATGATCTTTTCCCGAATTGAGAAGGGTGAATTTACCACACTGATAGTCTATTCACTTTCTACGAACTACTTTCTCAGCCGGATGGATGCAGGACATTTTACTGTTCTGGTTCCTGTAGCGGTTATTCTGATTCCATACTTGCTTCAGAAAAAGGAGCTTCGGGGCAATCAAATTCTCAGTAAAATGGCACGATATTCGGCCGGCGCTCTGATTATCGCTCTGTGCGCATCGCCGACGTACTTTCACCTTAAAACGATTCTTTCTCATCCTCGCGAAGATCTTTCAGGTAGCTGGGAGATCCTGAAACTGAGAAGGGAATTAGGAAGGAGGAGCGATAGCGATTTATTGATGTCCTCTGACCTTTCCTCCACTCCGTTCGCCCGCCTTTATCCTGAAAATACGGAATTACAAGCGGCGAGGTTCGTAGCACAACACACGACTCCGGAAGATTCCATTTACATTGGCCTGAAAGATCATTCCAGAGTTTACATGAGTCCAACAAGATTGTTTTGGATCACAGGCCGTAACATCGGCGTGAAGCACTATATGCTGGAGCCCGGACTTACCACGGAAGAATCTATCCAACAACAAATGATGGCCGATTTGAAGAACAGAAAAGTTGTGTGGATGATTCTTCGAAGCAACCGTGCAGGGGATGAGGATTTCGAGAGAAGAAACTATAGAGGCGCGAAAATCTTAGATGACTATATAAGAGAAAATTATGAACCGGTTCAAGAATTCGGGAATTTCGCAGTCTACAAAAGCAAGGCAAGTCCTGGTTCATGATGAAGGGAAAGGAGACATTTTTTTCGGTCATCATTCCCACCTATAATCATGCTGAACAACTGGCTGCCTGTCTTCAGTCTATAGTCGACTTAGACTATCGCCGGGACAGTTTTGAGGTCATTGTTGTGGATGATGGTAGCGATGTGTCGCCGGACGCTGTGGTTGCTTCATTTGGGAAGCAGCTCGACATCACACTGGTCACGCAGCCAAACGCCGGCCCAGCAGCTGCTCGTAACACCGGTGTGGCACGAGCAAAGGGTCAGTTCTTGGCCTTCACCGATGATGATTGTTGCCCCACCGCCAACTGGCTCTCCAACCTGGCCTCAAGCTTTCTCGATGCACCGGATTGCGCTATCGGCGGACGAACGATAAACGCGCTCCCCAATAATCTGTTCTCTACCGCCAGCCAAACAATCATCGATTTCGTTTACGCCCGTTACAATGATGACTTACGCCAACCGCGTTTCTTTGCCTCGAACAACCTGGCTCTACCGGCAGACCGCTTCAAAGCGATAGGCGGTTTTGATCGGGCCCTACGTACCTCAGAAGACCGTGAGCTTTGCGAGCGCTGGCTTCACCAAGGTTATCGCATGATCTTCGCCCCTGAAGTTGTAATCTACCACAGCCATGTTCTGACATTTGGCACGTTCTGGCGACAACACCTCAATTACGGCCGCGGTGCTTTTTGTTTCCGACGGAAACTTGCCCAGCGTGACAAAAAACCCATCCGACTAGACTCCAAATCGTTTTATTTGAATATGTTTCGGTATCCATTTTCGCATGCCCGGAAATGGAGTGCGCTTTGGCTTTCAGTATTGTTGATGATCTCGCAGCTGGCAAGTGCAATAGGATTTATGAGCGAGTGGATCAATCAGGCCCGGAGAAGGGTTCAATAACACTGACAGGAGAAGCCATTTTCCCTGAATTTTCTTACCTGCGTTTCAAGATGTAAGTGGAAATTGATGAATTTCCAGTCTCCATGGCAATACGCTTTCACTCTGGGACATACTCTCGTCTGGCTGATGCTTCTAGTCTTCTTAGGACATTACACCTGGAAAATCAGGACTCTCTCTTCCGTTCCGACTTGATTTGATTGACCCAAAATACCGGGCCACTTTCCGGTCGTTACTCAAGAATCCGCACAGAAGCCTTTTCAACGCAGGGTATTTCTATTAGAATCAGCTTATTCGTGCAACGATGATCGATAGGAACCAAATCCAAATTCAATCCCCACCGGAGATTTCAGGAAAAAGAAAAATCACCCGAAGGCTATTTTTCGTGATTTTCCTGGGCGCGATTTT
>CAYSIV010000343.1:0-6151 GCA_964431175.1 uncultured Anaerolineales bacterium
GTAAAACGCTTGCCTGGCGGCCTGACGGAGGGCGGCATCTTGGTTGGTAATCCCGGCCTTATCGAGGCGGGCTTTCATCGCCAGCACTTCTTGCTTGGTCGGCTCCAAAATGGCGTCCAACCGGCGGATGACTATCATTGGCAAAATAACGTCGCGGTATTTGCCGCGCACGTACACATCTCGCAAAACATCGTCGGCAATGCCCCAAATGAAGTTGGCAATCCAAGTGAGTTGGGTCTGATCCATATTGTTCCTGTGGCGTGTCGTACTAACTGCAATCGTTATCGGCCAAGTATAAGCCGCATTCACCAACGCGCAACCACAAAACACCCCAACAAAAAAGGCCGCCGGTCTCAGCCAATGGCCTATCTTCTCAAACGTTCATCTTCGCTACGGCTCAGACGCGAGGCCCGGCCAGCCTGACCTCCTCAGGCGTCTCGCTCTCAAACTTCTTGAAGTTCTCCACAAAGCGATAGGCCAACTGTCGGTAGCGGGCCGTGTACTCGTCTTTGCTCGGCCACGAACTGGATGGGTCGAGCACGCTCAGCGGCGCGCTGTCGCACGTCTTGGGAACCTGAAAGCCGGAGATTGGGCGAGTTGGGGTCGAGCGCCCATTTGAGGCGGGCGATGCTTTATTTCTCAAGAACATCCGCCAATGCCTGCAAGGCCAGCAAATACGACCGCCAGCCAAAGCCTTTGATCGTCACTACACTCTCCGCTGACACCCTCTCCAAACGTCCAGCGGGGGCTGCGGCTCTCCTCATGCTACAATCCCCACATGATCCGATTCTTCTCCGATAACGAAAACAAAAAGACAGTGCGCTGGGCGCAAATCAAAGATGCGGCGTTCAACATCCGCCGCGCGTTTGGATTGGTGTGGGGCGCGCACCCGGCCTCGGCTTTAGGGATGGCGGTCTGCTCGTTGATCGGCTCGGCGCTTCCCGCCGCCCAGGCTTGGGTGGGCAAGTTAATCGTTGATGCGGTGGTGACGGCTGTGAATTTACACACCGACCCTCAAGTCGGTTTGCAGACCGTCCTGCCGCTGTTGGTCATCGAATTCTTCCTGCTCTTTACCCAGGCTGCTAACAGCCAGGCCCGCAGTTTTTCCGAGCACGTCCTGCACGCTCGCATCAACCTGAGCATCAACTCGCGCATCATTCGCAAGGCGCTCGACCTCGACCTTTCGCATTTTGAAAATGCCGAATACTACGACAAACTGCAAAACGCCCGCCGCGAAGCCGACTGGCGAAGCCTGCAAATCGTCAACGGCGGCTTCTACCTCGTTCAAAACAGCATCACCTTGATCTCGTTCGGGGCGCTCCTGTTCCGATTCAGCCCCTGGCTGGCGCTCCTGCTCTTTGCGGCCACCATCCCCGCCTTCATCGCCCAGAGCAAATACGCCGAGCTCAACTTCCGGGTGCTGTCGTGGCGCGCGCCCGAGTCGCGCAAGCTCATGTATCTGGAGCATCTGCTCACCGACTACGACGCCGTTAAAGAGGTCAAACTCTTCGGCCTCGGCGAACCATTGCTGGGCCGCTACGCCGACCTGTTCTGGAAGTTCCTGCGCGAGGATCAGGCCATCGCCCAAAAGCGCAGTCTGGCCTCGCTCGGCTGGGGCCTGCTGGCCACACTGTCTTATTACACGGCCTATGCTTGGATCGTCTGGCGAGCGGTGGGCGGGCTGATCACCCTGGGCGACATGACTCTCTACCTTGGCATCTCCCGCTCCAGCCAGAGCATGTTCGAAGCCATCTTCTACGGGTTGAGCGACATGTACGAGAACGGCCTATTCATGTCCAACCTCTTCGCCTTCCTTGAGCTTCAGCCGCAAATGGTCGCCGCCAACAACCCCAAACCGGCTCCAATCGAGATTCGGCATGGGATTGAATTCCACAACGTCTCGTTCAAGTATGAAGGACACGACGAATATGCTCTGCAGGACGTCAACCTGAAGATTCGGCCCGGGGAAAAGATCGCCCTCGTCGGCCCGAACGGCGCGGGGAAAACAACACTGATCAAACTCCTCACCCGCCTCTACGACCCCACCGAAGGCCAAATTCTCCTGGATGGCGTTGACCTGCGCGACTACGACTTGCGCGATCTGCGTCAGCGAATCGGCGTGATCTTTCAGGATTTTGTGCGCTATCATCTGGCGGCCTTCGAGAACGTGGGCTTCGGCCAGATCGAAGCCTTGGAAGACCGCCCCCGAATCGTCGGCGCTTCTGAAAAAAGCGGCGCTGATCCTGTCATCACCTCTCTGCCCGAAGGCTACGAAACCATGCTGGGCCGCTGGTTCTCCAAAGGCCGCGATCTGTCGGGCGGCGAGTGGCAGAAGATCGCCCTGGCCCGGGCTTTCATGCGCGACTGTGAGGTGATCGTCCTCGACGAGCCGACCGCCGCCCTCGACGCCGAGAACGAGTTCAAAGTCTTCCAGCAGTTCCGCGAGCTGACCACCGACAAAATGGCCGTCCTCATCAGCCACCGCTTTTCCACCGTTCGCATGGCCGACCACATCTTCGTCATCGAAAACGGCCACATCACCGAGCAAGGCACGCACGACGATTTGCTGGCCCTGGGCGGAACTTATGCCCGGCTGTTCACCTTGCAGGCCGAGTCGTACAAGTGACGGTTCGAGGGTAGAATCAGCCATCGTAGAGTAGATCACGAAACCCTGTTTGCACCGCAGTTGAACTGCGGCGCGGCGGGCGGCACGTTTCGCGAACTGCTACCCAAACTTTCGCGATCTGCTGATCATAGAAAGGCTATCTACCTCATGAACATCAGATCGCGCCTTTACGTCAGTTTCATCAAGTTGCGCGCCCGGTGCCGCTATTGGTTGGATTTTTGGCTCAACCGTATCCCTGCTTACAGAGATTATCAACGCGCCCAAAAACTGGAAGGATACAGAATCTACTACGAGAATCTTCAAAAACTTGAGGCATGGCGAAAAACGCGAGCAGAGCAATCCAACTTGCCGCCCCCTCAAAGTACAGAGTCAGGCAAAAGCACAACCTAATACGCAACGCAAACTACATTCGCATCCCATCGGAGAGCGCCTATTAAGCTCCAAAGCTGGATCATCATCGTCGTTTCGTTGGCCGTCCTCATCAGCCACCGCTTCTCCACCGTCCGCATGGCCGACCACATCTTCGTCATCAAAGACGGCCACATCGCCGAGTAGGGTACACATGATGATTTGTTGGCGCTGGACGGGACTTATGCGCGGTTGTTCACCTTGCAACCTTGCAGGCCGAGTCGTACAAGTGACGGTTCGAGGTAGAATTGTCGTACTAGAGCGGATTCCTAATCCATTTACGGTTCGCGCCGCAGTTGCACTGCGGCGTGGCGGCAGTACAACTGCCGCCACAACCGTAAATCAAAAAGGAAACTGCTATAAGCTCGATAAAAAACTCCATCGCAAATTCCAAGAGTCTTTCAAACAATGAGATGAGGCTCAACTACTGTTGGGCGCTTCCTTTTATAGCTAAATGAGAGCGTAAGACCGTGAGGGATATATGGCTGAAACAAATGAGACCCTTCTCAACATTGTTAATACGTCAGGTTTTCTGTTCCAACTTCGGGTAGAACATGAAATAAGACAGGTGGTGCAAAAATATTATAGCGACTGGAGTATTCCAGTTCGAGAGCATCGGTGGATAGACCCACCCCGCGACGAGGAATTTATAGATTTAGTGTTGCAGTCTGGAATAGGTCGGATGGTCATTGAATGCAAACGACTAACTGATGCACAATGGCTATTCCTTATCCCTGACAATCAAAGCGTTACGCAGCAGGCTCGCCTGTATTGGACGGATCGAATTGATGGCTTCCAAGATATGTCTGAGTGGGGTGAATTCACAATTCTTCCGGAATCGCCCGAGTCCAGTTTCTGTACTACCAGAGGGCAAGGCGAGACTGATCAACCAATGCTAGAGAGAGTCGCGTCTACTCTTTTAAGATCAGTGGAAAGTTTGGCAAATGAGGAATTAACTTTAGGGCAAGGAACCGTTCTGCTTGCTTCACGCATCTACCTCCCAATAATAGTAACAACTGCTACGCTAAAAGTGTGTCGTTTCCAGACCGATCAAATAGATCTCTCGACGGGAAAATTGGATACAAACAATGCAACGCTCGACACAGTGCCTCTTATAAGATTCCGAAAGAATCTATCTACAACCACTGCGCCCATAATATCTCCAAATGACTTAGCGAAAGCTAATACGGAGAATGAACGAACAGTGTTTATCATCAATGCTATGGAACTTTCCAACACGCTTAGAGAATGGAAGATAGTTAAATTTGGTGCACAATGGCCCTGGGAAAAGGCTCGTTCTCTCGAAGAAACTGTAAAACCAAAGTAAGAGATGCAGATTCGTGGCAACCTTGACGTTTGACGTTTCGCGTTTAACCCTCCCCTCCACCCTCGCCCGCCACGCCGGAACCATCCCCGACCAGCCCTTCACCCGAATCTTGAAAAAGGGCGCCATCGAAAAGGGGCGCACCTTCGCCGAAGCGTGGACGTGGGCGGCGCAGTGGGCGGCCTTGTTCGCCGAGCGCGGCCTCAAGCATGGCGACACGATCATCATCGCTCTGCCAAACTGCGACGCCTTCGCGGGCGCATACTTCGGCGCGCTCATGGCTGGCGCTGTCCCGGCCCCCGTCGCCCCCGCCCGCCGTCTCACCGCCGACGATCCTTATCTCGCCGTCCTCACCGAGCGAATCCACTTCACCAACGCCAGAGCTATTGTCGTCCCCACCGACCAGGCCGAACTTGCTGGACTGCCACAGTTCAGCCACGTTGCCGTTCTCACCGAAGGGCAAGCCGAAGCGACGACGCCGGACTACAACATCCACTCAACCGCCGACGATCTCGGCCTCATCCAATTCACTTCCGGCACGTCGGGCGATCCCAAAGCCGTCCTGCTCACCCAGCGCGCCCTCCTCGCCCAAACGGCACTGCTCCAAACCTCGCTCGCCCTCCACGACCGCTTCAAAGATTGGGCCGTCTCGTGGTTGCCGCTCTTTCACGACATGGGCCTCATCGGCTTCCTGCTCACCCCGGCCTTCACCGGCGGTCTCGTCAACCTCATTCCCACTGAAGAATTTATCCTCCGCCCGGCTTCGTGGCTCAAGGCTCTCTCCGAAACTAAAGCCACCATCACCGGCGGCCCACCATCAGCCTATGCCCTGTGCGCCAAGCGCATCAAAGACGCCGCCAATTACGATCTCAGCGCCGTGCGCGTCGCCCTCGTCGGCGCAGAGGCCGTGACTCGCGAAAGCCTGGCAACCTTCGGCGAAAAATTTGCCGCCGCCGGATTTCGCCTCACCAGCTTCATGCCGACTTACGGGCTGGCTGAAGCCGCTCTGGCAGTGACCATGCCCCCGTTGGATCGCGGCCCAAAGTTTGACGAAGTGGACAGCGCCTCTCTGGCCGACGGCGAAGCCCAACCTGCCGACTCGCGTGGAAGCCGCCTCTTTGCCTCGGTGGGGCGGCCACTGCCGGGCATTGAAGTCGCAATCGTTGCCGACGATGGCAGGCACTTGCCTGAGCGCAGAACGGGCGAGATCATCGTCCGCAGTCCCAGCCTGATGAGCGGCTATCACCACAACCCCGAAGCCACGCAACACTCGCTATCGCGAAGCAATCACTGGCTATGGACGGGTGACGTTGGTTATGTGGCTGAGGGTGAGTTGTATATCACGGGCCGCAAAAAAGAAATCATCATCGTCGGCGGGCGCAATTACTATCCTGATGACGTGGAGCAAATCGCTGGCGCCGTGCCGGGCGTGCGCGCCGAGCGCGCCGTTGCCATTGGCATTGAAGATGCGGAGAACGCGACCGAGAAGCTGATCGTCTTGGCCGAAGTCGTTCCTGAAGAAGACGGGGACGCATTGCGATTACGACTCCGCCAGACTCTCGTGGCCGCCGGTTACCCGGTGGGCGATGTGGTTCTGCTCAAACCCAAATCCATCCAATCCACCCTCACCGGCAAGCTCAAGCGCCTGGATTGCAAAGCACGTTTTTTGGCCGGGGAGTTTGGGTCAACGGATTGAACATATGACTCTTCTGCAAAAACCACGATCTCACCGCGAAGACGCGAAGAGCGCAAAGGATTCGCCCTTATTTTCCTTCGCGTTCTTGGCGTCTTCG
>CAYSIV010000344.1:0-6148 GCA_964431175.1 uncultured Anaerolineales bacterium
TCACGGGTCGTCAGCGGGCGTTACTTTGAACACCTACCAAGACGCGATGAGGACAGGCTCCATCATCCCCGGCAACGCGGCCGGAAGCAAACTGGTTCAGGTGCAACAGAAGGGCGGCCACTTCGGCCAACTGAGCGCAAGCGAGTTGGCGAAAGTGATTGCCTGGATTCAAGCGGGCGCGCCTGAGAAGTAGCCCCCGTAGGGTAACCACCGATCAAAAACCGGCCTGCGCGATGCAGGCCGGTTGTGATTCTTTCACCAAGCGGAAATGCGAAGGTATGGGGTATAGTTGCTAGACACAACTTGTAGAATCGCTAGCATAATCACCGCATCCACAGGAGGAACCATGAAAGAGAACAACAGACATTTTCCTAGCCGGCTATCTCTGATCGGCAAATGGCTAGTGGTTACAACGCTGGGATGGGCGATAAGTACGCTGGTCGTCGGCGGCGCCTACGTCCATTCCTGGCCTGAATGGCAAGCATTAGTCGCATCGTATTTCCTGAATGGCGCGCTTATTGGAGCAATCGTTGGCCTCGGCCAAGCTCGTATTCTTGGCTCACTGCAAGTTCCTTTGCTGAAATGGACGCTGGTAACACTAATGGCGTACACTATTGGGCTACCCGCCAGTGTTGTGCTTGCATCAGGTATAACCTTCTGGCTTTGGCCAGCCGATCTTCCGATGTTGGCGGGACTGCCGGGTACGTTTATGATAATCGGCTTGTCCCAGGCTGCGCTTGGTGGGGCCGTAGTGGGCCTAGTCCAGTGGTTGGTCCTTCGAGGCCGCGTTGTTCCAGCTACACGCCGTGGTGGCCTGCTTTGGATATTGGGCAACGTTAGCGGATTGGGCATAGGCGGGTTCCTTGCAACAATTTTAGATGGTCTGACCTGGCTCGGGTATTTCTCCTTTCCAGTAGGACAGCTCGCCGCACGTATCATGGTTGGCGCAATTTTGGGGCTTATTACTGGGACTATTCTGGTTATACTGCACCAGCCTGAACAGTTCCGACCACTCACACCAACGACTGCCAGAGTACAGTAGTGAGTGTTCCTCAGTGTGAGCTTTATTTTCAATGAAGCCTAAAACACTCACGCCGAGTCTCGTGACTCGGCGTGAATATTTTACCTCTGTAGTAAAATCTACTTCCCCCCATCCGCCGCCATGTGGCAATTCTTATACTTCTTGCCGCTCCCACACCAGCACGGGTCGTTGCGGCCCAGAGCCTTCTTAGCCGCAGGCGCGCGCTCGACTTCGGCCCGAACTTCGGTGAGCTTACGCGGGCGATAAGTGAAGAGGCGGCTCACCACCCCGGCCCGCATGTCCACCAGCAGTTGCTGAAAGAGGTCGAAGGCTTTGCTCTTGTAGGCAATGAGCGGGTCGCGCTGGGCGTAAGCCTCAAGCGAGATCGAGGTGCGCAAGCCTTCGATGGTGGTCAAGTAATCCACCCACAGCTGGCCGCTCACCCCGAGCATGAGCTGGCGGTGCAGGCCGTGCGCGAGCTGGCGGCCCAGTTCACTGCGAATGCGGTCACGCAAATCGCGCGTGCCGTTGATGCTTCCCAGGTTTTGCGAAGCGGTGGCTTCAAAGTCGGCGTCGCCCAGCGCCCGCCGCAAGCCGTCCTGAGTGTCGGCGTCAAGCTCGGCCAGGCGCACCGGGCTGAGACGGTTCAACTCGCTCTCGCCCCAGTACAGTTGTTGCTCGTTTTGGGCGGTGTGCAAGTGATCCAGAATGTCTTTCAACAGGTCGTTGCCTTTGCGGCCCTCTATCAACTGCGCCGCGTAATAAACGTATGGGAAACGTTGATTGAGGCGGGTCTCCCGGCGGTGAGTCTTCTTGTTAAACGCCACCGATTGGCCGACGGCCATATCGAGCAATAAGCGCCCCAGCGCGTCGTGAGCGGCATCATCAGAACTTCGCAGGCGTTCATCGAGCAAGGTTGAGATTTCGGCAAGATGACGTTCGGTGCGAGCGTCGTAAGCGGCGATGACAGCTTCGCGCACCCGGTCGCCAAAGGTGTCCCAACGAAACTCCGGCCACGGGGGAAGCGCCACTTTGAGATCGAGGCCGATTCGGGCCGCCGCCCATTTCAAGAAACGGATGGCGGCGTCCTGGCCGATGACGGCCTCGATTTCGTCACCGAGAGCTTTCTTGAGAGTGCGCTCGGTTTGACCCTCGAAGAACTCTTTGCCCAAAGGCAGACCGGAGGTTTCGGCGGCTGCCATCATTTCGCGGGCCACGTTGCGAAGTTCCAGCGGCTGGCTTTGATCGCGGGCCAGGTCGCGGGCGTTGTCGAAGGCGTTGTCGGCGGCTTCACGTTTGGCTTCAACACGTTCTTTTACGCGATCAGGATACGTCTCCAGTTGGGTCTCGACGATCGTCACCAATTGATCGCGGGCCGAGTCGGAGGCGCCTTTGGCGACGACCAGCAGTTCGGCTTTCACCTGGGCCGGGTCGCTGAGGCCGTTGAACCGGGCCAGGATGAGTTCGATGCTGAAGGGGAAGTAGAGCGAGCCGTCGGCGCGTTGAATGGTCGGCTGAACTTCGTCCAGCCAGGCCAGCAGTTTCCAGTGCTCTTCGTCGCCAGTCACCATGTCCACCCGGCGAGTCACTTCGGCCACCAGCATCTCGTCAATGTCGTCGGTCAGGTCTTCCTTGGTAAAGATGCGATCACGCTGTTCATAAATTTTGGTGCGTTGCTGGTTGAGCACGTCGTCGTACTCCAGCAGGTGCTTGCGGATGTCAAAGTTGTTGCCTTCGACGCGTTGCTGTGAGCCTTCGACGGTTTTATCCACCATGCCGTGTTCAATGGGAAGCGCATCGTCCACCTTGAGCACGGTCGTGAGGCGCTCCATGAGGCCGGAGACGTTGGCCCCGCCGAAGCGGCGCATGAGATCATCTTCGAGCGAAAGGTAGAAGCGGCTGGAACCGGGGTCGCCCTGGCGGGCGGCGCGGCCACGCAACTGGTTGTCAATGCGGCGGGCGTCGTGCCGCTCGGAGCCGATGACGTGCAGGCCGCCGAGAGCGCGCACGGTTTGCTCGTCGGCCATGTGCTGGCGAAAGGCGGCCACTTGCTCGGCGTAGATGCTGTAATCGTCCAAGCTGATCTTGCCGAGCGCGGCCAGGCGATCTTCGTGGCGAAGTTCAAAGGCGTTGGCGATGCCGGACTTATCCAGCACCCGGTTGACTCCGGTGAGCACCGTCTCGTCAAAGTCGCCGCCGAGTTTGATGTCCACCCCGCGCCCGGCCATGTTGGTGGCAATCATCACCCCACCCAGCTTGCCCGCGCCGAGAATGATTTGCGACTCTTCGTCGTGCTTCTTGGCGTTGAGGACTTTGTGTTTGATGCCGCCTTCCAGCGCCGCCCGCAGTTTTTCTTTGTGCGCCGGCTCAAGCAGAAGCAGTTCACAGAGGCGGGTCAGGTTTTCGTCGGCTGTCGGGTTGAGAGTCAGGTTCAGCTCTTTGGCCAACGGCCGCATGTCGGACGGGTTGAGCGAGTCCAGGGATTTGTTGAACGGTTGTAAGGCCGGGACGGCCCGACCGTCCTCCTCGGCGTTGTTGGCCGTGAACCAGCGGTCGCGGAGCAACATCACCAGCGTCATCTTGCGCAACGGCTCGGCGCCGAATCGTTTCGACAATTGCTCCGACGATTCGACCGAGGTGGTGCCGATGAGCAACGGCTGGCCGAGCACGTGCCGCCACAGGGCATCCGACATGATGGCCCGCAGTTTGGCTTCTTCAGTGCGATAAACCGAGTCGGGATAATCCTTGCGGCGGTAGTAGAGCGGGCGGTCGGGATTGGATTTGTGGGCGATGTAGGAAAACTTGTAGCCGTTCTCCTTGACTTCACGGTCAATGAGATTCGAATCGCGTTGCGCTTTGTACTCGACGTTCTTCGGAATCGGCACCACGTCGAGCTTGTAAATTTTGTCGAACTCTTCGGCTTCGGTGAGGGCCGTGCCGGACATGCCGGCCAGCTTTTCGTAGAGGCGGAAGAAGTTTTGCAGAGTGATGGTGGCGTAGGTGACGTTCTCCGGTTGCACCGGCAGGTTCTCTTTGGCTTCCACGGCCTGGTGGAGGCCGTCACTCCAGCGGCGGCCCGCCATGGGCCGGCCCGTGTGTTCGTCGACGATGACGGCCCGCCCGCCTTGCACCAGATAATCCTTGTTCTTCTTGAAGATGAATTCGGCGCGCAGGGCCTGTTCGAGATGGGTCTGGATCTGCGCTTGCTCGGGCGTCACGTCTTCGGGGCGGTCGGGGTCGCGCAGGGGGCGGCCCAACGCCTCCTCAATTTTTTGATAGCCCTCGTCGTTGAGGGAGATGCTCCGCCCGCGCTCGTCAATTTCGTAGTGTTCGGGCTTGAGGACTTTCACCACTCGCGCTAACTCTTGATACAGGGCCGCGCTTTCGCCCGACGGCCCGGAGATGATGAGCGGGGTGCGGGCTTCGTCAATCAGGATGTTGTCCACTTCGTCCACGATGGCGAAATAACGTTGGCGCTGGCGGCGCTCGTTGAGCGTCGTGGCCATGTTGTCGCGCAGGTAGTCGAAGCCGAACTCGTTGTTGGTGCCGTAGACGACATCGCTGGCATAAGACTCGCCGCGATCGACGATGCGCATGAAGCGTGAGTCTTCCTGAGAGCTGTCGCGAGTCGGGTCGAAGACGAAGGCCTTGCGGGCGTTCTCGGTGCGCGAAGCGTCCTGCAAAATGCCGACGCTGAGGCCGAGGGCGTGATAGAGCGGCCCCATCCACTTGGCGTCGCGCCGGGCCAGGTAGTCGTTGACGGTGACGAGGTGGACGCCGCGCCCGGTGAGGGCGTTGAGATAGAGCGGCAAAGTGGCCACGAGCGTCTTGCCTTCGCCGGTTTGCATCTCGGCGATGCGGCCGGCGTGGAGCACCATGCCGCCGATGAGTTGCACGTCGTAGTGGCGCAGGCCGATGGTGCGGGCCGAGGTCTCGCGCACCAGGGCAAAGGCTTGGGGCAGAACCGAGTCGAGGGCGGCCTGGGTCGCCTTCTTGCGCTCTTCGGGCCTGGCATCGGCGGGAATCTCGCCCAGTTCTGCCTGAACTTTCGCTCGCAGTTCGCCCGATTTGGCGCGCAAAGTATCGTCACTCATGCCCTCAAACTGCCGGGACAGGCTGTTGATCTGATCTACAACTTCAGTGTATTTGCGGACATCCCGCTTGTTGGGGTCGCCGCCGATGGCTTTGATGATATTTTTGAACATGTGGCGAGGATTATAGCATGGGGATAAACAAGACCGCCCGCCAGCGGATGCCAGCAGGCGGTTCATTGGAATCGCAGATGAGGCGGGTTAGTTGGATGAATGTGGATATTTATGACTCGCCGCGCAAGCGGGCCAGTTCAACGCGGAGGCGTTCGACTTCGGCTTCGGCTCGTTCAGCGCGGGCAGTCGCCTCGGCATGAGAGAGTAGTATTTGCCCACTGGCCGGATCGAAGAAGCGCAAGTCATTGCTTTTCGCATCTAGCCGCAATTCGAGGCCCAATGTCTCACTGCGCAGGGATAAGCCGCCATCGGGCAATAACTGACCGGGCACTGGCTCGTAACTGTTGCCTTCCAACCGTAGTCCTTGCAGGGGCGGCTCAAGATAGTCGCTGGTTGGGTCAAACAGGAAATACTCGCGCACGCCGAGCAGAGCATACAATCCTCGCTTCGGGCCTTGATCGCTGGCCTGGGTCGCTTCAGAGGTGATTTCGAGGACGAAGTCTGGCGCTTTGCCTTCTTTCCACATGAGGTAGGAGCGGCGTTTGGCTTTGGGGACGCCAAGCACCACGAACACGTCGGGCGCGACAACGGCCCGGGGGTTTCCTTTTTCGTAGTAAAGGAACATATTGCCAGACACGTACACATCCGGGCGGCCAGCGAAAAAGATGCCTAATGCTTCAACCGCATAAGTCAACGACTGGCGTTGAAAGTCACTCTCGGCCATGGGCGCTCCATCCGAGTCGGGATAGTAGATTTTAGGTTTGGGTGGGGCGTAATTGACAGCCATAACGAACTATCCAATCAAAAATCACTACTGCCATTCCATTTTATCACAACCGATTACGTAAACCAATTGGAAATAACTACTGCCAGCAATTCTCAATCTAAAAAAGAGCGGTCAAATAGGCATCAAATGTGCTAA
>CAYSIV010000345.1:0-4722 GCA_964431175.1 uncultured Anaerolineales bacterium
TATTGAACGACTCGAAATCAACCAACTTTAGTCACACCCAAAAGATTGGGCTGATCAACACGATGGTGTTCACCCACATTCCATCCAACATCCTGCTGATGCTCCTGCCGCTCATGCCCAGCCTGCCGCTGGCGATTACCGTCCTGCTCCTGCGCTTCAGCATCTCGCAGATGGATGTGCCGACGCGGCAATCCTACACCATGGCCGTCGTCGCGCCGGATGAACGCTCGGCGGCTTCAGGGGTGACCGCCATTGCCCGCTCGGTGGGCGCGTCGCTTTCCCCTTCGCTGACGGGAATCTTCCTCGGCATCCCGGCGCTCCTCAGCCTGCCGTTCTTCTTGTCCGGCGGCTTGAAAATCATCTATGACCTGACGCTGTGGCGTGAGTTCAGCGCCGTGAAACCGCCGGAGGAACTCTAAGGAGTAGCCACAGATGAACGATATCAACCCGCGCGCGCAACAGCACGCCGACATCCGCCGGGCGGTGCGCGACGTGTGCCGCCCGTTTGACGGCGCGTATTGGCAGAAGGTGGAGGAGTCGTCGGGCTACCCGGAAGCGTTTGTGCAGGCGCTGACCGAGGCGGGCTGGCTGGCGGCGCTGATCCCGGAAGAGTACGGCGGAGCCGGCTCCAGCCTGACCGAAGCCTCGGTCATCCTCGAAGAGATCAATCGCTCCGGCGCAAACTCCGGCGCGTGCCACGCGCAGATGTACATCATGGGCACGGTGCTGCGGCACGGCTCGCCCGAGCAGAAACGCAAATACTTGCCGCCCATCGCCGCGGGCCAACTGCGCCTGCAGTCGTTCGCGGTCACCGAGCCCTCCACCGGTACCGACACCACCCAGACCAAAACCTTTGCCGAAAAGCGCGGCGACCGCTACCTTGTCAACGGGCAGAAGGTGTGGATCTCGCGCGTGCAACATTCGGACTTGATGATGCTGCTGGCGCGCACGACCCCGCTGGCGCAAGTGAAGAAGAAGACCGAGGGGTTGTCGGTGTTCCTCGTCGATTTGCGCGAGAGTACCCGGCAAGGCCTCACCGTGCGCCCCATCCGCAACATGGTGAACCACGAGACGAACGAATTGTTCTTCGACAACTTCGAAGTGCCGGCCGAGGCCTTGATCGGCGAAGAGGGACAGGGCTTCAAGTACATCCTGGACGGCATGAACGCTGAACGCATTCTCATCGCGGCGGAGTGCATCGGCGACGGCTACTGGTTCATCGACAAGGCGCGGCGTTACGCCAACGAACGCATCGTGTTCGACCGCCCCATCGGGCAAAATCAGGGCGTGCAGTTTCCGATTGCGCAGGCTTACGCCAATGTGCGGGCGGCGGATTTGATGCGCTACGAGGCGGCCCAATTCTTCGACGCGAAACAGCCTTGTGGCGCGGAGGCCAACATGGCGAAGTTGTTGGCGGCGGACGCTTCGTGGCAGGCGGCCAATGTCTGCCTGCAAACGCATGGCGGCTACGGCTTTGCGGCGGAGTATGATGTCGAGCGCAAGTTCCGCGAGACGCGGCTGTACCAGGTCGCGCCCATTTCCACCAATCTTATTCTGTCGTACCTGGGCGAGCATGTGCTGGGCATGCCACGCTCTTTCTAGAGCAAGTACCATGTTGATTTACGGCATCCTTCAACTGCGCGGCGCAAGCACCCTGAGCGGAGTGCGGTGTAGTTCCGCACGAAGTCGAAGGGGCGCGCCGCTCCGTTCAGGATGCCTGGCGTACACGAATTAGGAAACTGCACTAAAAGAGGGACACACATGACACAATCCAATGGACGATGCTTCGAAGACTTTGAAGTGGGCCTGGTGATGCGCCACGCGTTGGGGCGCACCATCAGCAGCACCGACAACACCTGGTTCACCTTGCTGACCAACAACAGCAACCCGATCCACTTCGATCGCCATTACGCGGCGCAGACCGAGTTCGGGCAACCGCTGGTGAACTCCACGCTGACGCTGGCCATTGTGGTCGGGTTGTCAGTCGCCGATGTCTCGCAAAACGCGGTCAATCTCGGCTGGCAGGACATCGCCATGCCCGCGCCCGTATTCGAAGGCGACACGTTGTATGCCCAGAGCGAAGTATTGGGCATCCGCGAATCCAAGTCGCGCCCGAACATGGGTATCGTGGAGATCAAGACGGCCGGTTTCAAACAGGATGGCACGGTGGTGATGACGTTCCGGCGGGCGATCCTGGTTTACAAGCGCGGGCACGCGCCCCAGCGCCCGACGCCAACGATCAAAGGGTGACAGATGAGTGAGCCAACTGCCACCGTTCAGTGGGCCGACGGCGTCCACGCCTTGTTCAAAGCCCACCGGGTGGACGTGGTTTCCTTCGTTCCCGATGGCGGGCAGAAGCGTTTGATCGAATTGTGCCTGAGCGATCCGGAGATGCGCGCGGTAACGCTGACGACGGAAGAAGAGGGCGTGGCCCTGGCGGCGGGCGCATTCCTCGGCGGCCGGCGCGCCGCCCTGCTCATGCAATCCAGCGGCGTGGGCAATTGCATCAACATGCTGTCTCTGCCGCGCGTGTGCAACATGCCGCTGTTCATGCTCGTCACAATGCGCGGCGAATGGGGCGAGTTCAACCCGTGGCAGGTGCCGATGGGCCAGAGCGCGCCGACCGTTCTGGAAGCGAGCGGCGTGATCGTGTATCGCGTCGACTCGGCAGGCGAGGTCCGCCCCACAGTGGAAGGCGGGCTGCAGCTTGCCTTTCAGAGTCGCTGTCGGGTGGCGGTGTTGCTCTCGCAAAAACTGGTCGGGGCGAAGAACTTTGCCCGAGGTGACCAATGAGCCTGCTCTATCGGCGCGAGGCCGTGCGCGAACTCCTGCGCGAGCGTGGAGAGCTGATCTGCGTGGCCGGTCTGGGCGCGCCTGCCTACGACCTGGCCGCCTGCGGCAACGATCCACTCGATTTTCCACTTTGGGGCGCGATGGGCGGCGCGGCGATGCTAGGTTTGGGATTGGCCCTGGCGCAACCGGGGCGCACGGTGTTGGTCATCACCGGCGACGGCGAAATGCTGATGGGATTGGGCAGTCTGGCCACCATCGCCGCCCAGCGTCCGCCCAACCTGCGCCTCGTGGTGCTGGACAACGAACGCTACGGCGAAACCGGTCGGCAGCGCACGCACACGGCGATGGGCGTCGATCTCGCGGCGGTCGCCCGGGGGTGCGGCTTTCCCCACCCGCGCGCCGTGCGGCAGGCGGCCGAATTGGCGGCCCTGCGCGCCGACATTCACACCCTCGATGGTTTGCTCTTCGCCGTCGTGAAAGTCTCGCCCGAGGAATTGCCGCGCGTATTGCCGCCACGCGATGGCCCCTTTCTCACTCAGCGCATTCGCGAAGCGCTGCTGGGCGGGGAGAGGGCGTTGGAGGCCTGAGCGTGATGGCAAGTTCTGCAACTTCTGAAAACCTGTTGCCGCTCGCGGGCTTGCGCGTCGTGGCCCTGGAACAAGCCGCGGCCGCGCCGTTCTGTTCGCGCCAACTGGCGGACATGGGCGCGGACGTGATCAAAATCGCCTCTCCCGTTTTTGACGGGATTTATGGGTGTCACCCTGAGCGAAGCGAAGGGTCTCTGGCTGGTTGCGCCGAGATTCTTCGCTTCGCTCAGAATGACAGGGGCGCTTTCCTGTTAAAGCCGGAAGAGCCTCAAAATCGAGCGACCGGACGGCGGCGACTTTGCGCGCGGGTATGACGGCGCGCTCAACGGATTGTCGGCTTACTTTGCCTGGCTCAATCGGGGCAAGCGCAGTGTCGCCCTCGACGCGAAGAGCAAGACCGGCCGCGCCGTTCTGCAACGGCTGATCGAGCGCGCCGATGTGTTCGTGCACAATCTTGCGGCGGGCGCAGTCGAGCGTCTGGGTTTCGGATATGAGACCGTCAGCGAACGCGCCCCCCGGCTGATCTGGGTTGGCATCTCGGGGTACGGACCGGACGGTCCTTACCGGGACAAAAAAGCCTGCGACATGCTCATCCAGGCCGAGTCGGGCGTCGTCAGTCTTACCGGCACGCCGGGGGAGGCGGCCAAAGTGGGCGTGAGCATGGCGGACATTTCGGCCGGATTGTACGGATACTCCAGCATTCTGGCCGCGCTGCTCAACCGCGAGAAAACCGGGCGCGGTGAGCGCATCGACATCTCCATGTTTGAATGCCTGACCGAATGGATGATGCCGCCACTGTACGTCTTCCTGGGCGCCGGCCAAGTCCCCGTCCGCGCCGGGTTGCGGCACAACATGATCGTCCCTTACGGCGCGTACCGTTGCGCCGACGGTGAAGTCCTGTTCGCCGTGCAGAACGAGCGCGAGTGGCGACAGTTTTGTGATGCCGTGCTTGAGCAGCCGGCGCTGGCTGACGATGCCCGGTTCGCCACCAACGACAGACGCCTCCAGCACCGCGCGGAACGCGGCTCGGCGACCACACGGTTGCCGCCGCCCTCGAACGGCTTGAGCGCGCCGGCACCGCCAACGCGGCGGTCAACGATGTCGCGGCCGTCGCCCGCCATCCCCAGCTTACGGCCCGTGGGCGCTGGGTGGATGTCGCGAGTTTTGCCGGCCCCATTCCGGCGCTGATTCCGCCTCACAATCTCGCCAGCCTCAGCCCGCGTATGGGGCGCGTGCCCGCCCTCGGTGAACACACCCGCGAGGTGTTGGCCGAGTTGGGGTTGGAGACCCGCTAGGTCAAGCTGGCATCGCCTAAACAATCTCGAACGCGCTCAAGAACTTC
>CAYSIV010000345.1:4732-6147 GCA_964431175.1 uncultured Anaerolineales bacterium
AACACACGCGCGAGGTGTTGGCCGAGTTGGGGTTGGATAATCCAACAACGTGACCGGGATGCCGACCCGACCAACGGCAAGGCCGAATTGACGATACTGCCCACGGTCACACGCGAAGCGTGCGCTTTTTGAATCCACGAAGGCACACGAAGTTCCACGAAGCCTTGCTATTCCTTCGTGTGACTTCGTGGAAGAAAAAGCACAGCTAATGACCGCTGGCAGTATAGGTCAAGCTGGCATCGCCTAAACAATCTCGAACGCGCTCAAGAACTTCCGGGAGATTCCGCCGCCCCAACCCGACCCGGAAATGCTGACTCTGATGATGCAATTGAGACGGATAGTCAAAGATACTGCCCGGGACGATCATCACCCCCTGCTGATCCAGAGCCTCCTGGCAAAAGTCCTCCACCGGTCTGGCCGCCACCCATCGGGGAAACGCGATCGAACCGGCCAACGGCTTGATCCACTGCAAGTGATCGCTGTGGGCGGCGAAGAAGGTCTCGGCCACTTTTACATTGGCCCGAACAATTTCCAGATTTCGCGCGACGATGATCTGTTTCGCTCGCAGAGCGATGATGCCTAGCGCTTCACTCGGCGCGCTGTGGCAAATGGTGGTGTAATCCTTGAACGCCAGCCAGCGATCTATCAGCGCCCGCTCTTGTGCAGCCAGCCAGCCGAGGCGCAGGCCGGGCAGGGCAAACGACTTGGACAGGCCCGACAGTGAGATACCCTTCTCGTACAGGTCGCACACCGGCGGCAAGCGTCGGACCGGGTCGTGCTCCAGAAAACGATACATCTCATCGCAGAAAATATAGATGCCGCGCTGACGGGCTAACTCGATGATGGCGTCCAACTCGGCGCGCGAGGGCAGGAAGCCGGTGGGGTTGTGAGGAAAGTTGAGGACAAGCAGGCGAGTGCGGCCGGTGAGGCCTTGTTCGAGTTTGTTCAGGTCGAACTGCCACTCGCCGTCCACCAACTCCACCGGCCAGCGCGTCACTTCACAGCCAATAGCCTGTGCCAGTTCGTAAAGCGATTGGTAGGCCGGAAAGACGCTGACAACGTGATCGCCCGGCCCGAGCAGGGTGTTCATGGCGATGAAGATCGCCTCTTCGGGCACAGCCACCACCACCTGCTCCGGCGCCAGCGTTTGATACAGCCCGGCGATCTCGGCCCTCAGCGCCGGGTGGCCAGGCGACTCAGTGTAGCCCAGCTTCAAAGTGTTCCAATACGCCAGGCCGCGCGAGTCAGCCAGGCCCAGCAACTCGCTCATTGCCAGGCCTTCACAGTCCGACGGGCTGAGCAGGTATTTGACTTTGAATTCGTATTCGGCAAAGTAACGTTCGAGTTTGAAGGGTTTGATATTCATCAGGAATTGTAACCACGAATTACACTGATTTCACGGATTTGGAATCATA
>CAYSIV010000346.1:0-6103 GCA_964431175.1 uncultured Anaerolineales bacterium
GGGGTAGCTTACCTGATGACCGAATCAACCAACTTTAGTCACACCCAAATCATTTGACCTCGCAATCTTGTCAACCTGGGGGCGCGGTTCCTTGAGAAGATCAGCGCCAGCAAGGTGACCAGCAAAAACAGGATGACGCCCAGGAGAACCAGGGTCAGCCCACTGAGAACGATCAATTCGATTTGTGCAACAATGGCAAGTCCAAGCCACTGACGCATACCAAGAAAGTAGACAGCCAGCGTGAGCAAAGCGGTCAAAAAGAGCCAGACCTTGCCATTCATTGCAAATTTCTTTTTCATGAGATTCTCCTTTTATTCAATAAGAAGATGTTTTCGTTTTCAAAACGCATATACCCATCATCAGGCTACTTTTTGATTTGACTCTGGATGAAGGTAACGGAGGTACGCGATCACAACCGCCAAACCAATCAACGTGAGCGCCGCGAATAATGGGACGGCATCCGGGGAGGCGGTAGGGTCGCTCAAATGACCAAAGAACTGGTCAACGGCGATGCTCGCGGTTTCGATGGTCATCATCGAAAGCATTAAGCCGGCCAGGAGATACCCCCAGCCCTTCCGCTGCCAGAGCCACACTGCCCCAAGAATGCCAAGAGGCAGTGCAAACCCCAAATCCAGCACATGCACCGGGCTGGTGAGCATGTTCGTTCCATGAAGAAAGGCCGGTGTCGTGGGTTCAAACAGGGCAGGGATGATCTGACGCATCCAAGTTAAGAAAAAGAGTACAGAAATGAGCAGGAGGTAACCCGCAAAAACTCGCACGGGCAACTTAGGCGCAAAGTGGGCGCGGATGGATTCCACATCCACTTGAACAAGTAATGCCACCAACGACCAGAGAGCAAGCGAGAGTGTGGCGACGTAGAGCAGGAAGAGTGGATTGAAGGCCACATTGAAGGTGAATAGCACAGCGTTATAGAGGATGTAACTGAGCGTACCCGCCCAGACCATCTGCGCCCGCAGTGAACCTCTCGCCGTCAGGAGCATCGAGATGACAAGAGCGGGAAGGGCAACGAAGAGAATTACCATATCCGTGCCTTGAGCGTTGCCAGCGGACATTGGCGGGTCACGAAATATCATCGGGAAAAAAGCCCCAACAGCCGACTGTACCAGGGTCACAACGGCGAGAGCGCCCGATAACCACCAGACTGACCGGGATTTGGGGGATAACAAAATGGATAGTGAAGGTTTCATTGAGTATTTCCTTTCAAATTGGATTCATCTTTTGAAACAAAGCGTTGCACGGAGATCAATTCCAAGCCCAGGTCGCGGATGCGGTTGAGGACACCAAACAACGCTGATTGATCCATTGCACCGCTGATGACGGTTTCGCCGTTCGGTTGCCGTGAAATGGTCAGGCCTTCAAACCAACGCAGCCAGCGTTCATCAAGATGACGTTTGACGCAAATCTGATAAACAATAGGCGAGTCTTTTGGTTGCATGGTCAAATCTCTGTAATGGTTTCTATAACAAACACAGTGTAGGGTCCAAGTCGGATTTTGTCCCCTATCCAGGGATAGGTTACCGGTATAGGTCTGCGCCCAACTACAGTTGTGCAGATCGATGGACGCGATACCATGCCACCGTCTGGCGAACGGCCTCGCGAATGGGCGTAGCCGCTACACCGAAGGCGTGCTCGAATTTACTGCTATCCACCACGAACGGTTTCTCGAACTCGTACATCATCTCCACCATTTCCCTTGCCTCTGGAACGAATAGCCCGCCGATTGCCATCATCATCCGCCCCATGCCGCTGATCCTTGGAGAGTTGCCGATCACCTCGAAAAAGAGGCTCATCAGTTGACGTTGAGTTATGGCTGGGCTGTCATTCGGAACGTGCCAGACCTGGCCCAGAGCTTGTTCGTTCTCGCCGAGAATGACCAGCGCTTTGCCAAAGTCGTCAATGAAGGTGAAGGTGTGCGGCAGGTCGGGATTGCCGGTCAATTGTGCGGTTCTGCCTTGAAGCGCGGGGGAAATAGCCCGTTCCCCCAGAGCCGAGTTCAACACCCCAGGTCCGAAGAAATCCGAGCCGCGTCCGATTGTCACGCGCACTGTACCGGCGCGGTGAGCGGCCATGGCCTCCTCTGCCAAACGGGCGCGCAGGCGGCCCTTGCGGGTGTGGGCGGCGCAAGGCAGGTCCTCGTGAATTTTGCCTTTCACTTCGCCGTATAGATACAGGTTATCGCCGATAACCAGTTTGGCGCCATTTCTCGCTGCTCCCTCGAGGATGGCCGCCTGCATAGGGGGAAATTGCTTCAGCCACTCGTGGTATGGCGGCATGGCGCACTGATAGACCACCGTAGCGCCGCGCGTTGCCGCGGCAATGAACTCTGCTGAAGAGGCGTCGCCCTTGACGACCTCCACCCCAGGCGGCACATCCGCCTCTCGGCGCCAGTTGACCATGCGGACGCGCCCGCCCCTCTCCAGCAGGCCTCTCATGACTGCCATACCCAGCGGCCCCATCCCAAAAATCACGTGAAGCTCGGTTTGATTGTTTTCCATTTTTTATTCTCCCTGTTTGTCTTACGAAATTACACGCCAGTGAAGGCGGATGGGTAAACGACTTTTCCGTGCATTCCCTGCAATGCGCCGGGGATCAACTCCAATGCCATCCAGGCGTTGCCGCAATCACCAAACGGACATTCGAGCGATTTCGCGGACGCCGCCGAAAAGCCAAACCGTGGATAGTAGGCCGGATGGCCAAGCACGATGACGATGGCATGACCGAGGCGTTTGCATTCATCCAAGCCGCGCCTCACCAACTGGGACCCGATGCCTTGCTTCTGGTATCCGGGCAGGACAGCCATTGGAGCGAGGGCAAGGGCAGGCACTTGTCCATTTTCAGTTTCAATGTGGATGCGGCTGAACAGGATGTGCCCGAGGATCTGGCCGTTTTGCTCGGCAACCAGCGAGAGTTCCGGGATGAAGTTTTCCGATTTGCGGATGGCATCCACCAGGCCAGGTTCAGCTTCGCGGCCATCGAAGGCTTGTTTGTTGACGGCGTGGATGGCGGCGATGTCAGAGGGAGTTTCGTGACGGATAATGATCATTTTGAATTCCTTTTAGTGAATGGATGCCAGGAAAGCATCCACTGATTCCTGATTCCAACGTTCGACTAGTTCTTCTTGACCTCACTAACACTCCATTTTCTCGAACTTTGCCAACGCCACAAAGATGAAAACTACACTCCACAGGACGGTCGCGACCAGCGATGCAATTCTTATCTCAGCGGGGATCGCCATCGCCTGACCTGTAGCAGTCAACCAAGCGACTTTCGGTAGCACCCAGGGCGTGACATAAAAAAGTGGCTTTATAAAGCCTCCCAGTATGCCCCCGCCCAAGACAGAACCTAGCGCAATCCCCAGGATGGGGCCACGATTGTTGAAAATGGTTCCCAGCATCAGAGTTAAGGTGAGGTAGAAGAGGGTATGTATAGTCATGATCCCAACTGCGCTCAGGAAAGGCGCAAAAGGAAACGGCACGCCTATGCGAAGCGACAACATGCTATAAACCATGACGCTAGGCAGCCCAACCAACAAGACCAGCACGGGCAGTGCATTTGCGGCTAACTTAGCCAGCACGTATGAGCGGCGGACGACCGGCTTGGATAGCAGCCATTCAACCACACCGCTTTGTTTCTCGCCGATGATCAGATCTTGTGACAGGACGACCGTCCATATGGCCAACATCGGGATGCCGAACTCGAAGAAAATGCTCAATCCTAGCGACAGGACATAGGCAATTACCCCACCGGCCTGGGCAATTCCGGCTTCAGTGGCCTGGGTAGCCTCCTCTTTTGGTCCGAACAGTATGAACGCCGTCAGCCCGCCAAGCAACACAGTCCACAAAAGGGCGTTGATCCACCAGCGGCGGGTGCCCCACCAGGCGCGGTTCTCTTTGTGGAACAGATTTGCAAAGCCGCGCAGTCCGCCCCATTCATTTACACGTTGTAGTTCCAGATTAGCGGCCATCGCCGTCTCCTTTCACGATCTCCATGAATACTTCTTCCAATTCGTATTTCTTGCGGCTGAACTCGGCCACCGTCACAGCGGGGTCGGCCAGCACGTACCGCAGCAATTCCTTTTCGGCCGCGGCTTCATCGCTCACGCTGACTTGCCAGACGCTTGTTCCGTTACGCGGCGCCACCGTCGTGTGCACCACCCAGGGCAGTTCTGCCAGTCGTTCGCCCAAACCGTCGGGTGATCCTTTCAGGGCGACAGCGTAGACCACGCCGTCCTTGCCGTTCAAGATTTGCTCGATCGGTCCGCTGGCCACCAACTGTCCCCGGTTCAGGATGGCGACCGTGTCGCTGATCCGCTGGACATCGTCCAGGATGTGGGTGGAGTAAAAAATGGTGGTGTATTTACGCAAACGAGCCATCACATCCAGAACGGCCTGACGACCCAACGGGTCGAGTGCTGAAGCCGGTTCGTCCAGGATGAGCAGGTCGGGATAATTAACCTGGGCCAGCGCAATACCCAGGCGCTGCTTCTCGCCACCGGAAAAACCCTTGATGGGGCGGTCAGCTTTATCTTCGAGCCCCACCAGTTCCAGCATGTCATCACAGCGCGCCCGGAGGTCGGCCTCAGGGCCGCTGAAGAAGAACTTGGCTGTAAAGAGTAAGTTCTCGCGGGCGGTCATATGCTCGATGAAACGGGGTTGTTGGGGCAGATAGCCGATGCGCTCCCGGATGCGAACGCTCTCGGTCACGATGTCGTGTCCGAAGATGGTGCCGTTGCCAGCCGTCGGGCGGATCAAGCCCAGCAGGACTTTCATCAGCGTGGTCTTGCCTGCTCCGTTCGGGCCAAGAAAACCAAAAATTGAATGACGCGGCACGTTCAAGTCCACGCCGCGCAGCGCTTGCACCTCCCCGAAGGATTTGCTAAGTCCGTCGGTTTCGATCACGAATTTGTCAGGTTGGTTCATGTTTTTCTCCTGTGATTTTTTGGATTGTGGGCTGTCAGGATTCTGCTCGACAGACCACAACTTCCAGTTAGTGGATGGATGCTATGAAAGCGTCCACCGTTTCCTGATTCCAGCGTGTGACTGGCTCAGAGAGCATCAATAGGGCAGGTCCACCTTTGCCCTGGAAGGCTACCGTTACCTGACGATAGGTTTCCCCATCAGAGTTGACGCCTTCGCTGATGACCAGGGTTGTTTCCTGTCCGCGCACTGTGACGGGGCGGGTCTCGATGACCGTTATGCGAGTTTGCGGGTCGCTGGCGCCGGGGCCGAGTTCTTCCAGCATTTGCGCCAGCTTCTCGCCATCGGCGTCTTTTTCAGATTGGATCAAGTACAGGTGGCTGTGGCCGTCGCCAGGGTTGTAAGCTGCGGCCGTGTAGCCCATCAGGTTGGCGCTGAAATCGGCGTAGTAGCCTGTGGGCGGGTCAAAGTCCGCGATTCGGCTGGCAGCCTGGGTGACCAGGTTGTTATCAGTCACGACCGACGCTCCTCCGCCTTTGCAGGCAGTCAGCAAGAAGATCAGGATTACGAGCAGGTTGACTTTGATATTCATTTGAACCTCACTTGTTTTTCTTTGAGTTTTGATTTTCGAGCACAACGGCGGCGATAAACCAGCCAAGGAAGACGCCGACAAGCGCGCCTAATCCCAGACCCCAGATGGGATTTCCGTTCGCCGCCCCCAGCGGCAGGCCAAACATACTGCCGATGACCAGTCCCAACAAAATGAAAAGACCAAATTTTTTGTTCATGTTTATTCTCCTTTGTGGTTTGGCTTTATCTTAAAATAAAAACTCTCCGCCTGCATCGGGCAGGTGGAGAGTTAAAGATTAGCCAGGTTGAGAGATTTATCCCTGGTCACTTGACCAGGTGATTTTGCAGGGCGACTGCCACGGCGCGGGCGTGGACTCTGTTCGGGAGCAGGACGCGAAGCGGCTCGAAACCAGAAAAATGCATGAAGAACGCACAGACTCTCATGCGGTGTTGGGCGCGTTTTTGAATAAAAGGATTTCTTCTTGGCATTTTTTGGTCAAGTGCCTCAATCAGTTTCATAAATACATAAATTCCCTGTATTTAATACTACAACGAAAAGTAGCATTACAACGAAAAGTAGGCTACAAAAGCTTTAA
>CAYSIV010000347.1:0-1427 GCA_964431175.1 uncultured Anaerolineales bacterium
GGGACAAGATTATCATATTTTGAATTGACCAAGTTATTTTTGGACAAATCCTAAGGGTTTATCAGAGGCGTGTCGGGAACCCAGGTGTAGCCGTCGCCATCGACGAAATAAGCTTCGCGCAGGCCGTGAGGTTTGTCTGTTGCCGGGGTCAGCACGCTAAAACCTAATCGTCGCGCGGCGGCCTCGGCTTCGTCGGGGTTGCGCCCGTGCAAACGCAGTTCCACGCCCGCGCCGCGCTGGCCAACTTCGGCCAGCAATCCTTCCAGCGCGTGGCCCTGATAGGTGTGGTCGGCGTGCAACATCCACTCAGCGCCGCCCGCCCGCAGGACCGCAAAATCCGGGTCGCTGTAAACCACCGTTGCCCCAAGCACCTCGCGTTGAAAGACGAGAGCCTTTTCAATGTCGCGTACCAGCAAATTGATCGTCAGCGCCGCCAACGAACGGCTATAGTCGGGCGCTGACATCCAGGGGTCGCCGGTGCGTAGTTTCATTGTCGCTCCTTGAAAAAATGGCTCTACCGGGTTTAACGGGAAACTGCTTTCTCTACCACGAATTGCACGAATCGCTTCGCGCGAAGGGAATAAGCCAAATTCGTATCATTCGCGCGAAGCGATTCTTGGTTAATTTTCCCGTTCTATTGTGCATCACGGTTGTCAGCCAGCACTTGCGCTAACAGTCCCGGCTCAACGTTTCCGCCGCTGATGACGGCGACGGCCTTGCGCGCGGCGGGCAATTCACTTTGACGATAGAGCCAGGCGGCAAAGGGGACAGCGCCGCTCGGCTCGGCCACCAGCCGCGCTTCGAGGGCCAGTGTTCGTATGGCGCTCCGAATCTCATCTTCGCTTACGGTCACAATGTCGTCCACGTAAGCCTGAACATGCGGCCAGGTGAGCTTGCCGAGTTGTTGCACCCGCAAGCCGTCGGCGATGGTGCGCGAGACTTGCTCGGCGGTGTAGCCTGTCAGTTTGCCGCTTCGCAAACTTTCCTGCGCGTCGGCGGCTAACGCCGGCTCCACGCCAATCACTTTCACACCCGGCTTGCTCAATTTCAACGCGGCGGCGATGCCGCTGATGAGTCCGCCGCCGCTGACCGGAACCAGGGCCAACTCCACGTCCGGCAAATCCTCAAGAATCTCCAAGCCAATCGTGCCTTGCCCGGCCATCACCCGCTCGTCGTCGTAGGGCGGAACCGGAACCAGGTTGCGCTCTTTCGCCAGCGATTCAAATTTGGCGAGCCGTTCTTCACTGCTGTTGCCCACCAGAACCACTTCAGCGCCGTAGCCAATCGTCTTATCAATTTTGATTTTGGGCGCGTTGCTCGGAATGACAATAACGGCTTTGACGCCGAGCGCCCGCGCCGCGTAAGCCACCGCCTGAGCATGGTTGCCGCTGGAGTGGGTGACCACGCCGCGCTCGCGCTCCGCCGGG
>CAYSIV010000347.1:1437-6072 GCA_964431175.1 uncultured Anaerolineales bacterium
AGAGGCTGACCAGGCTCCCGTCGATGAAGAGGCGGGTGAGGCTGGCGATGGCGTTGTAAGCGCCGCGCAGTTTGAACGCGCCCATCGGTTGCAGGTTTTCGGGCTTGAGGTAGAGCAAATGGTCGGGCGTTGAGCCGGAGTAAGCCAGCAGGGGCGTTCGCACCGCAGCGCCCCGGATTCTGGTTTGGGCGAGTTGGATGTCGTTGAGGGTGATCATAGAGAGACACGGCGCCGTTGCCGTAGTTGCCGAGAGTGAGTTGCGAAGGTGTCTTAGGCCGCCATGTACACGCGGACTTCGCGCTCTAACCGGCCGGCCAGTTTGTCTTTCTCGATCTCAAGATCGTAACGGGCCTGAAGATTTATCCAGAAGCGATCAGAAAGGCCGAAGTAACGCGATAGCCGAAGGGCAGTATTCGGACTAATGGAGCGCTTGCCCAAAACTATCTCGTTGATCCGGCGAGACGGCACATTGATATCTTTGGCGAGCCGATATTGGCTGATATTCAGCGGTTTTAGAAATTCTTCGAGGAGAATTTCACCGGGATGAATTGGAGACAACTTTCGTTCGGCCATAGGCATTCACCTTCTAATGATAATCCACGATTTCGACATAGTTCGCATCACTATCTTTCCATTCAAAACAAATCCGCCATTGGTCATTGATACGAATACTGTGTTGGCCTTTCCGGTCGCCGGACAGTTTTTCCAGATGGTTGGATGGCGGAATACGTAAATCTTCTAATGATTCGGCAGCATTGAGCACTTCTAACTTGCGTCGGGCGATACGCTGTATGTCCGGTGGCAGTCTTTTAGAGAACTCGCGATTGAAAACCTTCTCGGTTTCCTTGTCAGCGAAACTCTTTATCATCGCCATTGATAGTAACGCGGCGCGTTATTAATGTCAAGTGTGAGTTTGTCGGAAAGTTCTTTGGCTAAAACGGAGTGTTAATCGGGGCGCGGTAGGCGTAGATTTCGTTCAACGATGACAAAATCATTCACGGCTTGCCCCACTCACGCTCACGTGATTTCCGAACCCAGGCCGTGCTGTCACGCAAATCTTCGCGGTTGCGCCACATTCCGATAAAGGCCTCTGTCGCCAGTTTGGAAGAGCGGGCTGTTTTGCGCGGACGGGGTAGTGTGTAGCGCATTTGCAGAAACATGATGAAATCAATGACTTGTTGTTGCGCTTCGGGAGGAAGACTGGAAAACCGTTGCCAGGGAGTTTTTTGTTTCATGGGTAGCCTTGGGCTATTTATCTGCCATCTTGGGCAGTTCGCCACGCTTCACAACGCAACCTGATAAGCGAGGACGTCTGCCGCTTCCTGATTGAGATAGTCGGCCCGCCGGTTGATAATCTCAAGGTCTCTGGCGTTTTGCTCTTCCCGAATCAGTTGAGCAATGAAGGCCCGCACTGCTTGTTCGATGAACACCGAGCGGTTTCCATAAAGCTTGGCTCGCTTATCAATGACTCTGAGCAGGTCTTGAGGGAGGGTGATGTAGGTTCTGACTTTCATGTTGCCAATATACTCTTGTTACAGCGGCTCGTCAAATGTTGTTCGCCTAAAGTTGCGCGGCAGGCATGCCATCAACGGATTTCGCAGAACAGGTTGAACGGATTTCGCCCGGCGGCAATCTGCTCAATCCGTTCCCATAATCCGCTGACAGTGGCGCTTCGCGTCACGCACGGCTCGAAAGGGGAATCGGCGGCGGGGCGAGTGATCGTCCCGCCGACCGTAACTTCGGCGGCCTGATCTGCCGACGACACCCCAGTGGGTCTTCATTCATCGCATTTGCGCGAGCAGTTTGTCATAGTCGGCGTGCGAGCCAATCCAAAACCAGATGAGGGTCTCCCCTTCCCGTATCCCAACCGCTCGGTAATCCAGACTGGCGCGGACGGAATAAATGGGACGGGTTGGGTGGACTTGCTTGAAACGCAGACTGGGGTGGCGAGGGTTTTGTTGAAACAGTTTGTAGGCGTCTTTGGCTTGCTTGCGAATAGGGGTCGGTAATTGGCGATAGGCTTTCCGAAATCGCGCAGTGGTATGCGAAATCATAAAGTCTCGGGGTCCAGCGCTTCGGTCTGGCCGGCCCGATATTCGGCCAAGGCTTCGTCGGCCAAGTGCGCTAAGGCTTCTTCGGAGCGTGTAAATGATTCTGTCCAGCGGCGTTCAGAGTGAATTTCTTCCAGAATCCAGGCTGCTAGGGCTTCCTGTTCGGATTGAGGCAACTGTGCGGCTTCTGCAAAGGCTTGTTCCAGTTTCGTCATAGTTTGTTTCCTTTCTAACTCCCAAATTTTACACCTTTTACAAACTTGCCCATGCCGCGTCCTCCTCGGGCCTGTCCCAATCGCGGCGAAGCACAGCCTCGGAAGCGAACATGAATTCGGCGGCTCTGGTCGCCCCATCGCGCAAAATCTTGCCCAATTCTCGTTCCGAGAGATAGGAGACGAAATCGTAAACGACGACGAGTTTTTCGGCGGGCAATTTGCGAAGGCGCCCGGTTATTTCTGCAATCGTTACGGTGTGCATGGCTATTTACCCTTCACGGAGATTCTACTCTAAATTAGCGGAACGTTGAACGCGGGTTCTGCCTTCTAAGCAGGATTTCGTCCGGCGGCGTTCCGCTCAATCCGTTCCTATAATCCGCTGACAGCGGCGCTTGCGCCTCGTGCCCGGTTCTGGATTGGCGGCGGGGAGAGCGATTTCCCTGCCGACCATAACAGGGCCGCGCTCTATATTATGCCAGCCTATAACGGTACAGTTTTGGTCCTCAGTATTTCCCGCAAACGCACCTTGAGTGCTTCGTCAAATTCAGGTGATTTAGCGACACGGTCTTCATCTCGGTCTCTGTCAACGCCCCTTTGAGATTGGAGGATTTCCCAGACGTGCTTCAGGCATTTTGTTAGAAGTTCGGCGTTTGCTTGCCCTAAGCCATTTGTTTGTATGTAACGGGGCGTGATTCGCAATTGTCGAGCTTTTATGGCAGATGCGAACATTGCCAACTGATAGCGGACATTTACTTCGTGACCCCTGACATACTCCGGTGCGTCATCCGAAACCAAGAAATCATCTATGCCCTTCATAAAGCGTGTGCATTCGAGATACACTTCAATAGGATATTCGTCGTTGAAAATCCGGTCATAAACATTCGGGTTCTTGACAAGGTTTATTGGGCGACCACGCGAATCGTTTGGCCTCTGTAGAAGCATTGCGGCGATGGCCTGAGCAAGGTATGGAATGCTGATGATTTTGTCTTTAGGCTTGTTTTGATTCTTGTAATAGTTTTTCCGCCTATCATAGAAGAGATCGTTCAATCCAAAGTATTGTTCGATTTTATAATGGATGGGGTCGAAGGCGCGTAGGGATGCCGCCTTAATTGCGGATTGGCTATTGGTGGCTTTGATAATATCGTTCCGGGTCTTCTCGTCGTTGGTGACGATAGCGCGGACAAGAATATTCCGGTTTTCTTCGGCATCAGGATGCTGGCGGAAATAATTGTAAATCTCCATTGATGTCTGTAAACCGTTGACAATCTTGGGGTCAGTGATTGACAGGGTTTTGCCAGCCAGAGGAGCCTTCGCCGCGACAATTGTAATGCCGTTATTCAACCACCAAAACTCTTTACTTTCGATAGGTTGCTCAAGCGTTTGCCTGATGCTCTTGTTCACATCAACACTTTTGCCCTCATAATCCCGCACGTTTTCTTCAAAGAGCCAGCCCCTTAATTCACCATTTTCCGAGTCGTGAATGAAGTTGTAGAAGTCTTTTAGAGGAACCAGACAAATCGTACCCATTGATAAAGTCGATAGCGCTTCTGAAAAATTCAGCGGCAACGTTTCCACTTTTGACTTGCGCCGTAATACTAACAGTTGCTCGGCACCAACAAAATGGAAATCCGGCTTACTTTCATTGAAGAGTTGTTTTACTACTCTCTTAAGTTCGTCTGCCTTGCTATTCACATTGGGGTGAATGTGGTCGCCTGTGGTGGCATAGTAGAAGGTAATTTCGAGTGTTGGAGATGCAAGCTGGAGAGCGCGATAGGCCTTGCGGAAAATATCTATGGCGCGAATTAGTTGAGCGTTGTAAGTGCGCGTGTAGTTTTGTAGTTTATGGCTGATGTCTAACAAATCTCTTGCCGTCGACTCTAATCGCAAAATGGCTTCATCTGAAAATCCAGCCGTTGTCTTTGACTGAATAATAATCAGCGTTATCAAAGCATTTTGCCTAATACCAGAATAGTCAGCATCTTCTATCGCCAAGACCCCATTGACGAATGTGTAAACTGCGTCGATTCCCCCGTCGCCTCCGCGTTTGTCAACTATCCCGGCCTGAATCTCGTCGTAGGACAATCCATAATTTTTGAGAATATGCTCGGCAGTAAAAATTTCAAAAAAGTCACTCGCGCTCATGTTGGGCGCGGCTGTGCTTTTTTCACGTTCAAGGAGGTCGTCGAGAATAGTTTGAGCACTTGATGGCATATTGGCTCTTTCTACAACTCTGCTCTACTGGCTTTAGCGATTGGAGCGAGCGGCCAACGGGGCGCATCAGTTGCCGCGCGAAGCGGGTCGCGGTCAACTGATGCGCGGGTTAGCCCCGCCCCTGCTTTTGAATGACCTGCCTAAACCGAAGGGGCAGG
>CAYSIV010000348.1:0-6058 GCA_964431175.1 uncultured Anaerolineales bacterium
ACGTGATGGCCGCGCTCAACCAATACTTCGAAGTCATCATCCTCGCCACCGAAGCGCACGGCGGCATCGTCAACCGCTTTGTCGGCGATGAAGCTGTCTGCCTCTTCGGCGCGCCCACCACAGTCCGCGACCACGCCGACCGCGCCCTGCAAGCCGCGCTGGCGATGCGCGAAGGCCTGGCCTATCTCAATCGCAAACGCGAGATGTTGGGCTTGCCCACGCTCAAATTCGGCATGGGCCTAAACTCTGGCGAAGTCGTGGCGGGCGCGACGGGTTCTGAAGAACGCCAAGAGTACACCGTCATTGGTGACGCGATGAATGTCGGTGCGCGCATTCAGGCGCTTAACAAAACTTTCCCCGACCACGATATTTTGCTTAGCGAGTTCACGGTGAGCGCCTTGAAGGCGGAATATAATCTCGTTGACCTCGGCCCGGTGGAATTGCGCGGCAAGAGTGAGCAAGTGCGGGTATTTGGAGTGGACCAACCATGAAAATTACAATCTCTACGCTCGGCACGCGCGGTGATGTGCAACCCTACTTGGCCCTCGCGGTAGGGCTGCAACAGGCCGGGCATCAGGTCACGCTCGCTACTTCGTACAACTTCACCGACTGGATTCAATCCTACGGGGTGAGCCTGCACCCCACACGCTTTAGTGTGCAAGAATTTCTGCAAAAGCCGGAGATGCAAGCCGCCTTTCGGAGCAGAAATCCGATGCGCCAGTTTCGCATGATGCAGGACATTATGAGTCAAAGCGTGGAAGCCCAAGACGATGTCTGGCAAGCCCTACAAGATGCGGATTTTGTCATCCAAACCGGCACCGGGAGCGGGGCGTTGGAAGCGGCGCAGAAGCGCGGCATCCCCGCGGCCTTTGCCTATCCCATACCCTTTGCGCCCACCCGCGCGTTTCTCTCGTTCTTCTTGGGCCCGTTGCGTTTTTCACTGGGCGCGGGCTACAACTATCTCACGCATACCCTGATGCATCAGGTCTTGTGGGCTGGCATGGGCGGTCCCATGACAAACAATTGGCGCAAAAAATTAGGCTTGAAGCCGTGGCGCTCCTACACTGAGCAACGTGCTTATGCGCGGCGTTTAGGCATCCCTACGCTTTACGGCTTTAGCCCGCACGTCATCCCCAAGCCCGCCGATTGGAACGAACTTCAGCACATCACGGGTTATTGGTTTTTAGACGCGCAACCTGATTGGCAACCTTCCGCCGGATTGTTGCACTTTTTGGAGAGCGGCCTGCCACCTGTGTATGTGGGCTTTGGCAGTATGAATCATGAAGACCCGGAACGTCAGACCCGTATCGCTCTGCGCGCGCTGGAATTGACTGGGCAACGCGGCGTGTTGTTGACGGGTTGGGGCGGCCTCACGCGCCTGGCCGAATCATCCAATGTGCTTTTTGTAGATAACGTGCCGCATGACTGGCTGTTTCCGCGCATGGCGGCGGTCGTGCATCACGGCGGCGCCGGAACCACCGGCGCAGGCTTGCGCGCCGGAGTGCCGAGCATCATCCCCGCCTTTGTCGGAGACCAGTGCGCCTGGGCCGACCACACGGTGAAATTGGGCGTTGGGCCGCGCGTCCCCGGCATCAAACAACTCACCGCCGAAAAACTGGCCGAGGCCATTCACACCGCCGTCAATGATTCTGCCCTGCGCGCTCGCGCCGCCGCGTTGGGTGCAAAAATCCGCTCGGAAAATGGCATCGCCCGTGCAGTCGAAGTGGTTGAGCGTCATGCTACAGGTTTCAACCAGCACGTTTCTCGCCCCAGCCATTGAATTCATTCAACGGCCCGGCAGATACACGATACAATTACCCATGTTATTTCCAACAGGAGGAACCCATGTCCGTTCTCGAAGCAAACCAAGTCAAAAAGCAATATCAGATGGGCGAAGTGACGGTGAGCGCCCTCGACAGCGTTAACGTCGTCGTCAACAAAGGCGAGTTCGTCGCCATCATGGGGCCGAGCGGCTCGGGCAAGTCCACCCTGCTCCACTTGCTGGGCGGGCTGGACAACCCCAGCGACGGCGAGATCACCCTGGCCGGGCAACCCCTGTCGCGCCTTAGCGACAATGAAATCACGGTGGTGCGCCGCCGCAAAGTCGGTTTCATTTTCCAGTTTTACAACCTGCTGCCCACCCTCACCGCCGAGGAGAATGTCGGCCTGCCGCTGTTGATTGACGGCCAGAGCCTCGACAAGCACAAAGACAAGATTGAAAAATTACTGGCGCTGGTCAGCCTGGCTGACCGCAAACACCACAAGCCAGATCAACTGTCCGGCGGCCAGCAACAGCGGGTGGCCATCGCCCGCGCCTTCGTCAACGACCCGGAGATCGTCCTGGCCGACGAGCCGACCGGCAACCTGGACTCCAAATCGGGCACAGCCATTCTGGAACTGTTGCGCAAGACATGCGTGGAACTTGGCGCGACGATTGTGATGGTGACCCACGATCCGCGCGCCGCCTCTTATGCCGACCGCGTCATCTTTCTGAAAGACGGCCAGGTCGTGCGCGAATTGAAGAACCCTTCGACAAGCTCAGGGCAGGCTACGGGCGGCCACAATGTTCAGCCAATCATGGAGGTAATGGCCGGGCTGGAGTTGTAGGTTAGAATCCAGTTCGCTGAAAATTTCACCACAGAGCGCACGGAGCGCACAGAGATATTTATGGAATTCTCTGTGCGTGTTGTGTTCTCTGTGGTGAATTCTGTCTGCTAGAATCATTTGCAATGCTCTGGGGAAAACTTCCATATCTCACTCCTCTTCTTCTTGCCCTGCGCAACATGCGCGCCCGCTGGATGCGGACCCTGCTCACCTGCACCGGTATCGTGCTGGGCGTGGCCGTCATTCTCGCCATCTCGGTCACCAACAACAGCACCCTGCAATCCATCCGCAACGTTTTCGACGAGGCCTCGGGCCAGGCCAACTTGATCGTGCAATCCAGCTCGGCAGATGAGGCAGGTTTCGACGAGTCGATTGCGGCCCGGGTGCGCTCGGCTGAAAGTGTGGTGGCGGTCGCCCCGTCGGCGCAGGTACTCACCCTGCTGGCTCGCGATGCCAGGGACTGGCAGATCGCCTTCAGCATCAACGGCCAGACCGTCGGCAACCGACTGATGCTTTTCGGCGTGGACGCTCAAGTTGATCCCAATGTTCGCCAATACGATCTGACTGCCGGGCGCTGGCTTGCCGGTGAAGACTACGAAGCCGTTCTCACCGAAACGTATGCGACCGAAAAGCACCTGAAAGTGGGCGACGACCTGGTGGTGCTGACGCCAAACGGCCAGGAGCAACTGCGAATCGTCGGCACGATCCAAAAGAGCGGCGCGGGCCTGCTCAACGATGGCGCGGTGGGCTTCATTCCCCTGCCCGTCTTGCAGGACCTGTTCAACCG
Source organism: uncultured Anaerolineales bacterium (assembly GCA_964431175.1). Classification (GTDB taxonomy): domain Bacteria; phylum Chloroflexota; class Anaerolineae; order Anaerolineales; family VGOW01; genus VGOW01. The sequence continues at coordinate 3,392 of CAYSIV010000348.1, forward strand.
GGGAAGCGAGATCGACCAGCTCGACCTCGTCGCCACACCGGATGTGGCCAACTCGCCCGAGGCGCTGGCGGCGCTCAAGGAGCGTCTCACCAGCCGGCTCGGCCATGCGTACGATGTACTGTATCCGGCCTCGCGCGGCCAACTCGTTACTCAGATGCTTTCCACTTATCAGACCGGCCTATCTTTCTTTTCGGTCATCGCCCTCTTCGTCGGCGCATTCCTGATCTACAATGCCTTTAGCATGACCGTGCTGGAGCGCACCCGCGAGATCGGCATCCTACGCACGCTAGGCATGACGCGTGCCCAAGTGCTAAGCCTGGTGCTGGTCGAGGCCGTGGTGCTTGGTCTCATCGGCTCCTTCATTGGAGTCGGCTTTGGGATGGTGCTGGCGCGTGGCCTGATTTGGATGTTGGGGGCTGTCGTCTCTACTAGCGTGAACACACTCGCCGTTCCTCTCGACGGCCTGATCCAGAGTTTGGCCGTCGGCGGCTTCGTCACCGTGGGCAGTGCTTTGTGGCCGGCGCTTCAAGCCTCGCGCATCTCGCCGCTCGAAGCCTTGCGCGCGCAGGGCAAATCCTCGGCCCGTATCAAACACACGTTGTGGTTTGCCGGGTTGGCTCTCATGTTCATCGCCTGGTCGGCGTTGTATTACATCCCGTGGCGGCCCTCGGTCGGCTTTTACATCGGCCAGTCATCCATTTTGCTTCTGCTATTCGGGGCCACCCTCGTCGTTCCCGCCATCGTCGTCATCTCCGAGCGGCTCACGCGTTTCATCACGGTCAGCTTCTTCGGCAACGAGGGGATGCTGGGGGCGGGCAACGTGCAACGCTCGCCGGGCCGCACGTCGCTCACGGTGGCTTCGCTCATCATTGGCCTGTCAATGGTCATTGCCAATAGCTCAATGGCCGCCGCCTTTATTCACGACATTACTGCCTGGGTGGAGACCGCGCTCGGCGGCGACCTGTACGTGCGCGCGCCCCTGCCCATGCGTGAACAGTTCGAGCGGCAATTGACCGCGATCCCCGGAGTGAGCGGCGTCACCAAAGTCCGCTACTTCAACGTCAAAGTCGCCCCGTCGCAAATCCCGCCTGAAGCCGCCGACATGAACACGATCTTCTTCGCCGCCATTGATCCGTTCACCTATCGCGGCGTCGGCGAGATGCAGTTTATCGCCGGGCAAGGCGACCCCGACAAGAATTGGGATCAACTTCGAGGGGGCGACGCGGTGTTCATTTCGACTACCGTGGCTGACCGCTATCATTTGAAACAGGGTGACCGCCTCCATTTAATCACCGGGCGGGGTGAGCATGCCTTTTACGTGGCGGCGGTTGCTGCCGATTTCACCGGCCAGGGCAACATTGTCACCGGCGCCTGGGCCGACATGCGGCGCTGGTTCGCCAAGACCGGTGTCGATCGCTTCACCCTCAAACTTGCGCCTGGCTGCACGACCGACCAAGTCCGGCAAACCATCGAAGATCGCTACAAAGAGTCGCGCAACATTTCGGTGGAAACCACGCAGGAATTCAAGAAGAAGATTTTGGATTTGTCGGAGCAATCGTTCCGGCTATTCGATGTGCTGGGGCTGATCGGCGTCGTCGTGGCCGCGCTGGGGGTGATCAACACTCTGATGATGAATGTGGTCGAGCGCCAGCGCGAGATTGGCGGTTTGCGCTCGCTGGGCCTCACCCGCTGGCAGACGACGAAGATGGTGCTGGCCGAAGCGGCCACGCTTGGCTTGATCGGCGGCGCATTTGGCTTATGCTTTGGTTACGTGCTCTCCCGCATTTTCGTCAACGCTCTCAACGTGTTGAGCGGCTACAACCTGCAATACATTTTCGCCATCAGCACCTTCATTACCGGCGCCTTCATCGCCCTCATCGTCTCGCAAGTCTCGGCCCTCTACCCGGCCTGGAAGGCGGCCGGGGTGAATATCGTGGAGTCGATCAAACACGAGTAGAAAAATCCCAAACTCCAAAGGCCAAATTCCAATTCAGGAGTCTACATGTCGCGTTCTAGAATTATCGTCGGCGTTGTCGTTGTTCTGGTTCTTTCCGTTCTTGGCTATCTCGGTTACCAAAACTATCTTGCCCCTGCCCCGCCGACTCCGACTGCCGCCGCTGTTCAAGCCCAGGCAGACTCGCCAGTCATCGTTTCGGCTGAGGGCAAGATCATCCCGGCGCGCGAGGTCACCTTGGCATTTCGGCTGGCCGGGCGCGTGGCTGAGACATTGGTAAAAGAAGGCGACGTGGTGAAGAAAGGCCAGGTGCCGATCAAGTTGGAAAATGCCGATTTGCAGGCGGCGGTGGCCCAGGCCGAGGCGGCTTTATCGTTGGCGAAGGCCAATCGCGCCGCAGTGCTGGCCGGAGCGCGATCGCAAGAAGTTGAAGCCGCCGAGAAACAATTGAGCGCGGCTAATGCCACCGTCGCTCAGGCCTCGGCGCAGTTGGCGCAATTGAAAGAGGGCGCGACGCAAGATCAAATTGCGGCGGCGCAGGCGGCGATTGCTCAGGCCGAGTCGGTGCAAAAGCAGGCCCAGATTGCTTACGACAAAATTGTCGAGAACATCAAGTTTCTGGCCGGGCCGACGGAAGAGCAAGGGCGCTTTCAACTAAATGCGGCCAACGAAAACCTGGCCGCCGCCCAGGCCGCGCTGACGCAATTACAAGC
>CAYSIV010000349.1:0-6056 GCA_964431175.1 uncultured Anaerolineales bacterium
ACGGCCGCGCGATTGGTTGGACCAAACAGGTGGTGGCCCGCGTCTGGGACGCCAACACCGGCCAGGTGCTGTCCACGCTGGTCGGCCACGACGGCGCTGTCTTAGACGTGGCCTTCCGCCCGGATGGGAAACGCCTGTTCACCGGCGGCCTGGATGGCACCGCCCGCATGTGGGACTTGGCGAGCGGCCAGATGCTGTTCGAGCTGACTGGCCACGCGGGCGGCATTCGGGGAGTCGCGTTCAGCCCGGACGGCACGAAAGTTGTGACGGCCAGCAGCGACCAGACGGCCAAAGTGTGGGATGCGGAGACAGGTCGTGAAATGCTCACGCTGACGGGTCACGTGTTTGGCCTGAACGGCGTAGCCTTCAGTCCGGACGGGTCGAAGATCGCGACAACCAACGACGACACGACGGTGAAGGTGTGGGACGCGGCGACGGGGAAAGAGCTTTGGACGCTGGAAAGTCCCCCTGTAGAAGGCTTCAACAACTGGACCATCGGCGTAGCCTTCTTGAGCCCGGACGGGTCGAAGCTCGTCGCCACCAGTGCGAACAAGACTGCCATCGAGTGGGACTTGAACAACGGGACGCCGCTGTTTAATTTGTCCGGCCATGCGGCAGCTCTTGCGGGCGTAGCCGTCAGCCCGGATGGCGCCCTCATCGCCACGGCCAGTCGGGACCGGACGGTGAAGGTGTGGGAGGCTTCGACTGGCCGCGAATTGTTCACTCTCCACGGCCACACGGATGGTGTCCGGGGAGTCGCTTTCAGCCTGGACGGCACGCGGCTTGCGAGCAGCAGCGATGACGGGACGATCCGCATCTACGTCCTGCCCCTGGAAGAGTTGATGTCACTGGCCCGCTCGCGCCTGACGCGCACCTGGACGGTGGACGAGTGCCAGAAGTATCTGCAACTGGATATTTGCCCGCCCACGCCATGAAATGTGTCTATAGACAAGGCCGGCTCCATTGACGTTGTCTTGATTGCCTCGAATAGGAAAATGACGATGGATGCTTCACAGAGCAATATCACTCAAGGCGGCGTCACCCTCGGTGAGGGCGCCTCCATCACCCTCGGCGCGGGCGATGTGGTGGGCCGCGATAAGATCGTCAACAACATTCAGCACATCCAGCAACGCGCCCTCACCGCCGCCGAAGAGGCTTCGGGCGAACGGGCGCTGGAAACCCAAGTGCTGGCCCAGGGCGTGAGCGCCTTTGCCACCCGCCTGCAGGCCATTGCCAGCGAAAAGAGCGATGTCGAAGGCGGCAGTCCCTACAAGGGCCTGATCGCTTACCGGCTGAGCGACGCCGAGATATTCTTTGGCCGCTCCGTCGCTATTGCCAACTTGCTCAAACGGTTGGGGCGCGGCGCGCTGACCGTCCTGCACTCTGAGTCGGGGGCGGGCAAGTCGTCACTTTTGCAGGCTGGTATCCAGCCTCGTCTGATTGGGGCCGGGCACCTGCCGCTCTCTCTGCGCCCGTACAACGCCAACCCGACTTACACCATCAAACGGGCCTTCATCCCCGACTTGGGGCAAACCCCGTGGTTGGCCACCGCACCCTTGCGCGAATTCCTCCGGCAAGTCAGTGAAGTGCTGGGGCCGAAGACGGCGCTCTACATCATCCTCGATCAAGCCGAAGAATTGTTCACCCAACTGGGGGCCGAAGACCGGGCCGAGTTCGTGGCCGAACTGGCCGACTGCGTGAACGACGAGTCCTTGCCGGTGCGCTGGTTGCTGTCCATGCGCACCGAGTTTTTTGGCAACCTCGCCAACTTCCGCCCGCAGATTCAAGACCCCTTCGCCAACGATTATCGCCTCAACCGCCTGAACCGGGCCGAAGCCGGCGAAGTCATCACCGAACCGGCCAGGCGGCACGGCATCGCGTTTGAAGACGGGCTGGTGGAACAACTACTTAACGACCTGAGCGCCGGCGCCGACGAATTACCGCCGCCGCAGATTCAGCTGGTGTGCTCGGGGTTGTACGACAACTTGCCTGACGGGAAGACGAGTATCACCCGCGCACAATACGCGGCGGCCGGCGGCGCGACCGGCATCCTGCGCGAACATCTGGCGCGCGTGTTGGGCCGCGACCTGAAGCCTGCCCAACGCCCCATCGCCCAACGGCTCTTCGAAGCGCTCATCACCGCCAATGGCCGCCGCGCCGTGCGGAAGCAGTCTGAGTTAATCGCCGACTTCAAAGCGAGTCAACTCAAAGACCTCCCGCCCGAAACTGTCCAGGCGGTGCTCAATCAACTGGTGGACAGCCGCCTCTTACGCGCCCAAGAACAGGAAGCCGACCCGACACAAGCGGAGCCAGCGTATGAACTGGCCTCGGGCCTCTCGCCCGAAATGACGGCGGCGCTGACTTACGAACTGGCGCATGATTACCTGCTGGACCAGATTAAACTTGACCCGGAGGCACAGGCCCGCAAAGCGGCGCAGGAGTTGTTGGAGCAGGAAACGCGCACCTACGAGCGCTACCAGACCTTGCTCTCGCCGGAACGGTTGGCGGTGATTGCGCCACACCGCGCCGCCCTGCGCCTGACGCTCCTGGCCGAAGAACTGCTGGCCAAGAGCGAGGCCGAAGTTCAACGCGAGCAACGCGCAGAAGAAGCGCGGCGGCAGAAGGAACTCAAGGACGCGCAGAAACTGGCCGAGAGCGCCCTGGCCCGCGCCCGCGCCGAACGCCGTGGGCGATTGTTAACCATCGGGATGTTGATCGCCGCACTCACTCTCGTCGGGGTGCTTAGTTACGATCCGGTTCGGCGCGCGATCTTGCGCCAACAGGCAATGGGGCCTGCTTTAATTTCTATACCCGAATCGGAGATAATGCTGGGAGATTCTAGATACACAAACGATGATCCATCATACCTTCCTAGGGGTAGTTATATAGTTGAAGCCTTCGAAATCGAGCCATACGAAGTAACAAATGAGCGCTATTTGCTTTGTGTAAAATCAGGCAATTGCTCACTCCCTATTGCTCCATCATCAAGTTATAGCGGGGATGCAAACACTAAATTACCGGTTGTAAATATTACAGCAGTTCAAGCCAGCCAATTTTGCGAATGGCTCGGACGACGACTGCCGAGCGATTTACAATGGGAACGTGCGGCGCGTTTTACTGATGAACGGATATGGCCATGGGGGAATTTCCCCCCCTCAGTTAAGCAGGCCAATTTCTATTATGAAGAAGATCCAATTCTTCAACCCATCGGGCAATACGAAAGCGGCAAATCGCCAGAGGGCATATATGATCTGGCTGGCAATGTTTGGGAATGGACTCGATCCGCTTATTTTTCAGGTCAACCAGATTTAGATTTGAATTCCACAACACAGCCAGATGCGGTAAGCGCAAGAGGAGGTGGTTATGATTCTAATTTTGAATCCATGAAAAATACTATCGCGTTTCGTAATTCCGGCACGCCATTTGCGCCCGACGGAGGGATTGGCTTCCGATGTATTTCAAAATAGGCTTGTGAACTAGCCCCAGCTACCGGGAGAATACATGAACACTGAACAATTGAAGTTCAACGAGATCAAGTCTGGCCGACATACTGCCTATGGTGTGTTGACGGATGATGATGGCAACACCTTCAGTATTGAAGTTAAAGGCACCAACAAAGCGGCTGTGGAAGATTTTGTCAAATACGAACTGAGGCAGGCAAATCAGGGCGTGGGTATTACAACAGAGCTCAACCCAGCAGAAGAACAAGCTGAAACAGATGTACCAACAAACGACGAGTTACACGAGCAGACATCTTGGCGCGGCATCAGCGTAAAGGTTAAACTATTAGAACTTAAAAATAAAATCGATAAGCCCAATATAATTCGCTTTACTATTGATCCGCCTATTAAGGAGGGGAAAAGCATGGATTTCCCCGTAGATCTCCAAGAAAAGGCAGATGTCCTATGCACTGTAGCTACAGGCAAAGTTAGCGTAGAGTTGTTTGAATTCACCGACTCTCTTAAAACAACATCAACTCTGCGCGAAACCAAGCCAGCCAGTCCGGGAAAGCCTGCACCATTCCATGTCCATCAATCAAAAACAGAAGGCACATCTGACTGGAACATTAGAGTCTTAGGAGAACTTTCTTCCACCTTTACATTGACGCTTGATCTCAAAGTAACATAAAACACGCAATAAAATTAATCCCTGATAACAGCACCAACGGTGGGTCGTATATTGAACCTTCACAGGATATGCGGGGATATCCATCACCACGGATATTTGCACGTCTTTCCCCGTCTGCGCATCAAATTCGCCCAACGAAGAGTACCGGCCCGCTGTCCGCAGTGGCCGCTGGAGCCAGAAACCACAGCTACGCCATAAAGTAAAGAACTTGGAGATATGCTACGCAAAAATCTCCGAGTTCTGGTTCTAAGCTCTGCCCATTTGAAAAAAGGTGGGACGGACTTGATAAGTCTGCCAGGAGAACGACGATGGATACTTCACAGAGCAATATCTCTCAAGGCGGCGTCACCCCCGGCGAAGGGGCCTCCATCACCCTCGGCGCGGGTGACGTGGTGGCCCGCGATAAGATCGTCAACAACATCCAGAAAAGGTAAATTTGTCCCTCTTGAAAAACGGAACTTATGTTCTATAATTCAGACTCCCACAGCACCGTGGGAGTCTGTTTTTCTGGAGGGCCAGATGCCCAAACCGCGAACCCGGTCGGTGGAGCCAAAACGCTCGCCGCCGGGCGACCCCAAATCAAAACCCAGGCCGAAGGCCAAACCCCGCAAACGCTCGCGCAACCTGCAATTTGAGGCGACGGTGCGCGACGAGCATCTTCGCTTGCAAGTGACCGCGCCCACCAGGTGGATTTACCTTGTGGTCATGCTCCTCGGATGCGCCTTCTTGGCGGCAGTGTCGTTGCTCTTTCCTGAGTGGTGGCCGGCAATCCAAACGGCAATTGCCTTGACGACGAAATTGTTGGCGGCCTGGAAGTAGTGAGCAAAAGCGACTTCCCACCGATGGCTGGCTCTAACAACTTAACTAGCGGTTAAACGGGCCAGACCTGACAGGTCTTCAAAGACCCATCAGGTCTGGCGGTGAAGCAATGAGGGCGGAGTTCAACTCCGCCCTATTTTTTTTGCTCGTCCTCGGTCAGGCTTTCGACAGCCGCCTCATCCTTTTGCAGATTGCGGCGGCGGAGGATCAGGCTGATGATGAACAGCGCCGGCACGACGGTGAAGACAATATAACCGGCCAGCATGTAGCCGAAGGTGTCAGGGGTTTCCTGGAAGAGTGAGAACATCATAGCTCAGGCGGCCATCACTTTCGCTTTGAGTTGCTCAACGCGCTCGGCAAAGTCGGCCAGGCGGACGCGATGCCAGAGCAAGGTGAAGTACAGAACGGTGAACGTGAACAGGCAGAAGAAGAAAGTTTGCAACATAGGCGGGGTGAGCGAGCTGCCACTGCCTTGAGCGTTGGGGTTGTTGGGGCCGAAGAGCACTGGATGGATGGAACGAGCCAGTTGGATTGCAAAATAGGTGATTGGCACACTGACGAATCCGACGATGCCGTACACCGAGGCAAAACGGGCGCGGCGCCCGGGGTCTTCGATGCCCTGCCGCAACATGAGATAGGCAAAGTAAATCAACAGCAGAATGGTGAATGTGGTCAGACGCGGGTCCCAGGTCCACCAGGTGTTCCAGGCTGGGCGTCCCCACAGCATTCCACTGAACAGCGTCATCGTCGCAAACGTCACCCCGATTTCCACCGACGAATAAGCGATGCGATCCCACTTGGTGTCGCCAGTTCGTAGGAAGGCGATGCCGGCCAGCAGAGTGCCGAAGAACGCCAGCCCGCCTACCCAGGCCGACGGGACGTGAAAGTAGAAGATGCGCTGGACTTCGCCCATCACCGCCTCACGCGGCGCATAGAAGAACACCAGGCCAAGCGCGATGAGTATCAACGCGGCGGTGACGGCGCTCAGGATTTGCAAATTGCGAGGGGTGGATGTGGACATGAGTAGCCTCCTTGGATAGTGTGCACGCAAAGGTCGTCAGAATATAACCCGGCTCACGCTCCCGCCGGATTTGTAATCCGGCAGTTTG
>CAYSIV010000350.1:0-5527 GCA_964431175.1 uncultured Anaerolineales bacterium
GGCGCGCCTTTTCGTCGTAGTTCCACTTCCCGGGTGTCACCGAATCGACCACCTGCGACACCGGCCAGGCTTTCTCCGGCTCCAGCATCGAGCGCTGGAGCAGCTTGCCGTCGAGCCACTCGAACCGCCTCTGGCCCCAGGGCGTGCGCAGCAGGGCGAGGTCGTGCGGGGGAACGGGCGCTGCCGGGCCCGACGTTTGGAGTGTGGCGTAGCCGCGGACCGACCCGTGGCAATCGACGCAGTCGATCTCCACGGCGGCCCGCGCCTCGCCGTACAGCTTGCCGTTGCCGTGGCTGTCCTGCTCGAAATGGCAGTCCACGCAATGCATACCCTTTTCGAGGTGAATGTCGCGGAGATGGACGGCTTTCTGGAAGCGGTCCGGGTCGTCGAAGGGGATGGGACGGTCCTCGCGGTCGAGCCACGCGCCTTTACGGTCGTGCTTGTAGACGGCGCGGTACACCCAGCCGTGCCCATGGAAGTCGGCGAACTGGGTCTGCTTCAGCTTGGGGTTGAGGTCGGTGAGGTTCGAGAGGAAGTTGAGATCGCTCCAGTTGCCGCGCAGCGAGGCGGCTTCGGGGTTGCGGGCGAGGGACCGGGCGGCGTCCTCCGGCTTCCACTGCTTGCTCTTCTCCGGGTACATCGGCTCGCCGTCGGTTTCGTTGTCCCACCACATGTAGCCGAGGTACTGGAAGGCGTAGGACGTGCCGGGGTGTATGTGGCAGACCACGCACTGGCTGGAGGGGATAGTGCGGGTAAGACGATGCTCGATGGGATGGCCCGGCTCGTTCTTGGGAATGGTCGGATCGTTGGTAAAGCTCAAGCCGCGATGGCCGCGTGCGGCGTAGGGGCCGGAGTGGACCGGGTCGCGGTCGTTGGCGTAGACGACGTGGCAGCCGGTGCAGCCCGAGCCGCGGTAATCGCCGGCCTGGTCGTTGGTCCCGGAGAAGGAGAGCAAAGGGTCGAGCAGGCGCGTGCGCTGCATGCCCTGGAAGACGGGGTCCGTTCGGGTGAGGGTGCCGAAGCCGCGGTTGCTCAAGCGGTTGTCGCCCCGCTCGAAGACCCGCAGAGTGTTGCCGGGCTGGGTGTTCTCGAACTGCGGCAGCGGTTGGAGCATCGGCAGGATGCCCTTAAAGCGAATCTCCTCGGGCGTGGGCGGCGGGATGGTGAACAGTTTCCGGGCGACGCCGCGCGGGTCGTAGCTTTCGCCAAAGGCCGGGTTCTTGAGCGGGTAGGCGCCGTTGTTGTATAGCGCCGCGCCCCACAGAAACGACCCGTGGGTCATCAGGCTTTGCCGGACCTTGTAAGCGATCTCGACGTGGCAACCCGAGCGGCCGCAGGTTTGATCGAGGGCGCGCAGGTCGCCGGGGTTGACGAAGCGGACGTAGTCGGGGCTCTCGCGATTGAGCAGGGTGTAGGCGCGGACGGGGTTGGCGGTGGAGGGCCACAGGCGCGGGTAGCGGGGGGGGACGTGGGCCTGCTTCTTGTCGGTGGCATCGGCGCGGCCGCCATGGCAGTCGGTGCAGCCAAGGTGGACGGCGGGCGAGGCGTGCATCGGCTCAATCCCGGCGTGGCACTTGGCGGAGGTGCAGCTCTCGTCCTTTGGCCAAACCGGCGCTGTGGTGAGCACGAGGAGCAAGCACGGAACCGCGACCGTAAGGGAGCGGATGGTTCGGACAGGCCAAGAATCCGCTCCCTGACGGTCGCGGTTCGGTGCTGGGTGAAAGGTTGGCATCATCAGTACACCAGCCTCATGTTGACGAAGCCCGAATACAGCGTCCGGCCGTTGTAGAGGTGCTGGAAGCCGTCCTGCGGAAACAGGACTCCGAAGCCGCCGGTAATCGCAATGTTCTCGCTCAGCAGCGGCCGGTACTGGAGGCCGAGGCCGGTGTCCACCCCGATGCCGTGCCGGATGCCGCTCTGGAACAGCACGGCTTCCAGGACCTCGGTGCGGTGGAAGCGGGCGTAGTTGACGTTGACCGTCGAGCGCAGCTTCGGCGTCAGCCTGGCATCCATGCCGGCGTTGAACAGCAGCACGCCCGGATTGATGAAGTTGGCCTGACCCTGGAACAGGCCGCCGCGCAGGTTGGGAATCAGACTGTTGGGACCGAACAGCAGGAGACCCGTACCGGTGAGGGGGATTGCCTGGCGGTTGAGGAAGTTAGTCCCGCCGCCTTCGAAGGCGTTGTTGATGAGCCCGCGGTCGGCCAGGGCGCGGTCGCCGAGGAAGCCGCCGCCGGCGAACTGCTGGTTGGGGACGATGGCGTCGAAGCCCCGGGCGCGGCCGTCGTTGAGATCGTTGTCGCCGGAAGTGAAGAAGGCCGACACCCGGTAGGTTTTCCAGTCCTTCTCGTAGGCGAGCTCCAGGGCGGCAAGCTGGGCGTTGATGTGCTGCGGGTTCTTCTGCGCGGGGAGGGGGTGGAAGTCGTCGCGGCCGAAGGCCTGGTAGAACGCGTGCGACACGTTGATCCGGCCGATGTGGCCATCGCCCGAGAGGCCCGCGTAGGCCGCCCGGATCTTGTGCGGAAGCGGCAGCCCGATGGGCGCCGGCCGCACCAGGAAGCCGTTCTTGTCGATGTGGAAGCTCGGCTGGTCGTTGTTATACAGGAGGCTGAAGTTGAGGTTGTAGCCGGGGGTGAGGAAATCGTTCCAGTAGAGGTTGGCGGCGTAGACCGTCTGGTTGCGGCGGCGCCAGCGGTTGAGGCCGCTGTTGGTGTCCTTTTCGAGCAGGCTAAAATACGCCAGGTTGTACTGATAAATATTATTGCGGAACGTGCCGAACAGCCGCACCCCGGGCTGCTCGTCGGAGAAAACGAAGCCGCGAAAATCGCTGGTGAAGCGCTGGATGCCGGCGCGCAGGGAGGTGAAGTCGAAGTAGGCGCTGCCGTGGTCGTCGCCGTCGCGGCGGGGGCGGAAGGCGGCAGCCGAGTTGGTGAACAGGCGCTTCTCGACGAAGAGCTCCTGGAGACCGATGTTGGTGTCGGTGCGGGTGGCGCGCTCGCGGACGTCGATGCGGGTGAGGCCGTTCTCGCGGACCCGCAGGTAATTGATGTTGAACTCGGGGGTGACGCGGAGCTCGTAATCGACCGGGCGGAAGCCGGCGCTGCCGCGGAAGAGATCAAAGCTCAAGCGGAAGCTCTGGCGCACAGCAACCTGATCGCCGCGCCCGAAGAAGCCGAAGTCGCCCGGCCGGTCGGCGCTCTGGACGCTGGGGACGGGCACGCGGCGGGTCTCGGCCAGGGTCTCGCTCGATGCGGTGAAGTTCAGGAAGTTGCGGCGGCCGAAGAGCGGGTAGTCCCCTTTGGCGGTGTTGCGGTTGAAGGGGTCCCACCAGCGGCTGCGGGCGTAGACGGCGTCGAGCTTCCGATTGTCGTAGCGCTGCCAGGAGGGGAAACCGAGGCGCCAGCGGTTGGGGACCGCGTCGCCGGTGCGGGGCGGTGGAAGCGGGGTGGCGAGCAGGACCGGCTCGTAGGAGGGGAGGGGAAGGACGTCGTAGGGGCGCTCCGGAGCAATCGCCCGCGGTGCCGGGGGCGCCGCGGGCGGAACGGGGCGGACGAGGGCGCGGAGGCGGTCTTCCGGGAGAGAGCGCGCCGGGCCCTCCGCCGCACGCTGCCGGGCGAGGAAGTCTTCGAGCGGCGAGGGAGCCGGCACCGGCTCTCCCTGCCGGCGGGGCAGCCTGCGAATCGATTCGAGGACCCGGGGGCGGGAGCGGTCGAAGCTCCGGCCCTTGGTCGGATATTGAGCGCGCTGGGGGAAGGCCGGCAGCGCGGCCAGCAGAGCCGCCACGATGAGGAAGCGTGGGGCGGGCGCCGTCGCCCGCAGCCGGCCCCCTGGCCGGCTTGAAATCGGCAAAAAACTTGAAGTCTTCCCCAGGCGGAAGCCGGCCAGGGGGCCGGCTGCGGCCCAGGGGGGCCGCCCCACCAAATATTGGCCGGCACGGCGCATCAGCGTACCGCGCCGGCCGCCTTGCGGAACAGGGCCGCAAACTCGCCGGGCTGATAGGTAGAGGGGTGCTCCAGGTAGTCGTACAGCGGGGTCATGGCCGCCTGAGACTGGTTGCCGGTCAGAGCGGCCGCTAGAGAGTCAAGCGACATAGTAGCCACCTCGGCGGCGTTCACGCCGGCGTCGGCGATCTGCGCGATGCTGGCGACCAGCCCCTGCAGGATGGAGCGGGCCTGGGCGGCGGCGAAGTCCTGCTTCTCAAATCGCGCGGCGAGGGAGTCGGCCAGGGTGGCGACGGCGGAGGCGGCCGGGCCGATCGGCGACTGCGACGCGACCTTGGCGAGAGCGCTGTCGAGGGCCTCCCGCTGGTCGGGCGCAGCCTGGGCGACCAGCACGCGCAGCACCTCCGTCCGCGCCCGGTTCAATTGCAGCGACCCCGGCTTGCGGTTGCCGTAGCCGCGCTGGAGCCGCCAGCTTTCCAGGCGCAGGTCGTGGTGGCACTGGTAGCATTCGAGCTCGGAGAATTCGGGCCACCCTTGCGAGGCCCGCAGGGCCAGGGTGCGCATGCCTTGGGCGAGGGCGGTGGCCTGCCCCACCGCCCACACCCGGACGCGCGGCAAGCTGTTTCCCGCCGCCGGCCTGGTTTCGCGATAATGCACCGGCTGGGCCCAACTGAACGTATCGAGCTCGAAGTTCAGGTCGGCGTGGCCGGCGGCGATCAGCTCGTGGTCGACGACCCTATCCTTGGTTCCGAGGTGGCACTCCAGGCACAGGGCGGCGCGGAGACGCAGGTTCTTGGTATCGGTCATGCCTGTGGCGACGCTGGTGGCGTGGGAGTTGGCCGGCGTGTGCGGGCCGAGCCACCTCTCGGCCGGTCCGTGGCAGCCCTCGCAGGCGACGCCGTCGGAGACTGACTTCTCCGAGGAGCCGACGGCGTGGCAGACGGTGCAGCGGCGGTCGCTGCGCGGGTCGGCGATCTTCAGGATCTCGGCCATGCGCTTGGACCGCGCCTCGCCGAGCGCGCGCCAGGCCTTGGGGTGCTTGTCGTTGAGCGACCAGATGGCGTATTCGTTGCCCCAGATGCGGCTGTCCTTCTCGGCTGCGGCGGCCGTGGCGCCGTGGCAGTTCGAGCCCGAGCAGCCGCCGGCGCCGATGTACCTCTGGGCCGGCAAAGAAGACGCGCCCGCCAGCAACAGGACGATGGCTGTAGGTCTCATTTCATTGGTGCTCCAGCGCCACCGCATGCACCAGGACACTCACCGGCGCTTCCACCTGGGTTTGGCGCAACGATTGGTTCTTGTTCACCTGGAGCTTGTCGCCGAGGTGCAGGGTCAGGAACTTCTCGATCGGGGCCGTGTCCTCCACCGCTACGATGCCGCCCTGAAGGAGGGGCAGGTTCTTGATACGCTCCAGCTCCGGGACCGCCTGGCGCGACCAGATCAGGTAGCAGGTCTCCTTGCCGGCGGCTTCGTCGAAGCGGAACCAGCCGCCACGCGGCGGGATGCGGACGCTGGTGGCGGGGTCGAGCCCGGCCGAGCGGGCGTGGCGAGGCTCGAGCAGGTGGAACGCGCGCCTGCCGGTGGCCCCG
>CAYSIV010000350.1:5537-6052 GCA_964431175.1 uncultured Anaerolineales bacterium
GACTACACCTTCGTTCAGGATGTACAGGTAGCCGCGCTGGGGGCTGCCGACCTCCAGGGCGATCCGGTAGTCGCGCTCGAAGATCATCTCGCCGGGGACGCGGAAGGGGTCGCCGTAGGGCTTCCCGTCGCGCCATTTTTGCACGGTGATGGAGTAGTTCAGGACGAGAGGCTCGGCACGAGGAGCGAGCCGAAGCCAGGCCAGAAGCGTGGCGACGGCCAGCAGCACCACAACGGCCAGAGCGACGAGCGCCGTCTTCGATCGGCCCGTGCCGCGCCGGCGGGCGCTGCCCAGCTTGCTGGGCGGATGGCGGTTCCCCAGATCCTTGGTGGCCAGGTTGTAAAGGTGGAGGGGCACGCCGTGCTTGACGGGGTGTGCGCCTAGATCGGTGAGGTAGGGTCCCCACTGGCTGAACTGCATCAGGACATCGGCCACGGTCTGAGAGACCAGGATGTGGCCGGCGTCGCCGCAGTCCATGACGCGCTGGGCCATGTTGACGCCGCCGCCGGCGAGGT
>CAYSIV010000351.1:0-4911 GCA_964431175.1 uncultured Anaerolineales bacterium
GATTGATCCTATTGAACGACTCGAAATCAACCAACTTTAGTCACACCCAAATGAAATACGACCCGCGTCTCCACCACCGCCGATCCATTCGCCTCAAGGGATACGACTATTCATCCCCCCGCGCATATTTCGTCACCCTGTGCACCTACTGTCGCGAATGCCTGTTTGGCGACATCGCGGACGACGAAATGCGATTGAACGAATGGGGCAAAATCGTGGCGGCGATCGGGCAACAACTTCCGCGACACTTCCCGCGCCTCACCACAGATGCTTTTGTCGTTATGCCCAACCACCTGCACGGCCTTCTTATCTTCACGGCGCCGGATAAGGGCGAAGCATCCGCCGCCAACGAATCCGCATCATCAAATTTCCATTCGGCGGATGCTTCGCCCCTACAGACCATTGGAACACAACCCGGATCCTTGGGGGCCATCGTCCAAAATTTCAAATCCATCACGACCCGTCGTCTCAACATCTTGTGCACTGCCCCCGGCGCGCCGGTTTGGCAACGCAACTATCATGAGCACATCGTTCGCAACGAGCGCGAATTGAACGCCATCCGGCGTTATATCCAAAACAATCCGCTACAATGGGCGCTCGACCGCGACAATCTACAAAACACCCGCCGCCTGCCGCCGCCGCAAACAATTGACAATCACCTGACCGACATTACCTCCCAGGAATAACCATACGGAGTCAACTGAAAGCATGAGCAAAAATAAAAAGAAGCACTCTGCACCCAATATCCCGGCCGAGACATTACTGCGCCTCCGCCTGGACGGCTTGTGGCAAAACCCCAACTTGCCCGGCCAAACGATTGAACAAATCGAGAGCGATTTGCAGACTGTGGCGCGCAGCGGTAAGCTCGACCAGATCATCAACGTGATGCTGGCGGCTTTTCGCGCGGCGCCCGCTCAAACCAAAACGCGGCTGGAAGATGTCTTGCCCCACTGGATCGCGAGGCAGAATTATCTTGACACCCTTGAAGCCTTAATCAACGACGACAAACTCCCGGCAGACCTCAGACCCATTGCCGAACAGTGGCTGGCCGCTTTGGGACGAAGCGCCCGCGCCCCCGCCGAAAACCGGGTGAGCACATTCCACAGCGCCTATGAAGTTGGCGACGAATGGCAAACAGCCGTCATTGTTTTGTGGTACAGCAATCGGCAGAGGACCCGCGCCCGGGGCATGAATTTCCTCATTGATCGCAATCCGCCCTGGCATGGGGCGCTCAAGGAAATTATGATGCTTGAAAACAAGATGCCGGCCCAATTGAAAGAACGCTATGTTGACACCTGGGGACAGCAGGGGCAAACCATGACCCCTATCAGCGCAGTCGAAGCCAAACGCCTGATCGTCACTGCCCTCACCGACAGCCTCTCCAGGCAAATTCGTTTGCCGGGTGAACTCGTTCTGTTCCGCGAACAGTTCTTTGAGCACATTCTCACCCTGCCCGATGCGGCTGATACACCGCGTTTCACGGCGGATGACTTTCAGGCGGCCAGCCAAACGGGGCAATCGGCTGAAGAGATCGCCCGCTTTGAAAAAAAGGTCGGGCGGCGCATCGTCGGCGACGATGGTCAGGAGATATTCATTGATGCAAATTTGGCCAATACGCTGATGGAATGGGATCGCGATTCTTGGGATGAGGAGGCCGAAGAATGACCGCCGCCACCTCCACCATCGTCCAGCGCGTCTGGAACTACTGCAACGTCCTCCGCGACGATGGCGTTTCTTACGGCGACTATCTGGAGCAACTCACCTACCTGCTCTTCCTCAAGATGGACGACGAGAATCGCGCCATCGGGAAACCGTCCGCCATCCCTGACCCGTTTGCCTGGGCCAGCCTGCGAACGCGCGAAGGCGACGATCTCGAAACGCACTACCGCCACCTCCTCACCGAACTCGGCAAAGGAACTGGCCTGATCTCCGTCATCTTCCGCAAAGCTCAGAACAAGATTCAAGACCCGGCCAAACTCCGCCGCCTGATTGACCTCATTGACGGCGAAGTATGGACGGGCATAGATATTGACGTGAAGGGCGAAATCTACGAAGGCCTGCTGGAGAAGAACGCCCAGGATACCAAATCGGGCGCGGGCCAATACTTCACCCCGCGGCCTCTCATTCAGGCCCTCGTGGATGTGATGCGCCCGGCCCCCAAACAGACCATCGCCGACCCGGCCTGTGGCACGGGCGGATTCTTGTTGGCCGCCTACGACTACATCGCCCGCCATCATGCGCCGCTGGACAAGGATCAGTGGAAGCACTTGCGGCACAAGGCCCTGCACGGCTGGGAAATTGTGGATGGCACGGCGCGGCTGTGCGTGATGAACCTGTACCTGCACGGCATCGGGGCCATGGGCAACGGCGACAGCCCGATCCGGGTGGCCGACAGCCTGGCCGCCGACCCCGGCGACCGGGTGGACATGGTGCTCACCAACCCGCCCTTTGGCAAGAAGAGCAGTGTCACCTTCGTCAACGAAGAAGGCGACGCCCAGCGCGAGTCGCAGATCATCGCCCGCAATGACTTCTGGACTTCGACCAGCAACAAACAACTCAACTTTGTCCAGCACATCAAAACCATTCTGAACATGCACGGCAAAGCCGCTGTCGTCGTGCCGGACAATGTGCTGTTTGAAGGCGGCGCGGGCGAAACCATCCGCCGCAAACTCCTGCACGAATGCGATGTGCATACCCTCCTGCGCCTGCCCACCGGCATCTTCTACGCTCAGGGCGTCAAAGCCAACGTGCTCTTCTTCGACCGCAAACCGGCCAGCGAAAAACCGTGGACGGAGAAACTATGGATCTACGACCTGCGCACGAACCAGAACTTCACCCTCAAACAAAATCCGCTCACTCGCGCCAACCTCGACGAATTTGTAGCCTGCTTTAACCCGGCCAATCGTCACCAGCGTGTCTCCACCTGGAACGAGGCCAATCCCGATGGCCGCTGGCGGGCCTACACCTACGACGAACTGACAGCCCGCGACAAAGTCAACCTTGACATCTTCTGGCTGCGCGACGAGTCGCTGGAAGATAGCGCTAACCTGCCTGACCCCGATGTGCTGGCGATTGAAATTGTGGAAGATTTGCAGGCGGCGTTGGTGCAATTTGGCGAAATAATGGCAGACTTGGGAGAGTAGTCTGTAAAGCGGCTCCTAAGGTGCAGTTGCTCACCCAGCCGCGAATATCTTGAGAAGCACCTGAACAGGTTCACAATGGACAAAAACGACAAAACAAAACACCCAACCTCGCGAAATCTCGCAAAGTCGGGTGTTTTCGGTGGGCGGCGATACACACTCTCGCTCGCCGAGCGCCTGTTGGCTGGGGGACGTGGAGTCGAACCACGGCTAACGGATCCAGAATCCGCTGTTCTGCCACTAAACTATCCCCCAGTGCGGGAAAATTTTACCACAGGTAAGACGAAAGACGGCTGACGAAAAAACAGCGTTCGCCCCTCGCTACCCATCATTTCATATTCAACACGTCCCGAATCGCCGGGAGCGCCTCGTCAATCGTCGTCTTGTCGATCACCAGCGGCGGGGCAAAGCGGATGACGTTGTCGTGCGTCTCCTTGCATAGAATGCCGCGATCTTTCAACGCCTCGCAGAAACGGCGTGCGCCACCGGCTTCGGGCTTGAGTTCCAGGCCGATGAGCAAGCCTTTGCCGCGCACTTCTTTGACGTGCGGGCTGGGGATTTCGGCCAACTGCTCCAGAAAGTATTCGCCCAGCACCGCCGAGTTCTGCACCAGCTTTTCTTCGGTAATCACCTTGAGCGCCGCCCGGCCCACCGCGCAGGCCAGCGGGTTGCCGCCGAACGTCGAGCCGTGCTCGCCCGGCTTGAACAGGCCCATGAGCTCGCGCGACGACAGCACCGCCGAGACCGGATACACGCCGCCGCTCAAGGCTTTGCCAATGACCACCACATCAGGCCGGATGCCGTCATGTTCAAAGGCGAACAGCTTGCCGGTGCGGCCCAGGCCGGTCTGAATCTCGTCGGCGATCAACAGCACCTTGTTCTTATCGCAAATCTCGCGCAGGCGCTTGAGGTAACCGGCGGGCGGGATGATGACTCCGGCTTCCCCCTGAATCGGTTCGACGGAGATGGCCGCCGTGTTGGGGGTGATGGCCGCCTCAAACGCCTCGGCGTCGCCGTAAGGGATGCTGACGAAACCGGGCGTGAACGGGCCGAAGGAGTCTTTGTACGACGGCTCGGAAGAAAACGAAATGATGGTGATGGTGCGCCCGTGGAAGTTCCCGGCAACGGTGACGATCTCGGCCTGGTTCTGCGGGATGCCCTTCACGACGTGACCCCACTTGCGGGCCAGCTTCAGCGCCGTCTCCACCGCTTCCGCGCCGGAGTTCATTGGCAGGCCCATCTCAAAGCCGGTCAGGTCGCACAACTCTTTCATGAACGGGCCAAGCTGATCGTTGCGGAAGGCGCGCGAGGTGAGGGTGACCTTGCCAGCCTGCTCGACGAGGGCCTGAATAATTTTCGGGTGGCAGTGGCCCTGGTTCACCGCCGAGTAGGCGGCCAAACAGTCGAGATACTTCTTGCCGTCCACATCTTCCACCCAGACGCCGCTGGCTTTGGCAATCACCACCTCGAGCGGTTTATAGTTGTGAGCGCCGTATTGGTTTTCGAGGTCAATATAGGTTTGAGAGTTTGCCATATCGTGAGTCCACGTCAAACGACAAACGTCAAACGACACGCTTCGCATGAAGTTTGTCGTTTCACGTTTGACGGAGAAGATTTTCGGCTTGGACAAGACGTTCAAATACAACGCTTTTTTCCAGCAACGCTATCGTCTCAGCTGGTGGGACAGCCTCGTGATCGGTGCCGCACAATTTCAGGGTTGTCCGCTGTTGCTGACCGAGGATCTGCAGGACGGCGCGGCGTACGGCGGCGT
>CAYSIV010000351.1:4921-6023 GCA_964431175.1 uncultured Anaerolineales bacterium
CAGCAACGCTATCGTCTCAAACAGCGGCGGGCTGACGGTTTGGCCGGTGATGGCGACGCGCAGGATGCCGAACAACTGGCCGGGCTTGAGTTTGAGTTCGTCAGCCAGGGCGCGCATGGGTGGTTCGGTCGTCGGGTGGTTGAGGTCGGGCAGAGACTCGAGCAAGGCTTTGGACTTCTGCAATGCCGCCACTGTGCGGGCGGCGTCCAGGCCTTTGGGGATGAGTAATGTGGGGTCGTAGCTCACATCGGGCCGGAAAAAGAACCCGGCCATTTCCACCGACTCATCCAGCGTGGCGATGCGTACCTGAATGAGTGGCGCAATCCGGCTCAGGGCGGCCTCGTCGGCCTTCAGCCCGGCCCGGTCGAAATGGGGCTTGAGGCGTTTGGCCAACTCAGCCGGCGACAGGCTGCGAATGTAGACGCCGTTGAAGTGATCGAGCTTGTCGAAGTTGACGGCGGCGGGCGCCGGGTTGAGGCGCTCCAGGCTGAAGCCCTGGATCATCTCGTCCAGCGAAATTACGTCGGTCTTGTCATCCAGGCTCCAGCCCATCAGAGCAATCCAGTTGCGCACGGCCTCGGGCAGGTAGCCCAGCTCGTGCATGTCGCGCACGAAGATCGAGTGACCCTCTTCAGCCTTGAGGTTGGATGACTCGCGCTTGCTCATCTTGCCCTTGCCGCTTGGCCTGAGGAAGACCGAGAGATGTACCCACTGCGGCTCCTCCCAGCCAAAGGCGCGAAGGATGAGAGCGTGTTTTGGCAGAGACGGTATCCACTCGGACGAACGGATGACGTGGGTGATGCCCATGAGATGATCGTCCACCATGGCGGCCAAATGATACAGAGACAGGCCATCGGATTTCAAAATGATGAAGTCGTCGAGGGTGCTGTTGTCAATGGTGATGTCGCCCCGAATGAGATCGCGGGCTGTCGTATTTCCCTCCGGCGGCATTTTGAAGCGCACGACGCACGACTCGCCGGCGGCTTGGCGGGCTTGGGCTTCGCTGGACGGAATATCGCGGCAATGGCCGTCGTAGCGCGGTTGGCGTTTGAGGAGCAATTGCTCGCGGCGCAGGGCCTCGAGCCGCTCTTTGGCGCAGAAG
>CAYSIV010000352.1:0-6022 GCA_964431175.1 uncultured Anaerolineales bacterium
CTGACGCGAAGCGGTCGAAGCGCGCACTGGCTTATTTTGAATAGAGTCCAATAAACGCAAAGGCCAAACCCAATGAGCGACATTCACCGCCTCACCGAACTGCGAGACATTTGTCAGGCGCTCGCCGCCATCCCCACCTTCCTTGAACAGCTGACTCAAACCATGAACAGCGCCATTGGCCTGACCGGGGCCGAGCGCGGCGTGCTGATCCTTTACAACAAAGCCGCCAACAGTTTCGACGCCCATGCTGTCAGGGGCGTGGACGCCGTCTCTGTTGGGGAACTGGTGGCGCTGGCTCAACCCGTTGCTATCTCCGGCCAAAGTGTTCTGCTTGCTCACGAATCGCAACGCTCCAGCCTCACCGTGCCCTTGCAAGCTCGCGGCCGAAAGCCGTTTGGCGCAATTTACGTAGACAGACCAAGCACCCTCGGCCTGTTCACCCATGCCGACCTGCTTTTCTTTGAAATCTTCACGGTCCAGGCCGCCATTGCCCTCGACGCCAATATCGCCAAGAGCGACTTTGTCTCCACGGTCACCCACGAGCTTCGCCTGCCCATGACTTCAATCAAAGGCTACACCGACCTGATGCGCGGCGGTATGGTTGGCCCGGTCAACGACCAGCAAAAGCAATTTCTGGCCATCGTCCGCAATAGCGTAGATCGCATGAACGCTCTTGTCTCCGATCTCTCCGACATTTCCAAGATCGACTCCGGGCGGCTCAAACTGGAAGTGAAAGAGGTGGATGCCACCACTTGCGCCGGGGAGGCCGTTGACGGCCTCAAACCCCAGATCAATGAAAAGGGACAGACTCTCGTCGTCAACCTGGCGCCCCTGCCCAGCGTCCGCGTTGATAAACCACGGCTCACCCAGATCATCACCAATTTGTTGACCAACGCCCACAAATATACGCCATCTAGTGGTACGATCACCCTCACCGCTGAAGCCGGAGAGACGCACGTCCGCTTCACTATTGCCGACACCGGCGTTGGCATTAGCCCGGACGATCAGGCTAAAGTCTTTACCTTATTCTTCCGCGCCGAGCATCCGGCCGTGCGCGAGCAGACGGGCTGGGGGCTGGCCCTGCACCTCACCCGCCGCCTCGTCGAACTCTTCGGCGGCCAGATCGGATTCGAGAGCGAGTTGGAGAAGGGAAGCACGTTCTGGTTCACCGTGCCTCTTGCCGGACAAAAATTCACCACCGAGTACACAGAGAGCACAGAGAAACCCAAATAAACTCTGTGTTCTTTGTGCTCTCTGTGGTTATACGCCATCATGCCTGCCAAGAAACCGCGCCCCGGCAAACGCTTCCGCCTGCGCCTATACGAGCGCCTGTTTGCCATGTTGCGCTGGCCGTCGTTTCTGCTCGCCGTCAGCACCTACGTGCTGTGGTGGATCGCGCCCGATCACCCACTGCTGGCGGCAGGCCAGGGCTTGCTTCCCATCATCTCCGCCATCTGCTTCATCCTCTTCATTGTCAGCCTCATTGCGCCTTTCCTGTGTTACGTGCAGTGCCATGCCAAGTATCTGCTCATCAGCACGCCCGTTTACCGCCTCAGCGTTTCATACTCGCGGATCGACATGGTGACCGCCGTCAACTTTGGCCAGCAGTATCCCTTCAGCCGCCAGCGCTGGAGCCAACGCCGCTTTTTAGAGCCGCTGTTTTTTGAACGGAGCGGCCAACTCACTGTGGTGGCCGTCTGGGTCAGGCAATATCCACTGCCGTTGCGCTGGCTCAAACTCTGGTTCACCGATTACATGTTTGCGCCCGACTCGCCCGGTTTCCTGTTTATGGTGAACGACTGGATGGGCCTGAGCCACCAGATTGAAGATTATCGTAGTGCCTGGCGTGAACGGCGCGCCAGTAAACACAGCAAAGATGTTTCGCCGGCAAGTCGCATTCTTATGAAAGGAGATAAAAAACGATGAGCGACAAACTGATCTGGTACGGTCATGGCACGGTGGGGTTGGAACTGGGAGGACACCACATTTTGGTGGACCCCTTCTTCTCCGGGAACCCGGCCGCTTCTACCACTGCCGATTCTGTCCCCGCCGATTTTATTCTAATCTCGCACGGCCACGGCGACCATGTGGGCGACACGGTCGCTTTGGCTAAGCGCACCGGAGCGACGGTGATCGCCAATTATGAAATCGCCAACTGGTGCGAGGCGCAGGGGGTGAAAAAGGTTCACGCCCAACATCTGGGTGGCGGCCACCAGCACCCGTTTGCCTATGTCAAGCTCACTCTGGCCCTGCACGGCTCCGCCTTGCCAGATGGATCGTACGGCGGCAATCCGTGCGGTTTCCTCATCACCCCGGCCTCGGGCAAGAAGATTTACCTCGCCTGCGACACCGGCCTGTTCGGCGACATGAGCTTGATTGGCGATGAGGGGATTGAGTTGGCGACGTTGCCTATCGGGGACAACTTCACAATGGGGCCGGCCGACGCCTTGCGCGCCGTGAAGTTGCTCCGCCCCAAGCACGTCATCCCCGTTCACTACAACACCTTTGATCTGATCGCCCAGGATGCTGAGGCCTGGGCCAAAAGGGTGCAGGCGGAGACAAGTACCCAGGCGCACGCCCTCAAACCGGGCGAGACATTCACTCTATGATGAATGATCGCGTCACCGAAATCCTGCTGGTGCTCCGGCGTTGGGATCCCAAAGCGGGACTTTCGGAACACGCGATAGCCTATCCTGACCTTGAGTCGCTTTACGAGGCTTGCCTGAAGATCGAGCCGCCAGATGTAGTCGAGCGAATTTTGATTCGGGGTCTGGATGAGTCGGGCCATGAGCGGACGCTGACTCTGGCTTTTCAGTCGGTCACGGTTCACCTTCCGCGACTGTAGGGCGAAGCCTTCAAAGGCCCTGAAAGCTTCGCCCCTACCCGAGCAATGTTTTAACCCACAGGATCGATTTCTTTCATGCCGGACGAAACCTTTTTGATTTTGGGCGGCGCGGGCCTGGTGGGCTTGCAGATCGCCCGCCGCATCGCCCACGACCTCAGCCCCAAGCGCATCATCATCGCCTCGCTGTTCCAGCAGGAAGTCAACGAGGCGATTCACGGCCCCGCCGGTTTGCGCCGCATGTTCCCGCACTCCAGTATTGAGTTTGTCGGCGTGTGGGGCGACGTGTTCGTGCGCTCCGAGTTTTCGGAAGAGAAGCGGGGCCGCCTGCTCGAAAGTTACCCGCGCCGCGACGATTTGTATGCTGATCTATTTGGCGACTTTGACACTGCCTACAGCCGCTCGCGCCTGGTTCAACTGATCATCGAACACAAGCCTGAGGTGATCGTCGACTCGATCAATACGGCGACGGCGATTAGCTATCAGGATGTTTACACCGGAACCGTGATCGCTAAGCGCGAGATTGACGACTTGTTGACTCACATCCGCGCCGGGGACGCGACGACGGCCAAACACGAATGGAAGGACGCCGAGCGCGCTTTTGAGACTCTGCTGATCTCACAGTCGGTGCCGCAGTTGATTCGCCATGTGCTGATGCTCAACCGGGCCATGCGCGAGGTGGGCACGCGGCTGTACCTCAAGATCGGCACGACCGGCACCGGCGGCATGGGGCTGAACATTCCGTACACGCACAGCGAGGACAAGCCCTCGGCCAAGTTAATGACCAAGACGGCCATCGCCTTTGCTCACACCGGCCTGCTCTTCCTTATGGCCCGAACCGTTGGCGGGCCGGTGGTCAAGGAGATCAAACCCGGGGGGATGATCGGCTTCGCCGATATTTCACTGCGGACGATTCGCGAAGGCGGCCGACCGGTGATGGTGTACGCGCCACGATCGTTTCCCATCGAGAGCCAGCTCCCCCTGCGTTTGGCCGCCGACGAGTTCGAGTCGCTGGGTGATCTCTCCTTGCCAGTGGTGGACACGGGCGAGAACGGCGTCTTCACCAAGGGCGAGTTCGAGACGATCACTTCGCTGAGGCAAATGGAGTTCATCACGCCTGAAGAGATTGCCTTGGAATGCGCGCTGGAGATCAAAGGGAGCAACACCGGGCGCGATGTTATTGGGGCGATTGATGGGGCGGTGATGAACCCGACCTATCGGGCGGGCGTATTGCGGCAACAGGCATTGACTGACATCGAACGGCTTGAAGCGCAAACCGGCTTGCACAGCGTGGCCCTCGGCCAGCTTGGCCCGCCCGAAATTTCCAAGCTGTTGTGGGAAGCCGAGCTATTGCAGATAGAATATGGCACGCTCAAGGCGGTGCTGGCCCAAACGCCGGAAGCAATTTCGACGGCGCTGTTTAATCGTTTGCAGGCAGATGCGGCTCTGCGGCAGACCATCACTTCAATTGGGGTGCCGATTCTCGCGCCCCAGGCGACGCAATTGATTCGCGGGCCGTTCATTCGTATTCCCGAAGTGGCCGGGGCGACGGAGGCCGAAATTGGCCCCGGTGACTTGGACAAGTGGGCGGCCAAGGGTTGGGTGGATTTACGCCCGGCCAACTTTGCCCGCTGGCAGAAGCGGTTCGAGATGATGGAACGTTCGCGTCAGGCTCTGCGCGGCAAGGGTTCCGCCGCCGTGACTCGTGAGGCTTACCTCTTCGACGAGATTCGCATCGGGGCGCTGGTAGGCTGGATTTTCAACAACGAGCAGGAGGGGTATCGGATCAAGTAGAGAGTCTGAATTCACGGGCAATAAATTGGCGAACGGACTTTCAACGGATTTTTCAAACGGAAAAACGGATGCAGGCTTCATCCGCTTTTCCGTTTCGCGAAGCGTCCGCTGAAAGTAAGGGAGCGTTTCCTTATTCGTGAATCCGGGTAGAGAGTATAATCTGTTACATGAGCAAGGCTTTGATGGCAATTCTCAAGACCTTGAGGCATTGAGGAAGCCAAACTTCGAACATAGCTGATGGCAAGGTGTTTACTGGTTTGTCCAGTAATAGACCTTTTGTAGAGCACCATCTTTTTCGTTTAGCAAAAGTTTCCTCAGTTCATCCAGTTGCGCTCGAGAAAATGGCTCAAAATGATTGGCCGCATTCCGATATTGGGCCACCTGATCAGCTAAACCCGGAAACTTCATAACCATCTCGTTCCTTTGTGATTTCCCCAGAGTGTTGAGATACTTTTGAATAGCCTCGCCCCATGGCTTCATGTTGTGCGGTTTCTTTGCCTCTTCGATAGCATGCCCAATTTGCACTGGAGTTGGATGCTTCAGATCTACTTCAGCATCGCCGATTTTGATTTTTCTTTCTCTGCGCGCATCTCGAAATCCTCTTTGCGCCTGTTCAATTCCGAAAAGGATTTTGCGTGTGATTCTTCGATCAATTTCTCGCTCCCAAGCCCGGAAATAACCTTGCGCGATTGATGCCGCACTAAAATTTGCGTCTGTGCTAGATGAGTAGTTTTCATAAAGATACTCGGCGGTTGCTAAATCTTGCTTTGACTCGGGATCCATCTTATCCCATACTTGTTTGCTGAACAGCTTTTCAAGCATCACTTTCTTGTTGTCAAGGACTCCTGGGATATCCTTGCGCAAGAAAAACTTATGCTCCCAATAGAAGCTCATAAACTCGGAATTGTTTGATAAAGCTTTGCGCCCTTCTTCGAGAGCTTGCTCTTGCCCAGTCGTGTCGTGCAAATCACTATACAGACCGATTAACTCTTTATAAAGCCATAAATCTGTTGGATTAAGCTCAAGCGCATGGCGACACACTTGGACAGCCAGTTCACGATCATTGATTTCATTACGTATCAGTTTAATCCTATGGAGCCAAGAGCCTATGTCGTGCGGTTTCTTACGGCAATATTGTGCATAAATCTTTTCCGCTCTATCAGGTAACCCTGCTTTAATATACATGTCTGCTATTTCGGGAAAGATGAAACCTAAAAGAAGATCCTGTCCATACCAATGCTCATCGCTGACCTCACCTAATTTTTCAAAGCATAAGGCTTCCTCAAAAAGGAATTGAAGATCATAGCTTGCTCCGTAATGAGCTCGAATGGCTAGCTTGACAATGTTAGATTAGACAGGTGTTCTACTCTCGATAAAATCCGGAAT
>CAYSIV010000353.1:0-5978 GCA_964431175.1 uncultured Anaerolineales bacterium
ACGCCGTTTTGCCCATACTCAATAAGCTAATTGGCGCTCGAAGTTTGTCTGCCAACCGCCTATCCTGGAAGTGATGACGCAACGACTTGCGGTTGCCGTTAGCGGCGGCTGTCTTCTCGACCGCGCCGCGCTGTCGGCGTTGGTGTCAGGCTTGCCGGGCTTGCGCGTGGTCGCGCTGGACTCGGACCCACCGCCACGCGTGTTGGTCTGGGACGTAAGCGCAGGCGACCTTGCCGAACTGCCGCGCTTGCCGTCCGGGACTGCCTTACTGCTTTTGGTTACGACGGATAACTATTCAGCATTGCCACCCCATGTCGCTGGATTGTTCTCAAAAGACGAGACGCCTGAGGCGTTGGGCACCGCCATCCGGCAGGTCGCGCGAGGGGAGCAATACCTCAGTTCATCGCTGGCACTGGCGATGTTCCAACATCAGCAGGCCGCTTCCTCTTCCGTAGACCCTTCGGCACTCCTTCCAGCCGTAGGGCAGGCTCTGAGTACCCTGACTGACCGCGAACGGGAGATATTGACATTGCTGGCTGAAGGCTTGAGCAACAAAGCCATCGCCGCCCGGCTGTACCTCAGCGTACGCACTGTCGAGGGTCACCTAGCCAACATCTATACCCGGCTCGGCGTTCACTCTCGCATGGAAGCGGCGCTGATAGCCGCTCAATACAACCTCCGTTCCAAAACCAGGTAGTTTTACCTGCCCCTCACGCGCCGCTTGGCGCTCCCCGTTATCACTTCCAATGTGCTACTCTACTAATGATGAATACTTTGTCTCGCACTCGCCTCGCCGTTCTCGGCACACTCTCCGACCTACATCGCCAGCCGATTGCCTACGATCTGAACTGTCTGCGCTCTCTGGTGGCCGACCTCTCGCCTGATCTCCTCTGCGCCGAAATCACTCGCGAGGCGTGGGAGGGCGGCGATCTCTCAGCGGCTACGGTAGAGGTGCGTGAGGCGCTGGCCCCCGTCGAGGCCGCCACTGATATCGTCATCGTCCCGGTGGCCTCTACCCCAAAGCAATATCTCGATTTTGCGCCGTCAGAGCAATGGCGGCGAGGCTTGGTGCTTGCGTTTGATCGTCTCTTGCAATGGGGGCAACGCCAAGCTAACCGACCTGAAGCAGTCAATGGGTTGCGGTTCGGGGCGTTCTGCCACACGGTCTGCGCGCTTACTGAGATGATGTGGAAGCCGGAAGACCGGGCGACATGGGAGATCCAAAACAAGGCAATGGCTGAAAACATTCTGCAAGCCGTGCAACGTGATCCGGGCCGTCGTGTCCTGGTCGTTGCGCAATGCCAGCGACTACATCGCCTAATGCCGTTGTTGCGCGCTGATACCAATTGGCTTGAGATTGTGAATTACTGGGAATTATGATGACATCCGATGGAAACGGGAGGCTGTGATGGATATCCAGATCATGTTGATACTACTTCATACGTTAGAGCGGTTGCGCAAGCATGACCAATGGACGCGCCCGCAACTGGAAGCCTATCAGGCTGAATCATTGCGCCGCCTCCGCGAGCACACTTACGCCTACTCGCCCTTTTACCAGAAGTTTCACAAGGGCCTCTCCAATCGTCCGTTACACGAACTGCCGGTGCTCACCAAAGCCATGTTGATGGAACACTTCGACGAATTGGTGACCGACCGATCCATTCGCCTGGAGGCGGTGCGTGAGTTTGCCGCTGCCCGCGTGGAGGGCCGACTGTTCCGCGACCGCTATTGGGTGACGGCCACTTCGGGCAGCAGCGGCCAACCTGGCTTTTTCCTTTTCAATGAACCGGAGTGGTTGACCATCGTGGCTTCGTTCGCCCGTGGACAGGAGTGGTCTGGCGCGAGGGTGAGCTTGCTGCGCCGCCGAAAGATGGCGACCGTCGCTTCGATCAGCCCGTGGCACATGTCGTCGCAGGTGGCCGCAACGGCCAAGACCTGGTGGACGCCCTCCATCCGCCTGCCCGCCAGTGATTCATTGGAAAGCATCGCGCAGAGGCTCAATGAGTGGCAGCCCGATGTTCTCATCGCCTACGCCTCCATGGCCCGCATCCTGGCCGACGAATAACTCGCCGGACGACTCCATATCCGGCCGAGCAAAACCTTCACGAGTTCCGAGGTGCTGACCGATGAGACACGGCGGCGCGTCAAAGCGGCGTGGGGCGATGAGCCGTTCAATCAATACGGCGCTACGGAAACCGCCGACATCGCCGCCGAATATGAAATGTGCCGGCACATGCACTTGTTTGAAGACTTGGTGATCGTTGAAGTGGTGGATGAATACCATCGGCCGGTAGCGCCGGGAACCTATGGCGCTAAACTGTTGGTCACCACGCTGTTCAGCCGCACCCAGCCGCTCATTCGCTACGAGTTGAATGACAGCGTGCGGCTGACTACCGACACATGCCCAAGCGGGCTGCCCTTCGCAATGCTGGAAAACGTTCAGGGTCGAGTCGAGGATACCTTGCGCTTGCCCGCCGCGTCGGGGGACCGGGTCGCTGTTCCACCCTTGGTGTTCAATCGCGTTATGGACATTCTGCCGGTGAGCGGCTGGCAGATTGCGCAAGCGGCCGATGACAGCCTGACAGTGCTCCTGAGTGGTGTACGTGACGGACTCGTTGACGCAGCGCTGGTGGACACGTTGAGAGAGGCGCTGACGACCCAGGGTGTGCATGCGCCATCCATTCAAGTGCAACGGGTATCGGTGATTCCGAAGACGACTTCGGGCAAAGCGCCGCTCATCAAAGCGTATCGCCCATCTCAATCCTAGCGAGTCGAGGTCGGGCCATCTGGTTCGCTAGACCTTGACTGTAAGAAACTTTCATTCACTACACCTTCCGGTTTTGACCGGCGCACAGGAAAAAGCAATGGCTACCCAACATACAAATCGCAAGCTACAACAGGTCGAGGTCGTCATTTACATGGGCGCACCGCTAGAAACTGTCTGGGCCTATATGTCCGATTTACCCTTCCTGGCCGCGCTCCCGTTCACGATGATGGAAGTGATCGGCAAGCCGGTCGGTGTAGGCACGGTTTACCGCTGGACTTTCGCCCTCCCCCTCGGTTTGACCTTTCGGTTCGACGAGGTGGTGACGGAGTGGGTGCCGAACGAACGCATCGCCTACCGGGCCATCTCCGGCTGGGAGATGGAGGCCGGGCCGGTGCTCACGCCGGAGCAGAACGGCACACGCTTCCACTTCACCCTGCGCTACCGGTTCCCCGGTCTGTGGAAGCTGACCCCGCGCTGGCTGATGCAGTCGGGCTGCCGCAAGGGATTGGAGAACCTGCGGAAGATGATCGAGGCAAAACCAACTGGCTTGACTGCCAACGTGTAAGGAAAAGGAATATGAAAAACTCATCGAAAAAACTTGACCCAGTCCGCGAGCGACGTCGGTGTATCTATATTCTCCTTTTTGTCATGCCTCGATTGCTCAATCAGCATCTGCGCCCTCTACTTGGATGGCAGCGTTTCCTGTTCATTGCACGGATGCTTCTGTCGGCACCGCGCTATCGTAAGCAGTTCGCTCGCCCAACGGATAATGCCGGCCTCAAGGAAGTGAAGCAGACCTTCCTGCTGGTGGGGCTTTCTATCACGAACTTCTTCGAGTGCGAGGAGAAGCTATAGCTTTCCGAACAAGTCATGCTCTGCTCGGAGACCTCGCCAATGCAGTGCAACGACAAGCCTATCTCCCGCCGCCGCTCCTGCCCAGAACATGGGAATGGTTTCACCAGGAGCACGAGGGCCAGATGGAAGAAGGGTTCATTCGTAATAATGAGAATGATGGTATCCAGCGCGGTGACCGTGTTTACAGCCTTCACATCACCCGCTGCCGTTTCTTCGAGACGTTCCGCGATATGGGATCCGCCGGACTCACGGAAGCCTTCTGTCGCTCTGATGAGATCGTCTTCAACGAGTATTCACCGCAGATGCGTTTCCACCGCGGCCATGAACAACCAAACACCATCGCACGTGGCAGCAAGCGGTGTACCTTTATATTCGAGAGCGATTCAAGCTTGGAAGCAGTGTCGCCCTAACCGGGCGCACCACGTCGGTCCGCCGCACGCGGCTGATGCAGTTGGGTTGCCAGCAAGGCTTGGAGAACCTGCGGAAGATGATTGAGGTGAAACCGAAGGGCACAGCAGCCAGCGCAGCATAAAGTGGCATTCTTGCTGCAGATAGGAGGCAGATGATGGACGACATCCTGATCACCCACGCCACCGTCATCACGGTGGATTCATCCAATCACATCCTGCGCGATGCGGCAATTGCTATTCGCGGGCGTGAGATCGTCGCCATCGGCCCGACCGAAGTCGTCAGCGCCGAACACCCGGCGCGCGAAGTGATTGATGCGCGCGGGATGATCGCCCTGCCGGGCCTGGTCAACGGCCACATCCACATGCTTACCGCACTGTACAAGGGTACGATGTGCGGGTTCGGTTTTGAGAAGACCGCCGGCGAAGACATGACTATGTGCGCTCATGCCACTCCCGGCTTCATGTTGGCCGCCTCACAATTGTCGGCAGTCGAGATGCTGCGTTCCGGCATCACGCTCGCCAACGTTGCCGGGGATGCAATCGCCTTTGAGGTTGCCCGCCAACCGGCCGAGGCCCTGGGCCAGGCCGGAATGAAAGCGTTTGTGCAGACGATGGTGGCCGACATGTTTGGCCTGACCGACCTGAGTGCTGACGCACAACTGACTGAGGCGGAGACGCTTCTGCGCGAGTATCGCGGCAAGTTCGAGGGGCGCATTCGGGTTGTGCCCAGTCCCGGGGAGGCGCTGGCAACTTCACTGAAAACGATGCGGCGGCTGGCAATGCTGGCCGAGCGCGAAAACGTGATCGAGCACATCCACGTCTTTCCCCGCTGGCCGATGGGCGCGTTCAGTTGGCTGGTGCGCGGCCGTTCGCCGCTTGGTCTTTTGAAAGCAGGCGGCCTGCTCAACGAGCGATTGGTGGCGGTGCACTTTCTCGCGGCCACGCGCTCTGACATCACGGCGGTTGCCAGAGCAGGCGCGAGCGTGGTTCATTGCCCATCGGTGTGGATGAACGTGGGGATTGGTCCCCACCACTGGCTGCCCGTGAAGGCCCTGCACCGCGCCGGAGTCAATATCGTGCTGGGCGCGGATAGTTATGGCGGCTGGATCGAGGGCGCGGATATGTTCACCGAGATGCGCAATTGTATTTTAGTGAGCAACTTCCTGTACGGCGCGGACTCGTTGAAACCAATGGAAGTGCTGCGCATGGCGACGATCAACGGTGCGCGGGCGTTGGGAGTGGAAAAGGAAACCGGCTCGCTGGAGGTTGGCAAGCGCGCCGACATCGTGTTGCTGAAGTTCGACCGCCCGCCGGTGCAGCCGTCGTCCGATGCCCCCTACATGATTGTGTATGGCGCATCCGGTCGTGATGTGGATACGGTGCTGGTGGACGGGCGCGTCGTCGTGCGCGAGGGGCGGGTGCTGACGCTGGACGAATGTGAGGTGGTGACAGCGGCCGCCGAGGCGCGCGCCGAGTTGTATCGCCGTGCTGGTTGGGAATTGACGACCGACGGAGTCACGCCCCCGGCCACTTCCTGGCTCGAACGGTATCCCGATAAACGGCTCGCCAAGTGGGGTGCGAGGTTCGCGCGGATGCAGGCAATCTGGAATCGCAGAGGACATCCCCAATGAACGGGAAGCCTTTGAGCAGGACATGGGAATGGTTTGGTTGGCTGCCACTCTTTCTGCTCACGGCACTGATCGCCATCCCGCCGGGTTTCATTTTCGGGCCGTACTTCAGTCAAACCAGCGGGCCGCTGACCCGCCTCCCTGACCTGACGTGGCACAAGACCTTTCTGTGGACTCTCGACATTATTACGCCGGTGGTCACACTCGCACTGTTGTGGGCCTTTGAACGCTGGCGCGGCCCGCTCCCGCTGGCGACGAAAGCCTACTTGTCAATAGTCACGACATCGTGCGCGGTTTCTTGCCTAAATTCTAACCGGG
>CAYSIV010000354.1:0-5973 GCA_964431175.1 uncultured Anaerolineales bacterium
TTCCTCCTGACGTGCGCGACGTCTTCCTGAGCGCGCTGGTGACGTCGCTGGAGCGAGACGAACTCCTGCGCGCGCTCGGCTGCGCCATCGAGGGACTATTGCGCGAAGTAGATGAGGTTCAAGAGCTGGCGGCGAAAGTCGAACCGCAGTTACGTAAGCTGACAGTTGCCTGGGACCGCTAACTCCGGATTGCGGCCTAACATTGCGTGGATGGTGGGGACGCTTCGCGTGCCGCACGCTTCGCGTCAAGCAGTTTTCTGGCTTCGAGTTTTTTTCTGCTCCCAAACAGAATCCACGCCCGCCCTGGTTGTCGAGCCTGTCGAGACACACCGCCGCTACCCTAAAGGGTGCTTCGCGAACGCAAACCGTTAGGTTTCGCAGCTTTTTGAATTTTGGTGTGTGCGTGTTTTATAATTGATCCATGTCTACGCCAGTTTTGGCCACTAAACTCTATATCCCCCCGCCCCGGCCTAAGGTTGTCCTCCGCCCCCGTCTGATCGAGCGGTTGAACGAGGGCATGCACTGTAAACTGACCCTCATCTCTGCCCCCGCCGGCTTTGGTAAAACCACATTGGTCAGTGAATGGGTCGCAAGTTGCGAGCGACCGGTTGCCTGGCTTTCGCTGGACGAAGGGGATAGCGACCCCACACGCTTTTTGACTTATCTCGTCGCTGCGTTGCAGACGCTTGCCCTGCGAAGTCCCCGCAGGGGGAGCGAAGTCGAAGGGATTGCGGCGAATATTGGAGTAGGGGTGTTAGGTGTGCTCCAATCCCCTCAACCACCGCCAACCGAATCGATTCTGACAATCCTGCTCAACGAGATCACCATCCTCCCGGATAATTTCGTCCTCGTCCTTGACGACTACCACGTGATTGATTCCAAGCCGGTTGACAATGCCCTCACCTTTCTGCTCGAGCACCTGCCGCCACAGATGCACCTGGTCATCACTACTCGCGAGGATCCCCAGCTTCCCCTGGCCCGCCTGCGCGCCCGCGGCCAATTAACCGAACTGCGCGCTGCAGACTTGCGTTTTACCCCCTCCGAAGCCGCCGGATTTCTCAACCAGGTGATGGGACTGAACCTCTCTGCAGAAGATATTACCGCACTGGAAACCCGCACCGAAGGTTGGATTGCCGGCCTGCAATTAGCCGCCCTTTCCATGCAGGGGCGATCAGACGCAGCCAGTTTCATCAAATCTTTCAGCGGCAGCCACCATTTCATCCTGGATTATCTGGTCGAAGAGGTTCTGCAACGCCAGCCTGAACATGTGCGCAACTTCCTACTGCAAACCGCTATTCTCGATCGGTTAAGTAGCCCGCTGTGCGATGCTGTCACCGGACAGGAAGATGGCAGAGGGATGTTGGAGGCTTTGGAGCGCGGCAACCTGTTCGTCATCCCGCTTGACGATCAGCGCCAGTGGTATCGCTATCACCACCTCTTTGCCGAAGTTCTCCTCGCGCACTTGCGGGAGGCGCAACCCGATCGCGTGTCCACGCTCCATCGGCGGGCGAGCGAGTGGTACGAACAGAACGGTTTGCGACCCGATGCCATCCGTCATGCGCTGGCTGCTAAAGATTTCGAGGGCGCAGCAGGTTTGATCGAACTGGCAGGACCGACAACAGAGGATGGAAGTATCCAGTCGGTTACTTGGCTTGGCTGGGTAAAGAGGCTGCCGGAAGAGTTGATCCGCGCCCGGCCTGTGCTCAATGTTTGGTATGCCTATGCATTGTTGGGCCGTGGTGAGCTGGAAACCGCAGCATCCCGATTTAAGGATGTCGAACGATGGTTGGAATCGGCAGATACGATGAAAGTGCAACTGGAAACTCCGCCAGTTGAGACTTGTCCTGAGTCCTTCGACCACGCTACTCAGGATAAACTCCACCGAAGGATGGTTGTTGTAGACAAAGAACAATTTAAATCTCTATCGGCGACAATTGCTGTCGGCCGCGCCTATATCGCTCTTGCCCTCGGCAATATTCCGGACACAGTGCGGTATGCCAGCCGAGTACTCGAGCTCACCGAAGCGGATCCTTTCAGATACAGTCAGGCATCCATGATGCTGGGGTTGACCCACTGGGCAAACGCGGATCTGGAATCTGCGGAAAGAGTCTTCGCCGAATACACCATAAAACTGCGGACAGCCGGGAACATCCCGGATGCAATCGACACATCCGTTGTTCTGGCTGATATCAGGCTGGCACTGGGGCATCTTCACGAGGCGATCCATACGCTCGAACAGTTATTACAATTTGTAATGGATCAAGGTGAACCAATTCCTCTCAATGCTGCTGACTTGCACAGGGAATTAAGTAAGCTGCATCTTGAACAGGGTAATCTGGAGGCTGCCGCGCAACATTTGCAGAGAAGCGAGGAACTGGGCGAAAAAGCGCAGTTTCCTGTTTCGCGATACCGTTTGTGTATTGACCAGGCTCGGCTCAAGACAGCACAGGGCGACCTGGAAGGGGCTCTCGCACTTTTGGATGAAGCGCAACGCCTGTATATCAGATCACCCTTGCCTGACTTCTGTCCCATATCTGCCATGAAAGCCCGGATATGGGTTGCGCAAGGCAAATTGACCAAAGCTCTGGAGTGGGCACGCGAACAGGGTCTTTCCGTTGACGATGCGCCCAGCTACCTGCATGAGTTCGAGCACGTGACGCTGGCTCGAGTGCTCATCGCCCGCTATAAAAGCGACCGGGAGACTGGTTCCATTCACGAGGCAATCGGTCTGCTGGAGCGCCTGCTGCAAGCGGCGGAGGAAGGTAAACGGATGGGCAGCGTGATCGAAATCCTAATGTTGCTGGCGCTTGCGCACGCGGCACAAGGCGACCTTCCCCCGGCTCTCGTGTCGCTGGAGCGCGCGTTGACACTGGCTGCGCCGGAGGGCTATGTCCGCATTTTCTTGGATGAAGGCAAACCAATGGTGGAGCTTTTAGGAAGGATGAACACTTCGCGTGAAAGCGGAACGCTTCGCGTGAAGGAGTATGTCCACAAATTACTGGCTGCCTTTGGAACAGAAGAAATTCATCCTTCATCCTTTATCCTTCATCCTTTGATCGAGCCGCTGAGCGAAAATGAGCTGGAAGTGCTCAGACTGCTCAGAACCGAATTGAGCGGACCAGAAATTGCCCGTAAGCGCATGGTTTCTCTGAGCACCATACGTACCCATACTCAACACATTTACGCCAAGCTGGGGGTGAACAATCGCCGGGCTGCAGTCCGCCGCGCTGAAGAACTCGGTTTGTTGTAAAAATCTCTCAATTAACAACCTACGGTACCGACAGGTGACTCACCCCCTGTCGGTATTTTTTTATTTTCCCCCAGATCAATAAAATCATCACCTAAATCATCACATGTAATGATGACGCCTCATCACAATTTCCATTATCTTTTGGCTGCAATAAAGAATGGATGCGAACCTGTGGAAATTCATCCAAATCGAGAAAATTGCACGAGGCACTGCATGAGTGAAACACACGCTTTACCTGAATACTATGACGGGTCTGGACTTTATGAAATTCGCCTCAAGGGGCACCTGGATGACCGGTGGGCCGACCGATTTGAGGGTCTGACTATCACGCTGGAAGAGAACGGCGACACGCTTCTAACCGGTCCCGTAGTTGACCAGGCCGCGTTGCATGGCTTGCTCAAAAAAGTGCGTGATTTAGGCATGCCATTGGTCTCGGTTAATTTCGTTAACCCCGGTCAGGCAAAAACGCAGGAGGTCAAATCATAAATCATATCTGGTTTTTTGTTCCAAAAAAATGAATCAATATCAACTAACAAGGAGAAAAAAATGAATACATACAGAAAGAATGCAGTAATGGCAGGCGTCCTCTACTTCCTGGGGACAGTCTTTGGGTTTTCGGGTTCAGTCATTGGCGGCGAAGTGCTTTCCTCGCTCACCGCCGGCAAACCGCTTGTCGGTGTGGATATACTGAGCCTCACTGCCGCCCATTCGTCCCAAATTACCATGGGTGCATTTTTATACCTCATGATGGGGATTTCGCTGGCGGCGATGACGGTTTTCCTCTATCCGATCTTTAGAAAAGATAGCAAAGAACTGGCGATGGGGATGGTTCTTTTCCGCGGGGCACTGGAGGGAACCGCCTATATTGTTTCGACCCTCGGTGTTTTGACACTAGTCGCGCTTGGCAACGAATACATTGCCACCGGGGCTGCTTCGACTGTTTTGCAGTCCATGGGCAATGTCTCGTATCAGTTCCTAGACCTCCTCTCCCCTGTCCTAACCATCATTTTTCTCATTGGGACTACGTGTTTAGACCTCTCCTTCTACCGCACCCGGCTGATCCCCCGCTGGTTGTCCGTCTGGGGCTTGATCGGCGTGGTTCCCTATATGGCTTTCGCCCTGTTGCATTTCTTTCACCTGGATAACGGCTATGGGCTTTATTTGCAAATGGTGCTGATGCCACAGGAAATGGTAATGGGGGTGTGGCTTATCGTCAAGGGATTCAATCCATCTGCGATCGCTGCCCTGTTTGCTAAAACAGAATAGCGGATTGATTTTACGCACAGTAGGACTGGCAGTCCTGAAAATGACGCTGGATTGCCAGTCCTGTAAAACATGAGCAACAAGGTTTATCTCATGTAGTAACTGGGACCATTCAATGAAACTCATCCATATCTTTCAAAAAAGGAGAAAAATGAATACGACCAAAGCAAGTCTCCATGGGACAAACAGAAAGACCGCAATAAGGGTGGGAGTATTTTTTATTGCTTGCACAGCATCGTCAATTCTATCTGTTTTGTTTTTAGGGTCTCTTGATGCTCCGGAATATCTTGTTAGTGTTGCTGCAAATGAAAACCAGGTGTTGATAGGAATGCTGGTTCAATGTATTTGGGCTCTTACCTGTGTTGGTATCCCAGTTCTGCTGTTCCCAATCTTGAAAAAACATAATGAGACTTTAGCGCTGGGGTTCTTCAGTTTACGGCTTATTGAAGGCATTTTTGTATTTCTTGCCATCGTCTGCCAACTATCATTGTTGACTTTGAGCAAGGAATTTGTAACAGGCGTTCTGGATCCTTCTTATTACCAGGCTTCAGGCACAATATTACATGCTGTCCGTGATTGGGCTTTTTGGGTTGGACCATCCATCACTTTTGCACTTTCTGCTCTGGTTTTGAATGCTGGATTATATCGATCAAAATTCGTTCCTCGATGGTTATCCGGTTGGGGTCTGGTTGGAGCTTTAGTTTATATTCCAGCGGAATTGTTAAGGTTTTTCGGTTTTGATCAATTTTATGAGGTTTTAGCTGCTCCAATAGCCTTGCAAGAAATGGCTCTGGCTATATGGTTGATCGTTAAAGGATTCAATTCATCTGCAATAGCCTTAGAGTCTGCCAAAGCAGATTAATCGAACGATAATAAAAAAGGAGAAAATATTATGGAACTAACCAGGAATGGCAAGGTAGTTGTTGTGACATCACTCTTCCGGATGATCTTTGGGGGGTATCTTATCGGAAATGACCTATACCGCTTTAATGATGCAAACAGCGCGTTGGAAGTCCTTTTGATTTACGGAGTGATTGGTCTATTTGCATCCCTGTTCATAATAAGCAAAAGACATGGAAGATTTGGCCTTTTAGGTCTTATTGGTTGGGATGTCCTTTTCATAGGAGCACAGATTGTTTTCACGATCCTTTCGGTAAGTAAATTAGTAGACCCAGGTTTGCATGACCCATTGACCAATTGGTGGAGTTTGCTGTTGATGTTTTCATTCTCCCTGGTGACGCTCATATTCTCTCTCAGAGCTTTCCGAGAAATCAGCCTCTCCACACGTGTACATTCCAAGATATCTGACTGACTCTTGAGACAAAATAGGTTCAACCCTGAAAGGATTAATGATGAAAATGAAAGCAATTGTATATGAAAAATTTGGGCCACCCGAGGTTCTTCACGGTGAGTTAGTCAAGAGGTGTCGCCTATTTCGCGGGGACAACTTTCGGCCCCGC
>CAYSIV010000355.1:0-5858 GCA_964431175.1 uncultured Anaerolineales bacterium
GACCGCGCACGATGTCGTGAGCAAGAAACCGCGCACGATGTCGTGACTATTGACAACTAGCCAGAAGAACAGATATATACCAATGAACCCTATGACTGAGCACACAACAAATAATGACGATTGGTTGGCCAAAGCAGATAACGAAGAGCTGTTAGATATTGTTGATGTCAATGATAATGTGATTGGGCAGAAAAAACGCGGGGATATATATCGCGAAGGCAAACCAAATTTCAGAGTGGTAAATGTATTCGTGGAGAACGCAAGGGGGCAATTATGGATACTCAGGCGCAGTGCGCGAAAAAGTTATTTTCCACTTGGTCTCGATATGAGTGTAGGAGGGCATGTAAAGAGCGGTGAAACGTATGACGATGCTCTTAAGCGGGAATTGCAGGAAGAGCTGAAGATAGACGCAAGCCAGGTGCGATGCCAATTGTTGGGCTATCTCACACCGCAAGAAGATGGCGTCTCTGCTTTTATGAAAGTATATAAGACTCAATTAGAGGAAACTCCTAAATTCAATACGGATGAGTTTATTGAGGGATTTTGGTGTTCTCCTAAAAATATACTAGAGCGCATAGAGAGAGGGGAGAAGGCTAAAGATGATTTGCCTAAGTTGCTTAAACGCTTCTATTTGAAAATGATCGACCCGATATTTGCGCCATCACAAAGTTTACGGGTGAAGGTAACTGACAGATGTCCTTGGAATTGCTGGTTCTGTCATAATGAAGGTACTGGTGAGCGAGACCCTCAAAAAGTTGGGGATATAAACTGGAGCGAAGAATTCTCGCAAGCACTTTATCTGTTTAGAGATCGCCTGAGTATTAATGAAATACATCTCACAGGAGGTGAGCCAACTGCTCATCCTCAATTAGCCAACCTCGTAACTCAAATCAAAAAAGCGGGCTTTCACGTAAAAATTACGAGCATAGGGAGCTCTCTGGAAACATTACGAGGACTTATCGAAAGTGGCGTAGATGGCGTCAATTTTAGCCTCCATGCCTTAACTCCCGAATTATTGCAACCTACTCAAATAAATCGTTCTTTTATATGGGCAGAAAAACAGGTTTTTCAGCAGCTTGAAGCAATTCGATTTGCAAAGAACTTGGGAATCAATGTCAAACTTAACACTGTTATCTCTACTTCACAAGATTATCCACGCGTGTTAGCGGTTATGGAGTGGGCTAGGGAAAACAATGTGTTGATCCGGCTACTCCCCGAGCTCAAGAATATGAAAGAATCTCTTGAGGCAACATCTCGCTTGTGCAATCAACTTGGGGCAGTGGAAATATCTCGTCGTTATACCATTGGAAGTTCACATACAACTTCCTTTTATCGTACATCTGATGGATATGTATTTGGGATTAAGTATATGGACGATGTGTACCTAAATCAAACGATGTGTTTAGGGTGTCCAGTAAGGCATAAAGGAGAATGCAACGAGAAGTTTTATGGAATCAGGCTTGAAAAGCAGAAGCATATTACAGACTCGTTTTCCTTATATGTGCGTCTATGCTTGCACCGTACAGAAACAGATACTTTTTTCGGTGTCAGCAACTTTTTTACAAGCAAACAGTTTTACGAAATCCTGAGAATGAATCAAATGGTACCAAAAAGAGATTCGGGAGTTTATGTAGAAAGCACAGCATGAATCAATTTAGCCTAGGTGTAGATGAACTACTCAAAAGAAAGGAGGAATTAGAGAAAGCCTTAAAAGCCGCTCAAGTAACTCGCGACCAAATGGACGGCAAAATGCAGTCTCGCTACGATACGCAGAAAGAAGAATGGGCGTTGCAATGCGATATCTACGAAAGCCAAATTGGGCAAATAGATAAACTGCTGGCTGAACTTCAAAAATTGAAAGAGAAACCAGTCGTGCCAACACAAGAGACTGTTGTTGTTGGCTCACAGGTAGAACTTCGTGTTAACTCCAACGAGCTAGAGAATTACATTTTGCTTGATGAAAGTGGTGGATATAGATTGAAGGGTGTTGCCACTTTATCTACGAAGTCGCCTATTGGAAAAGCAATTCTAGGCGCAAAGGCAGGTGACACAGTTATCATTGATGTTCGCGGCGTTAAAACAAAGGTTCAAATTGTTAGGCTTAATTCCCAAGCAAAACCGTCTAGCGAATAGTAGCGGAAGTTTGCCAGAGACAAATTTGCTTTTTAGAAAACAAGGTGCCCACTAACCCCCATGCGCTCACCCACCCTCACCGCCCTCTTCAACCCTCTCGGCATTGCCACTCTGGCCGTGTCCGTCGCCGCCTGGTGGCTGTTCCCACTCGGCCTCGTCATCCGGGGCGTCATGGTCTACGGGCTGGCCACCGACCCGGCCCGAAGGTATCTCAATTTGTGTGTAAATTCGGTACGGTAATTATTGGAGACATCATGGAAGATTCAACTCGACCGTCGATCGGTTTTCTCGGCCTGGGCAACATGGGCGGGCCAATGTGCCGGCGGTTGGTGACTGCCGGATATCCGGTCACCGCGTTCGACATCAACGAGTCCGCGTTGGCGGGGGCGGTGTCCGCCGGCGCGGCGCGGGCATCGTCGGCGGCTGACTGTGCGGCCGGCGTCGATCTATTCCTCACCTCACTGCCAAAGCCCGATCACGTCGAATCCGTGATGGCGGGGCCTGACGGCGCGCTCGGGGCGCTGCGACCGGATTCGGTGTGGGTTGACCTCACCACCAATCGCAAGGAATTGGTGGCCCGCCTGGCGGCCGCCGCCCCGGCAGGGGTGTCCGTGGTCGACTCGCCCGTGACCGGCGCCGTCGACGGCGCGCGCAATGGCAAGCTCACCCTCTTCATCGGCGGCGACGATGCGACCGTCGCCCGGGTGACCCCGGTGTTACAGCATCTTGGCCTGGTCATCCATTGTGGCCCACTCGGCGCCGGCAATGTGGTCAAGCTGGTCACCAATCAGCTGTGGTTCATTGCCGCCGCAGCCATCGGCGAGGGATTCGCCACCGGTATCGCCAATGGTGTGGAGCTAGCTACATTGTGGGGGGCCATTAAGGAAAGTGTGGGCGACAGCTTCGTCGTTCGCCACGATGCCCCGTCGATCTTCGCCGGGCACTACGACCCGTCGTTCTCGCTCGGTCTGTGCATGAAGGATCTCGGCCTCATCGCCGAACTCGGCGAAAACGTCCACGCCGCCTTGCCGATGACGGCGGCGGCCCGATCTGCCTTCGGGCTTGCACTCGACCGTTACGGGGCCGAAGCCGCCGAACTGCATGTGGCCAAACGCATCGAGGACGACGCCAACCTGTCTATGCGCCTCGCCGGCAATTGGACCCCGCCGTGGGAACAGTAGGCATGCTTCGCTGGTCACGATGACCCTTCTTTGCTGAACTCGACCGTTATTGCTCTAACTCCAACTCTTCCCTCTGACTCCTATGCGCTCACCTACCCTCACCGCCCTCTTCAACCCTCTCGGCATCGCCACCCTGGCCATGTCCGTCGCCGCCGGATTGTGCGCCGCCTGGTGGCTGTTCCCCCTCGGCCTCATCGTCTGGGGGGTCATGGTCTACGGGCTGGCAACCGACCCGGCCCTGCGCCGCCTGCAGATGATGCAGTCGCGCGCGTCCGTTGCCCAGCGCTTTCAAGCGCCGTTCGACCGCATCGAGCGAACCCAGACCTCTGTTGATAACACCATCGCCGACTCGCACCGCCGGGTCCAGCCCATGCTCGAACCGATTCGTGACGAAATCGCAACCCTGGTCGAGCGCACCTACCAATTGTGCTCACGCATGACGGTGCTGGAAAACTACCGCTCGGTGCAATCGTATCAGGGCACTCAGCAGGCCGAGATTCTGCGCCTCGACACCCAACTGGCCGAGGCGGCCGACCCGGTCGTCAAACGCGAATACGAAGAATCGCGCAAGGCCGTGCAGAAGCGCATAGACGCCCTGCACGCC
Source organism: uncultured Anaerolineales bacterium (assembly GCA_964431175.1). GTDB lineage: Bacteria > Chloroflexota > Anaerolineae > Anaerolineales > VGOW01 > VGOW01. Next base: position 3,919 of record CAYSIV010000355.1, read on the forward strand.
ATTGGCGTGCAATCAGACCGGATCGAAGCCCAACTCTCCAGCATGGCCGCGGCCCTGGGCGGGGTGCAAGCCGAGCTTGTCCGTCTGCACGCCCTCGGCCCCGAGCTGGCCAGCCAACTCATCCCGGCCCAACTCCGCACCGTGCGCGAGCTTTCAACCCAACTCAATCAGTTCGAGCAGGAAGTCTCTCAGCTATCTTTGTGAGCCAGCGTAGGGGCGAAGCAGTCGGAGGATGGTTTTGCAGTTCTCCAAAGGATTTGCCCCGCGAAGCGTGCTTCGCCCCTACAAGACCATAACCTCAACCCAATTTGCCAGAGCCAAATCTGCTTGTCTGTGGTACAGTGCGACCGATGCATAAAATCCTGGTTGTTGACGACGAAAACGACACCCTCGAATTGCTGGATAGAGCCTTCCAGTTTTCCGGTTACGAGGTTTTCAAGGCCAAAAACGGAGCCGAAGCGCTGGCCCTTCTGCTGAAAGCCAGCCCCGACGTTGTGATCCTGGACGTGATGATGCCGGGACAATCGGGGTTTGAAGTGCTGGAGGCGATCAAACGGGCCACCAGCACCCCGCCGCCCATCATCTTCTTTTCGATCCGAGATGATGTGAGCGAGATCAAACAAGGACTGAACGCCGGCGCGCACAGCTACCTTGTCAAACCGGCCTCGATCGAAAAACTGCTGGAAACGGTGCGCGCGGCGCTGGCCTCGCGCTCCTAGAGCAGATTCCACATCCGTTTACGGCAACGGAGTCGAGGCTTCAGCCGGAACCGCCTAAAGGCTCGACTCCAAAAGCCATAAACCAATCAGGAATCTGCTCTAAAGGCAAACAGGCACTTCCCCTCACGGCCCGCCACCCTCCTGTTTCGGCTCAATAGAGCTCCCCTGGACGCCGATGAATGCCTCCAGGGTGGGCCGCCCCATGTAGAGATAAATCTTGAGCACCTCGTAAACATTGACCGTGATCCAGGAGGCGATAAACCACAGAGTGACGGCCTCCAGAGGCAAGTTGGCCCAGGGCCCGGCGACGATGCCCATCATCTGTTTCGACTGGTAGCCCCACCAGGCATAAGGCACGCCGAGCGTGCCTTCCCACAACAGGCTGAGAAACAGCACGAGAAGGAGCGAAAAGCTGAAAGCCCGCCAGTTGATAAACGGTTTGGCGGTTTTGAACAAGAGGGTCGTCGGCACAATGCCGGCTAACACCATAAAAGTGAAATAGCCCGGGAAGCCGTCGCGATAAGCCGAAGGGGCGGCAAACCTCTTGAAGAAAATGGCGGCCACAATCAAGGCCGCGGCCGCCGCCGCCAGCCACCAGTGAAATGAAATAATACGGCCAATCTTGCGCACCTCAACCCGGTAGTCATCGATGTTGTACGCGCCAAACCAGTACATATCCCCCCAAACATACACCACCAGAATCATGATGAAGCCCGTAAAGTAGAAAAGGAATTCTTCCAGCGGGATACTGCCGCCGGCCCATCCCTGCCCGAAGGTGTAGCCCGGCAGGCGGACGCCCAGCGTGGCCGGCCGGTTCTCAAACGTAAAGAAACTGTTGCCAAAGAAGAGGTCAAGACAAAAGCCCATCGGCGTCAGGATGAAAATCGTCAGCCAATAGGATTTCTTTTCGACGCGAAACTGGGGGTGACGCAAAAACCACCCCTTCAACGCCAGGGCCGGGATGATGAAAAGCGTCAGGCTCCAGGTGTAGCCCAGCGGGCTGGGGTTGGGCGTCTCTGGCCCAAAGATGGGTTGCGGCGATTGCCGGATGGTCAGCAGGGTGATCACCGCCGGAATCACCAGGGCGGCTATCATCCCAAAAACAACTTTGAAGTCTGTGTCGGGGGTTTTCTGACTCATCTCTTGGGCCTCCTGGTTGAAGTGAATGAGATATTGGGCTCTATTCAAAATAAGCCAGTGCGCGCTTCGACAGGCTCAGCG
>CAYSIV010000356.1:0-5853 GCA_964431175.1 uncultured Anaerolineales bacterium
GTCGAGGATGATCGGCAACATCGCGCCCCGGGTCGGGGCGGTGCGCAGGGCGGCGCTCACGCGGGCGATGGCTTCGAGTTCGCGCTCGCGCCACTTGCGTTCGGTGATGTCATGCGCTACCAGGATCGCCGCCTCCCCCGGCATGGGGGAAATGGCCCCGGCAAACCAAATTTCCTGGCCCCCCAAGTTCAGGCTGTAGTCAAGCATGACGGTCTGCTGCGTGTCTAAAGCGCGCTGAATGTGTTCAAGGAGCAAGTTGGCTTGGGGAGGGGGCAAGACTTCGGGCAATGTTTTCCCGATCATCTTGTCAGGCGGTTTGTACAGGAGCGAGGTGTTGGTCGGCGCGATTTTGAGATAGCGCCCCTGCCGGTCGTAGACGACGACAACATCGGGCATGGCGGCAAACAGGGCGCGCAACTCCGCCTCGCTCTTCTCCAGCGCCGCCTCCGCCCGCATGCGTTCGGTGACGTCTTTGCCGGTCGAGACGAAATGGGTGATGTTGCCATGATCGTCCCTCAGGGGCGTGATCGTCTTTTCTTCGTAATACAACTCGCCGCTCTTCTTGCGGTTAATGAAGGTGGCCCGGAAAACGCCTCCGGCGAGGATGGTGTCCCAGAGTTTTTCGAAGAACCGGGGGATGTGCTGGTCCGACTTGAGGAACTGCGGTGTTTGGCCAATGGCTTCGGCTTGGGTATATCCGGTCAGTTGCGCAAAGGCCGGGTTCACGTATTCGATGATGCCGTCCCGATTGCAAATGAAGACGTTGTCCGCCGTTTGCTCGACGGCGCTGGAGAGTTTCTTCAGTGTCTCCTCCGTCCGCCTGCGCCCGGTGATGTCGTTGATGACGGCCAGGAAGACGCGCTCGCCTCCATGTTCCACAAGTTGCAAGTGTACCTCCACCGGATACACGCTCCCGTCGGCGCGGCGGTGCACGGTCTCAAAGACGTGTGCCTCCTTCTCGCGCCGGAGCAACGGCCTAATCATGTCGCGGAAGGACGCTTCCGTGTATTCCGGTTTGAGGTCGAGCGGCGTCATATCCTGGAGCTGGGCCAGCTCGTATCCCAGGTTCCGGCGCGCCCCGTAGTTGACGTACTGAAAGCGCAACATCTCGGCATCAAACGTGTAGATCTCATTGAGGCTCTTTTCCAGCACATTCAGGAGTCGACCGCGCTCTTCTTCGGCCTGTTTGCGCTCGGTGATGTCCACCGAGGCAGATGTCACGCCGACGATATTTCCGCTCGCGTCGCGCAACGGCTCGACGGTGAGATCATAGAAAAACGCCTGCCCGCCGGTGATTGTCCTGACTTCTTCGCGAGCCATGACGCCGGTTTCTAGGACGCCGCGCTTGATTTCGGTCAGGCGGGCGGCATCTTCGGGAGGGAGCAAGTCGGCATCTGTCTTACCCAATACTGCCTCTGGCGTGAAACCCGGATGCGGGTTGTACATCCAGGTGTAGCGCAGTTCCTGGTCCTGATTGAAGACGACGATCGGCGAGTTTTCCAGCGCTACGCGGAAGCGGCCTTCGCTCTGACGCAGCGCCTCCTCCGCCCGTTTGCGCTCGGTGATGTCTTTCGCCACGCCGATGAATCCGGTCGCGCGGCCGGCCGCATCGCGCAGCAAGGTCGTCTTGATGGCGACCCAGACCGTTGCCCCGTCCTTGCGCCGCCCTTTCCAATCTCCAACATAGTCCCGGCCCTCCATGATATTTTTCAAATCGACCGCCAATTGCTCCGGGTCGAGATCGGGATACAAAATAGTCGGGGTCTGGCCCAGCATCTCTGCGGCGGAATACCCAAAGATAGCGCTGGCCCCCTCGTTCCAATACACAATCTTCCCTTCGAGGTCGGTCACGATGACGCTGTCGTGGACGTTTCTCAGGATGTCGGCCTGGAACTGAAGCCGATCTTCGGTCTGCCTGCGCTCGGTGATGTCGCGGGCCACGCCGAAAACGCTCACCACTTTGCCCGCCGCGTCGCACAGGGGCGTCACCCGGTCTTCCATCCAGCGGTAGTCGCCGGTCGTTTTATGCCGCAGGCGATATTCCCGCGTGCCGCTGCGCCCGCTGGCATAGATCGCTTGAGTCTGCGACCCGATAGTGGAAATATCGTCTGGGTGAATTAGCCCGGCCCACAAGCCGGGGTCGTTCAAAAATTCTTCCGCCCGATAGCCAATAATGTTTTTGACGCGCGGGCTGACAAATTGGGTTGTCCCCCGAAAGGGATCGTCGCTTATTCCGATCATGTAAACGACTTCATCCACGTTCTCCAAAATTAGCCGCTCTTTTTCTTCCACCCGCCGGGCTTGCTCGTAGAGCCGGGCGGCTTCCAGCGCCGCTGAAGCGGCCCCGGTCAGAATGGTCAACGCCTTCACCTGGCCGGGAGTGAAGGGGCGGCGGCGGGTCGTGTTGGCGTTCAAGACGCCGACGAATTGGTTGCCCGCTATCATCGGCATCGAAATGGCAAAGCCGATGTCGGGGCGCGGATGGAGCGGCGCGAAGCGCGGGTCGCGCACCTCGCCGGGCAAGGCGAGCAGTTCGCGGTAGCGCGCCACCCAACCGGCAACGCCCTGCCCTAGCGGCGCGCGCTTCCCCACAATGTTTTCCGCGCGCTTACCGCGCGCGACGGCCACGTACAGCTCGTCGCCCGCCTCGGTGGGGAGCATGATGGAAACCTCATCCGCTTCGCATTGCTGAAGCGCGACCTCGGCCACTTTGTTTAAAATCGCCTCCGAGTCCAGCGTAAACGCAATGGCCTGAATCAGTTCGTAAACCGTCGTCGTCTCGCGCAACTGCACGTTTTCCATACGCAGGCGGCGCACGTCCATGGCGCGGGCCAAAATGGGCAGGACGGCGTTGAACTTGAACGGTTTCAAGAGGTAATCAAAGGCGCCGATCTTCATCGCCTCCACAGCGGTCGGCACCGTGCCTTGCCCGGTCATGATGATGCCCACCAGGTGCGGGTCCGTTTCCAGCCCCGCCCGCAACAGCGCGATGCCATCCAGGTCGGGCATCATCAAATCGGCCAGGAGCAGGTCGAATTCCTGCTCCTGGAGCGCCTGCAATGCCTCCCGGCTCGAGGCCAACCCCACCGCCTCGTAGCCCTGCCCGGTCAGCATCTCGCACAAAGCCGTCATCAGTTCAACTTCGTCGTCAACGATCAGTAAGCGGCCCGGTTTGGGTGGCGGCATGTTGCACCTCGGAAGGGTGAGCAGTGATGTTCGTCAATCTCTGCTCAGCTCATGACAACGCGGTTACGCCCGGCGGCCTTGGCGGCATACATGGCCGCGTCGGCCTGATTCAGCAGGTCCGGCAGTTCCGGGCAGGACGCCGTGAGGGCGGCTACGCCTACGCTGATGGTGATAGTCAATGGGCCGCGCAGGGTGTCGAACGGCGCCTCCGCCACGCACTGGCGCAGGCGTTCGGCGGCATTGCGCGTGCTATCCAGATCGTTCTCCGGCAGGAGCGCCGCAAACTCTTCACCGCCATACCGGCCTAACAAATCAATTTCCCGCAGGTTTTCCCGGCAACGCGAAGCCATGAGGCGCAAGACCTGATCGCCGATGGCATGGCCGTAGGCGTCGTTCACCTGTTTGAAATGGTCAACGTCGAGCATGATCGCGGCCAGTGGCCGGCCGTAGCGGCGAGCGCGCTCAAATTCGCGCCCGGCCAATTCGAGCCAGTGGCGGCGGTTGTGCAATCCGGTCAGGCTGTCTGTGGCGGCCAATTGTTGCACCTCTTCGAACAAACGCGCGTTCTCGATGGCGCTAGCGGCGTCGGTAGCCAACCGCACCATCAGAGCCTCATCTTCCTGGGTGAAGGGCTGGTCATTCACTTTGTCCGTGAGGTACAGGCTGCCGATGATCTTCCCGCGGGCCACGATGGGCACGCCCATAAACGTTTTCATGAGGGGATGGTGAGGCGGAAAGCCCGCCGCGCGCGGATCGCGCGCCAGATCGTCCACTCGGATGGGAATACCCTCGCTCAGGACGGTGCCCAGCACGCCCCGCCCCCGGGGCGGCTCGCCGATCCGTCCCTGCTCGGCCTCGGTGAGGCCGACAGTGTGGAAATGGGCCACACTTGTCCCGCCCGCGTCGAGCACGGCCAGCGCGCCATAGCGGGCATCCGTCAGTCGTTGGGCAACCTCGATCAGGGTGCGCAGGATGCTCTCCAGACGAAGATCGGAAGCGAGGGCGCGGCCGGCCTCGTGCAGGGCGCGCAGTTGGTCGCCGCGCCTCTGGGCTTCGGCGTACAAGCGCGCCTTCTCCAGCGCCACAGCGGTCTGGTTGGCGATCAGGGAGAGCAATTGGATGTCGTCGTCGCCAAAGCGGCGCCGCGTCCGGGTGTGCACCAACAGGGCGCCCATCACCCGCTTTTCGAGGAACATCGGCACACTCAGCCCGGAGACGATGCCCTGCTCGAACACCACTGGCGGAACCGTAAACGCCATCTCGCGCGCATAGTCTTCGACGGCCAGGGGGTGGCCGTGCTGGAGGGTGTATCCGGTCTGGGAGGCATCGCCCCCGGCCGCCTCAAAGCGCCCAATGATTTCCTCCGGCCAGCCGTGCCCGGCGCGCGCCATCAGCCGCCCCTCAGCGTCTGGCAGCATCAGCGCGCAGAAGTCGGCGGCCAGCGCCGTAGCGCCGACTTCCACGGCACACTCGGCCACGGCGCGCTCGTCGGTGGTGGAAATCAGACAGCGCGAAAGCTTGAGGATGGCAGCCTGGGCCTCGGCGGAGGCGGCCAGGCTCCGCCGCATATCGTCCAGACGGCGCGCCAGTTGGCTGAGTTCGCCCACCCCGGAAACCGGAACCGACGTCGTCAGGTTCCCCTCGCCGATGCGCCGCGCGGCCGCGCCCAACTGCACAATCGGCTTCAAGATCAGCCGCTCAGCCACGATGAGCGCAAACACCACGATCGCCGCCAACACGGCGGTAAAACTCAATTGATTGGTGTACGCTCCCGTCAGGTCGCGTCGGGTGTCCTCTTCGTACATCCGCACCGCCGCGTCCATCTGCGCCAGCAGTTCCGGCGCGCGGCGCTCCACCTCGGCGGCCGCTGCCTTGAAGTCTTCGCTCTGCGGGTCAGCTTCCAGCGCTCGGTGAATCGCGGCGTGCATTGGCTCCCAAGTGGCGCGCACGGTTTCGAGTTGGGCGAGGATTTCGGGGTGTTGCGTGGGGGGCAGGGTGACGGTTCGCTCGTCCACGTAGATGGCCGGGCCGCCGGCGATGAGGGCGTTCAGCGTCTGCTCGAAGTAGACGTGCGCCGTTTCGTCCAAGGTCTCGCGATAGGCCGGGTTTTCGCCGATCTGAATGCCGAACACCTGCAATCTCATCTGCTGAATGAGCATGCGCTGACGGCTGGCCAGATTGAAGACCAGTGCTTCATCGCGTTGATGCTGCAAAGCGCGGAGGTTGAGGAAGGCCGAGAGCGTATAGATGAAAAGAGCGATGAAGGCGAGGAGCAGCAGTCGTCTGATGGTCATGGCAATATTCCGCCCCGGGTCTCTTTCAAATAAACGCTGTTCGATCCGTTTTTGTAGGGCAAGGTGAGGCGCACTGTCGTCCCCCGGCCTGGCAGGCCCTCGCTGGCAATGTCGAGCGCGCCGTGATGCTCTTGCGCGATACGCCGACAAATAGCCAGGCCCAGCCCCGTGCCTTTGCCTTCCGCTTTGGTGGTGAAGAACGGCTCCATCACCTTCGACAAATCCTCGGGCGCGATGCCCTGGCCGGTGTCGGCGACTTCGATGCAGACAGAAGGCAGTAGGCGGTCGGCAGAAGGCAGCCCCAACACATCCCCTGCTGAGTGCCCGTCAAAGTTTTGGTTGGCTAACAACACTAGCAGGTTGGAATCGAGCG
>CAYSIV010000357.1:0-5834 GCA_964431175.1 uncultured Anaerolineales bacterium
ACCGCGCACGATGTCGTGAGCAAGAAACCGCGCACGATGTCGTGACTATTGAGACTTACCCTATAAGGCCGCCAGGAGCAGTTAATGAACGACAAGGCTTACATCACGATCCCGTCCACTCACGCGCTCAAAAAAGAAAGCAGTTGGAAACGCATTGAGGCTTCCCAACAGTCGTACTATGCTATTCGATGCCATTTTGTGATTCGAGAACGCCAGTTGAGCGAGCCGGTGAAAATGGGCGAGATCGTTGACGCTTATACGTCGGTCAAAGGTCTGGAACAGAAGAAGACGCGAACCATTAAGGTTGAACACACGACCGTCAATCTCAGGGAAGCCCTCCAGCAGTCTTTGCTTGAAGAAGAAGCGATTGCCGAGTTTACGTCCGAACTCTCGCTGGGACTTGGCTCAGATGCCCTGGGGAAAATTGCCGGTGATGTTGCCGCCAAAGCTCAGGGCCGCCTGAGCGAAACGTTCAGCCAGAACTTCAAAGTTCAACGCTCGCAGACCGTGCGGCAGGAAGACACGATTGCCTGGGAATTTACGGTAGACCCAAAGGAATTTCCTGAAGGTGCCACGATTGTCCTGGCAAAAGCCTATAAAAAGCACGCTTATGACTTCTACCTGGCTTTCGTAGACTATCTGAAAGTAGAGTACGTCAAACGCTCCTTGTTCTCAAAGCTGGAACGAGTCAAATCGCCGCCGCCGACTTACCCCAGGCCATCCAACATCATCAAGTGCAACTTGCCGCTGGCCTCAATTCAGTTTTGGAAGCCGCTGAGGAACACTTTTTTGCCAATCCCTGAGGCGGATTATAAGAACGAGGTGGAAGACCCGCTCGAAATCAAAGTCCTGCCGCTGACTGGGGCGCGCCCGTTCCACGCCACAGCGCCCATCCGGCCTTCCCTCTATAAATTATCAAGTGTGGCCTTCTCACTGAAACGATAATTTTATCCCCGCCAAAACGGTCTGGTTAAACACGTCGGGCCGCCTGCGCCCTTGATCGAAATATCGCTTCCCTCATAAGTCCACACTTCGGCGCCCTCGGCTTCCAGCCGCGCTTTAGTGATCGGGTTGCCGGCGATCATGATCGCCTTGCGCGGGGCGACAGCCAGCACGTTGCAAGCCATGGAGTCGTATTCCTCGTCCGGCACTTCCACCAGCTTGACGCCGCGCTGGATCAGCCACTGGCGAAACGGAACCGGAAGAAGACGGGAATACACGACGGCCAAATCGCGATCAATCGGGCTGATGTTCGACATCAGATGCAAACAATCAGCCGGCCCTGTCCAGTGTGGCAGTGGCACGGCGATCACCTCATCCACCAAATCACCCAGCAGATCCCGCAATTGCCGGATGCCTTCGGCGTTGGAGCGATAGCCCTCGCCCACGGCCACCGTCCGCTCATCCACCCACACCACGTCGCCGCCTTCCAACAGCCCATCGCCGGTGATGCGGCCCAAAATTGGTACGCCGATCTGCTCGAAGAACTTGCCCGCCGCCTCCGGCTCGTTTCGACGCGCCGCCTTGCCCATACTGCACAAGACCGCGCCCCGGCTGGAGACGATGACCGGATCGTGAACGTACACCGAATCCAAGGTTGTGCCGTCGTTTTGTGGGAGATAGGTGATCTCGGCCCCGGCCTTGCGCAACAGTCCGGCCAACTGCTCGTGCTGGGTGGCGGCGGCCTCAAACTCCGGCTCGCCAAAATAGTTTAACTCGCGCCACTGCGCCGCGACTTGCTGTTGATTCAGGTACGCTTCCTGCGGGCGCTTAAGCAGAACGCCCTTGATTTCGCCGACGTTGGATTGGCAACCGTAAGATGTCATGTGAAAATTCCTCCGCGCCACATTATAAACGGAGCAGAGCGGTTTTCACCGCAGAGCACGCAGAGAACGCGAACGTATTTGCGATTACGTAGCGCTCTAATCCGCCCCTGCCCGTTTTTCTGAAATTTACCCTGGTCTTGCCGGGAAACATCCCCGGCAGAACCAGGCCCATCGTTAGAAAAAGTCGTGTGGCGGATTAGAGAAGCGACCCCACCGAAACTTTGCCTTCGCGTTGAAATATGCGCTCAGCGGTAAAATTGTTGCACGTTTTGGATTGCGTCATATAATTCAACTATCATCACTACTCATCCCCAGGAGATTACCATGCCTTCCTTCAGAACCCACCAGAATAAACCCCTCATCAGCGTCACCGACGGCAAGAAAGTTGGCGAAGTGAAGGATGTGTATCTCGACAAGGACCTGAGCAAAGTGGTTGCCGTCTTTTTGGGCAAGGAGGGCCTCATCAACCGCAAGACGTGGGTGATTGATCGGGCGCACGTGCCGGTGTTTGGCATAGATGTCTGGCTGGTGGCCGGCTCCGACAAGACCGCCACTCTCGAAACCCTCGGCGGCGCAGAGACGTTCATGCTCCTGAGCGACCTGCGAGGCCGCGAAGTGCAGACCGGCGGCGGCACGAAGGTTGGCACGATTGGCGACGTGGTAATTGACGCTCAGGGCTTCGTCAAAGGCTTCGTGTTCGACAAGGTGCTGGTGCAAGGGCCGCTGGCCGAAGCCAGGATGATCGCCCGCGCCGCCATCTCGATTCTCGGCAGCAAAACCACGCCAATGATCACCGAGTTGGAGCAGGCGGAGAAGTTGAAGGTGGGGGAGGGGTAAGTTATTAAACGCTTCCGCCATTTGCTTTAATAAGCAAACAACGTATTTAACAAACGTTGAATAAGGAGGATAGATGCAACGAGGAATCACCGGACGTTACGAAATAACCATCGTCGGCGGTGAACAGATAAGGGCCTTCGTCCCACACCCTTTGCCTCCGAATCCGCCTCTCGATCTTTCTAATGTCCGGCAACGATTGCTCGAACGGGCCACACTGGCTCTTGGCCGCCTGGACAGCGTCACCTTGCTCCTGCCCGATCCAAACCTCTTCCTCTACGCCTACGTGCGGCGCGAGGCCGTGCTTTCTTCTCAGATTGAAGGCACCCAATCATCTCTGGCCGACCTGTTGTTATTTGAATTGGAAGAAGCGCCCGGCGTTCCGTTCGACGACGTGGTGGAAGTCTCCAACTACGTGGCCGCCCTCGAACACGGAATGAACCGATTGCGTGAGGGTTTCCCGCTTTCCAACCGCCTGATCCGTGAAATGCACGCGACGTTGCTCTCGCGTGGCCGGGGGAGCGAGAAATCGCCCGGTGAATTCCGTCGCACGCAAAATTGGATTGGCGGCACGCGCCCGGGGAATGCCCACTTCGTCCTCCCGCCGCCCTCTCATGTCGAAGACTGTATGGCGGCGCTGGAACGATTCATCCACGATGAGGAGAGGCCCTATCCGGCGCTGGTCAAGGCCGCCCTGGCCCATGTTCAATTTGAGACCCTCCACCCGTTTCTGGACGGGAATGGGCGCATCGGACGTTTGCTCATCGCCTTCATTTTGCACCATGGCGGCGCGCTCTCGAAGCCACTGCTCTACCTGAGTTTGTACTTCAAACAACACCGGGCCGAGTATTACCGCCTGCTGGACCTCGTTCGTATGGAAGGGGACTGGGAAGCGTGGCTGGACTTCTTCCTTGAAGGTGTGGAAAACGCGGCCTCGAATGCAGTACAAACTGCCCAACGCCTGCTGGCGCTGTTCCGGGAGGACGCCGACCGGGTGCAGTCGCTTGGCCGCGCCGCCGCCAGCGCCTTGCGTGTTTTCAATGCCCTGCATGAGCGCCCGCTCGTCACGCTAAACGAAGTGCACCGCCACACGGGGATTTCGTTCCCAACGGCGACGAAAGGCATGAACGCGCTGGTTGAGCTGGGCATAGTCCGGGAACTGACCGGTCAGCGACGCAACCGCGTCTTTGCCTACGACCGCTATCTTTCGATTCTCAACGAAGGCATCGAGCCGCTATGATGACGTATCGGGATCGTGCAACGACACCAACTCAGCCGGGCGATGGACATCAGGCCGAGTGGTCGGATAAGGCGATTGGAGCCAACTTGATATTGGCCGGAGAATGGGCGGCAGAATCATGAAAGAATCCTACGCCCTCGCCATCCAACTCCATCAGCAGGCAGTGAGCGCCGGCGCGCCAGCGGATGTGTGTCTTTGCTGTGAAGCAGAAATCCCGGATGGCCTGAAGGGTTGTTTCGAGTTGTTCTCGGAGTTGTGCGCGCTGGGCTACACTTTCTCCACCCTCACCGCGCAACCTTATATTCCGGAATCTTCGCCACCGGGTCCAGCGCCGCAATCGTCAGCACGTTCGTCGGCACTTCGGGGAAGTGGAAGTTGGCATCATAGTCTGGAGAAAAGCTTGTAGCACCGGCAAGATGGGGCTATACTGGGACTATGCCGTTTGAATGGGACGAGCAGAAGAATCAGGCCAACATCAAAAAGCATGGACTGGATTTTGCCGATGCCCACAAGGTTTTTGAACACCCCATGCTGGTCAATATGGACGACCGCCAAGAATACGGCGAAGACCGCTGGATCGGAGTTGGTTTGATGGATACGCGTGTCGTCGTGATCGTATTTACCGAACCAGATGAAAACACGATTCGGATTGTTTCCTTCCGAAAGGCTATTAGCGATGAGCGAAAGCGATATGAACAAGCCTACCAAGACGGATTTGGAACGCCTTGACGCCCAGACCGACGATGTGATTGACACTTCGGATATTCCGCCACTGACCGAAAAGTTTTTCACTACGGCCAAATGGCGAATGCCAAAGCCAACCGTAAAAGTAACGGTGGAAGTGGAGCCTGAAGTAGTCGAGTGGTTTAGAGCACAAGGTGACAATTACGAGCTTTATTTGGCGGCGGCCCTCCGCATCTACGCGCAAGCACATCAAGTGCCTGAAAGGGCAAAAGCGGGCTAGCCACTCGCCGCACCCATTCGCTCCGCTCAGGGCAGGCTCTGACGGGGCTACAGCTGCGCGATTCAGGCGTTCGGAGGCCGCTGGGTAGGCTTTGACGGATGGGAGTCTTGCCAGAGCCGCCCCGCAGGTGATCTCGAGCGTTGGCGCGCATCAAGTCCTAGACCTGAAAACCTTGACTTGAGAAGCTGGCCCAAACTGCCCAGTCCCCGGCACGGGCTGGCCTCGATGGTGATGAACGGGCAGTGGTTCGCCGGCGGGCCGCAGATCAACGTCTCAACCAGCAACCGCCTCGGCATCTTCACGCCATAGAATGAAACCCAAGCCCACAACCCAAAACTGGCCTGGCTACAGGCGGGCGTTTATTTCTGCGCCTGCTTTAGCCGGTAAATCGGCCACGAATTTCGCTAACAACACAAATTGGATTCTCCTTCGTGAAATTCGCGCGAAGCGATTCGTGGCAAAGGGTTTTGTTACTGCTTTTCAGCCTCTACTAGCTCCACCCTCACCGCGCACACCTTATACTCTGGAATCTTCGCCACCGGGTCAAGCGCCGCAATCGCCGGCGCGTTTGTTGGCGTTTCGGGGAAATGGAAGTTGGCGTAGACCATGCCCGGCGGCACGCGGTCAGTCACCCAGGCCTCGGCCTCCAGTGTGCCGCGCCGCTGGACTCAACCGTTGGGCTGCTTTGAGTAGAGGCAATTTGGACAGAGTTTGTTCGCTCGTTTTTGCAGGAGGCCCATCATGCATAATTATCTGAAGGTTGTTGTCCTGCCTCTTACATTGCTTTTTTCATTGTCGTGCAGTTTGTTCTCCTTGCCCGGCCCGCCCGTTGCCGAAAGCACACCCACCGGAGCAACAGCACTGCCATCCCCCGTGCCCAGCCCAAGCCCTGCTCCGCTCACGCTTACGAACACACCTGCTCCGCTCACGCCTGCGAATACACCTGCTCCAACCAGCCTGAACGCGACCG
>CAYSIV010000358.1:0-2363 GCA_964431175.1 uncultured Anaerolineales bacterium
CAGCCGGCGGATGATCCCAGTCTGCTTGTTCAGGCGGAAGAAGTATGGAAAACCAAATCACGGGTCGGCACTTTCTTGAAACGCCAGATCGAATCTCCCCAGGAGAAGCTGCTCGCCGGTCTAGGACAGGCAGCGCGGGTTTGTCCGGAAATTGAAAACAGCTTGAGAGCGCAGCGGCCTTGCGGATATGAGACGGACGTGAACGGGGCACATGATTTCTTGATGCAGAAAGCGTGGTTGCTGGAGCAATCGGGGTTAATCAAGGCAGCCTAGGATTTTTTTCGCTCCTTGGTCCATTCACTTTCGGAATCTTCTTTACGGGTATGGCCCTGGGTAGTTTGATCAGGCGGTAGCGCACGCTTTGCTGCTTTTGCCCGGGAGACATTTGAATAGCGGCCACAGTAACGAATCGTTTGTGCTCCCTGATCGGGAATATGCAAGGTAAGTTTTGCAATCCACTCGAGGGGATCAAGGATCTGTCCGTTTGGCTCAAAGAGAGGATCGCAGCGGTCATTTTGTAATACGAAAGCGGCGTGATTATATCCGCAAAAACCACTCCGGGGATGAGAAATCCTATTGCCAGCACAAATGAAAACAGTCTATTTCTCATACGCCTCACAACGATATTCCGGATACCCTTACTTGATGCCAACTCGCTTAATTTTTACATCGCAGACCTCCCCTGTCAATGCAGCAGTAGCTACGGAAGAGCGTCCGCCGCGGTGGGCGCCGTGCCGAAGACGTCAACACTTAACCGAATGGTTAAATATTATTCCAATTGTAGTGGCAGAGCATTTGCCCCGGATAGCACGATCTACGATACCCCTAAGGAAGCCTGGGAAGAAACAAGGAGCGTTGTTTTCACCGGCAAATGCTCTGCGCATTTCCGCCAGAATCAAAATATTGGCTGCAGAGCATTTGCGAAAGCATTGGGATGTTCTTACCTGTTGCAGCATTGGTTCCGCAGGGGATTCTTGTCAAGCTTAAATGCAAATGTTCTGCCACTACGTTAAGGAAAGGATGGCGACTGCGCACAAACAGTTGCAAGGGAAGAATTTTTCGAATACTCTTGACTGCGATATTCAATCCCCTATGCACGCTAAGATCATCTCGCATTACCGTATATTGGACCGGCTCGGCGGCGGAGGAATGGGCGTGGTGTACCGTGCCGAAGACATCAAGCTCGGACGCCAGGTTGCACTGAAGTTCTTGCCTGTCGATCTTTCCAAAGATCCCCTTGCTCTGGAACGCTTTCAGCGAGAAGCACGCGCCTCTTCTGCGCTGAATCATCCGAATATCTGCACCATACATGACATCGATTCGGGGACTCCATCCGATGGAAATTCCCCTGCAGAATCAACTCAAAACGAAGCGCCAGTTCACTTTATTGCGATGGAATTGATGGAAGGGCAAACTTTGAAGCATCGCATTGAAGGAAAACCGCTTGAGTCGGATCAGGTTCTCGATCTTTCCATTCAAATCGCCGATGCGCTGGATGCAGCGCACTCCAAAGGAATCATTCATCGTGACATTAAGCCGGCAAATATTTTCATAACCAACAGGGGACAAGCCAAGATCATGGATTTTGGCCTCGCCAAGCTTTTGCAGGAACAGCCTCCCAATCCCGAAGTTTCAGCACTGGCAACAGAATTTGCACCCAGGGAATCTCTCACGAGTCCCGGTATGACGGTCGGCACGGTAGCTTACATGTCACCGGAGCAGGCCAAGGCGCAGGAACTCGATTCACGAACGGATCTCTTTTCGTTTGGCATTGTGCTCTACGAAATGGCAACCGGAAAGCCGGCATTTACCGGAAATAGTTCTGCAATAATTTTCGATGCCATTTTAAATCGCGCGCCGCTTTCCCCCATCCAGCTAAATCCAAAACTGCCGCCAGGAATGGAATCGGTCATCAGCAAGGCTCTGGAGAAAGACCGCGATTTGAGGTATCAGAGCGCCTCGGAAATGCGGGCAGACTTAAAACGTGTGAAGCGTGACTCCGATTCCGGCCGCGCCGGCGCAAGCGCAACCATGACCGCAATTCCTGCATCAGTGCAGGTCGCTAAAAAACGATCGGTATTCCCGATGATCGTAACCGCATTGGCAATCCTGTCCCTCGCAGCTGCAGGATTGTATTTGTGGCAACGGACAAAACGCGAAGAGGTCAGCAGTAGCACCAGCCCACTGCAACCGGCTTTCACCCAACTCACCTCGCAAACAGCACAAGAACAGGGGGCAAGCCTCTCACCTGACGGTCAATACATAGCGTACGCGAGCAACGCCGCCGGAAATTGGGATATCTCCATTCAGCGGGTGGGTGGTCAAAACCCGATTAATCTGACAAAGGATTCCACGGCAGATGA
>CAYSIV010000358.1:2373-5828 GCA_964431175.1 uncultured Anaerolineales bacterium
TTCTCGCCGGCTTTCTCCCCGGATGGGAAGCAAATCGCATTTCACTCCGATCGTCAGGGCGGCGGCATTTTTCTAATGGGAGCCACCGGTGAATCGGCCCGGCGACTGACTGATTTTGGACACTTTCCTTCCTGGTCCCCGGACGGAACTCAGATCGTCGTTTGCTCAGAAATGTTTTTCAATCCATACTTCCGCGGAGACAATAGCCTGCTCTGGATTATCAACGTCAATACCGCCGAGAAGCATCCTCTCGGTAAGAAAGAAGATGATTCGATTCAACCTCAGTGGTCCCCGCATGGCTACCGCATTGCTTACTGGTCGGTCCCTTTTAGCGAACGGGATATTTGCACAATTTCCGCAAAAGGAGGGGAACCCCTTTGTGTGACCGACGATCCTGCACTGGATTGGAGTCCGGCCTGGTCTCCCGATGGAAAGTTTCTTTATTTCTCCAGCGACCGGGGTGGTAGCGTAAACCTTTGGCGTATTGCAATCGATGAGGAATCAGGAAAAGCACTTGGAAATCCAGATCCGATTACAACCCCTTCCCAGATGGCAGGTTACTTCAGCTTTTCCCGCGATGGAAAGCAGATGGCTTTTACTAATATGGATTGGTCTTCAAACATCGAAAAAATCTCCTTCGATCCGGTAGCAGAGAAAACAATTGGACAATCCTCCATGGTCACACAGGGAACAAAGAGATTCATTACAGCGCGTCCATCCCCTGACAATGGCTGGGTTGCGTATGTTTCCTGGGCGTTACAGGAAGATCTCTTCATCGTGCATCCTGACGGAAGCGATTTGCATCAACTAACGGATGATACTGTTAAGGATCGCAGTCCGCAATGGGCCCCTGATGGAAAGAGAATTCTCTTTCAGTCAAATCGGAGCGGTGGTTTTTATGAAATCTGGAGCATTCAGCTTGACGGTGGCGGGTTGCAGCAAATCACCAAAAAGCCTGCCAATGCGGGAACCGGCTTTTGGAATCCTGTTTGCTCTCCTGATGGATCTAGAATCGTGGTTGACAATGAAATAGGCATTTATATCGTAGATTTAACGAAAGGTATTCCCTCATCCGATTGCAAACTTTTGCCTGCCCCTAATAACAACTCCTGGTTTACCGCGAATTCCTGGTCACCTGATGGAAAACGGTTGGCCGGCGTGTTCAATAGTCGCGGCAGCTCTCCGGTTTACGGCATCGTTCTGTATTCCCTTGAATCTGGCAAGTATGAAAAGCTAACGGATTTCGGGACCACTCCCTCATGGCTCAGCGACAGCCGCCGCCTGGTGTTTACTGCGGATCCGGGCCGGGATAAACTTTTTATTGTGGATTCCCTGACAAAGAAGTGGTCTGAGATTCTTGTAGCTTCGCCGGGATCTTATGTCGATAATCCCGTGTTGTCACGCGATGATCGCACGCTATATTTCGAGCACGGCGCCAACGGTTCCGATATCTGGCTCCTCACCTGGAAGTGAAACCGCGGAGACACAAAGGTGTCTCTAGTTACTTGATACCCACTACCATCGAATCGGGCCCAGCCAGGTGTTCGACGCGTGTATGGCGAAATCCGGCATCCTTCACCCAGGAGCAGCAATCGGCGCCTGCGTAGTCGAAACCGCCGCGTGTTTCAATCAACATGTTCAAACTCATGAGTAAGCCGAAGGCATTCTTGCGCCTTTCATCATCGATGATCGCTTCAGCAATAATAAAAGCACCGCCGTCAGGAAGGGTCTTATAAGCCTTTTCGATCAACATGCGTTTTTCATCCGCGTTCCAGTCATGCAACGAAGACACTTCAACCGATGGAACCGAGAGTCTGAATCGGGTGAGAGTTAATCACCTTCGGTCCAGACAGGAGGATCGAGTGGGAAGTGCGAATCACAGGGAGAGGAGTCAGGCGGTGGAGAACGGGCAGGGAGCGGCAGGACTTCAAACTTGTATGACAGATGATCCAGAATCTTGTCGATGACATCTCCCTCTTTGATCACAGAGATGATTTTCATCTGTGTATGACAGTTGGGACATAGTAAGGGATCGGCTTCATAGATCAGTTTGATCAAGGCGGCCCAGGAGGCTTTGCGTTCTTTTGTGTATTGACTTTGGGAATCTTCAGGTGCGTGGGTCTGAGTTGTTTCAGATGGCGGTTGACGGGCCGCCAGGCTCCGCAGTGTTTTTCAAAGCGCAGATCGTATTCGCCCACAAAACGGTCGAAATGATGAAACAGTACTGAGTAAAAGGGAGTTTTTTCGGGGTGTCTTTGCCGATAAACCTTTTCCTGTTTCCGCGTGCACGATAAACTTTCCCCATTCCACCCGCCCCAATCAGCTCGACAATTTCGTAAGGTCCTATGGTTGAACCGGCAAGACTTTCCATGCAGGTGGATTATAACGCGATTCACAAGTTGATGATTCGATCAACTGTTTATGGTGTGACATCACTCCGATAAAGACACACTTCAGGCATGATCGATGATAATCGGAAGAAATCAAATGAGCCGTGTTGGACTCGAACCAACGACCCTCTTGCTTAAAAGAAAGCGGCTCTCACCCTCGACACGACGGAAAGCCGCTCGGAAAAATGAGGAAAAATAGGGAAAAATAGACCCAAAAATGCAACCAGTTGCAACCGGAATACACAACTTTATTGTCACTCCAGTCCATGGCCTGTATTATTACTTAGTGAGGTTTGAATGGGATCCCAACAAGGCAACCATCAACAAAAGAAAACATGGTATTTCTTTCAAGGAAGCTGCGACGGTTTTTGGGGATTCCGAATCAATGACTTTTGATGATCCGGATCATTCAGTCGAGGAAGATGGCTTTCTAACTATCGGAAGATCAAGAACTGGACAGGTTCTCCTTGTATCACATACGGATCGAGTTGATGCTATTCGAATCATCAGTGCTAGAAAAGCAACAACAGCAGAGAAGGATTCTTATGAAGAAGAAAAATAATCGATCACGGGACGAATTGCGGCCAGAATACGATTTCTCAAAACTTAAGAATAAAGTTAAGGGGAAATATGCCGAGCGTTATGCATCGGAAACGAATGTAGTTGTTCTCGCGCCGGATGTGGCCAGAGTTTTTAAGAATGAGAAATCAGTGAACGAAGCGCTGCGAATCCTGGTTAAAATAGCAAATACCGGAGCCAATAAATAAGATTATTGTCGAAGGGAAAATAACGCGCTCAACCTTCGTTCGCAGGAACAGAAGTGAGCCGTGTTGGACTCGAACCAACGACCCTCTGCTTAAAAGAAATAAGCTCTCACCGTCGCTGCGACGAAAATCCCCTCGGATGAATGAGGAAAAATAGGGAAAAATAGAACCCAAAATACAACCCCGCGCAACCGCTCACGGGTCTTTAGTTTTTCTGGGCCATCGCTCCGCAAACACTTCCTGTTTCAAGATCCATCAATACGAAATGCTATGTGATATCATCGGAAGACTTTGGCGCCTG
>CAYSIV010000359.1:0-3661 GCA_964431175.1 uncultured Anaerolineales bacterium
ATCTCTCGCGAGATGACGTAGAAGTTCTCCGGTTTCCGATGATGGAAATTATCGAGGCTCTGGAGGCGATGTTTAAGGAGAAGGGCGCTGGAAGGGTGGAGATGCCACCCAAGCCGGGCATCCATACCCGCCCCGAATCCTTCATCCATGCCATGCCGGCCTACATTCCCAGCCTGGAGGCGGCTGGCCTCAAGTGGGTGTCCGGCTACCCGGCCAACCAGGCCAAAGGTCTGCCCTACATCTCCGGCCTCCTGATTCTCAATGACCCCGAGACCGGCGTCCCGCTGGCGGTAATGGACTGCACCTGGATCACGGCCAAGCGCACTGGCGCGGCCACCGCCGTGGCCGCGAAATATCTCGCCCGCGCGAATAGTTCCACGGTCGGCATTGTGGCTTGCGGGGTGCAAGGGCGCAGTAATCTGGAAGCGCTGGCCTGCCTGTTCAAGATCAAGCAGGTTAAAGCCTACGACCTCTACCCGGAGATCGCCGAACGTTTTGCCGGGGAGATGAGTGAGCAATTGCAATTAGATATTGAGCCGGTGAAGACATTGCCCGAAGCAGTCAAAGGCCTCGATATTGTGGTCAGCAGTGGGCCAATTTTGAAATATCCCAAGCCGCTCATCGAACCCGGCTGGCTGGCTGAGGGCGCTTTTGCCTCGCCGGTGGATTTTGATTCGTGTTGGCAGGGGGCCGCCCTCCATGAAGTTGATAAACTGGCGACCGACGATCTGGCCCAGATGCGCTACTATCGTCAGGAGGGGTATTTCCAGACCACGCCGGAGGCTTATGCCGACCTGGGCGAAATCGCCGCCGGGCAGAAACCGGGGCGCGAGTCGGAGGCCGAGCGGACGATGAGCATTAATTTGGGGCTGGCGCTAGACGACATGGCGACAGCCATCCGCCTCTATCAACGGGCCAAAGAGCGAGGTATCGGCTTTGAACTGCCGTTATGATCGGCGGAGCTTGGGATGAACATTGATCGCCACTATCTCCTCACTACCCTCGCCGATCTGATCCGCATTAACTCGATCAATCCTTCACTCGTGCCGGGCGGAGCCGGGGAAGCCGCCATTGCCAACTACGTAGCCGACTCGTTTCGCCGCCTGAGATTGGAAACGGCAATCTACGAAGCCGAACCGGGCCGCCCCAGTGTGGTGGGGGCGCTCAAAGGCCAGGGCGGCGGCAAGTCGCTCATGCTCAACGCACATATGGACACAGTCGGCGTGGACGGCATGCCCGAACCGTTCTCGGCTGAAGTTCGAGACGGCAAGATGTTTGGACGTGGCGCGTACGACATGAAGGGCAGTCTGGCGGCGTGTCTGGCCGCCGCCAAGGCGCTGGCGGACTCGGGCGCTTCGTTGCGCGGCGACTTGCTGATTGCGGCTGTGGCCGACGAAGAGTTTGCCAGCATTGGCACAGCAGAAGTGATCAAACACTGCAAAGTGGATTCGGCCATTGTCACCGAGCCGACCGAGATGGAAATCTGCCTGGCGCATAAAGGCTTCATCTGGCTCGAAGTGGAAGTGCTGGGCCGGGCGGCGCACGGCAGTCGTTTCGACGAAGGCATTGACGCCAACATGCGCCTGGGCCGCTTTCTGGCAGAACTCGACAAGCTGGAGCAGGAGCTTCGCGCCCGCGAGCCACACGCACTGGCCGGGCCGCCGTCACTGCACGCGGCCAGGTTGCAGGGCGGCACCGAGTTGAGCATGTACGCCGCCAGCTCCAAACTGCAAATCGAACGCCGCACCATTCCGGGCGAGACCGAGGCGCAAGTGGCCGGTGAATTGCAGAAGATCGTTGACAAGCTGTCGGCGGCTGACCCGTCGTTCAAAGCGACGCTCAAAACTTTGCTGGCCCGTGACTCATTTGAAGTGTCGGCGGAAGCTCCCATCGTCACAGCATTGGCCCGCGCTGCCACCGATTTGCTGGTGAAGCCTCCGCCATTCGTGGGCCGCCCGTTTTGGATGGATGCGGCCTTGCTCGCCGCCGCCGGCGTTGACACGGTGATCATGGGGCCGGCTGGCGCGGGCGCGCACGCCAAAGAGGAGTGGGTGGATTTGGGATCGGTGGAAGAGATGGCCCACATTTTGGCGCAGACGGCGATGGATTACTGCGGGTGAGCGGCTCTGCCAGGTGACTGTCACCGGGGAGAAATGCCTGAATTTGACTGCCCACTCAAGCATTTGGCCGACTGTCTCCTTATCAGGATATTCACATTCTCGCGATACCGCCCATGGTCTTGGCGTTGAAGACAGGATTGGCGTTGGCGTGGTGTTTGGATCACTGGTTAAATTGACATCCAAGCCATTGACAAGATTCTCTGTCCCGGCATAAACAATTCGCCATTGCCCATTAATTGTTTTGCGCTCGAATTTTTCGATGTGACCAAGTCGAACACCCGCGTCCCAGCGGCGCAGAGCCTCGGCAGTCTCTTCGTCCGTAATGTTGGCGCGATACTCATCGGCGACGTTGCCTAATTGGATGTCAGCGAGAATGTAGCGGATATGGGATTCGTTTGTAGTAAGAGGGGTGAAGGATAATAAGACTAAATCTTCGCTATTCGAATAAGAATAGTCTCCGGGCGTTTTTATTCCGGTATCTGAGGAAATGTGTTTGATTAAACCATACCCGCATACGTACCATTCGTTTTTTTGGTATGTGCCTTTCATGTAATCAAGTCTTCCCGTAAGTACGCTGTATGCTCCTCCTCCACCTGCCCTTGTGGCTTGAAAGGTTCCCAGCTCTGTTGTTATGTTCTCAGTTCCCGTGCCCGCCCCTGATGATGTGCTGATCCCAGGTGGGGCACTAATCCCAAAGCTGGGACTTGCCTCTCCTGGTTTCAACGTTACGGTCAGGAGAGCACCGCCATCGCGCTTATAGAGATATGTTCCCGGTGAGCCCCACATATTCAATGGCTTCCCATCGCAAGAGACCTGGGTGTTATCCCATATCGGTGTTGTGGCTGTTTCATTTGGCTGTGGAATATATGCGGCGATGAGTGATGGCTCATTGGGCGCTAAAAGGTGATACCCTTTTTTCAAAAGCGAATTCGTTGTTATCGCCTGCCACAATATAGGGATTTGTTTATCGCGCTCAGCCAGATACCGTCCCCATCCCAGGGTTTGTAAGGAAAGATTCCATGACCCCTTTAGTTGGTTCCATACGATAGTTGTAGGAGCGCAATTTGCGTTTGCCGGGAACATCAAACTTTCGATGTTGTTTAGCGGAGAGAAAATCCCATTAGCAATCAGCCAGTCCCACATCTTGATCGCTTCTTCCGGACGGAGAGACGCGATCATCGCCGAGTAATGCGGGGCAACAACTGGCGTGCCCAGTGCTGATCCATCGTTTGCAGGCGCAAAAGCGCCTCCGATGCCATAAGCCTGATAAATATTATCCTGAGCAACCAGCGATGGCGCTGGCACCTCACCAGCAGACAACCCGAACAAACCAAGTTGGGCAAGACAAGATGTTGAATTAGGCGCAGAGTAATATGAGATTTGATTATCTACTGCTGTGGACCGGTATGACTTCCAGTCTGTTCCCCAATAATCCTGTCCAGAGGGTGGCGGCACAAATAACCATGCCAACTCGTCAATGAAGCCCGACCCGTTGGCTGTAGGTGGAGAAGGATAAGCGAGTGGAGCAACCTGACCGGTCA
>CAYSIV010000359.1:3671-5810 GCA_964431175.1 uncultured Anaerolineales bacterium
CGCGTAAGCCAATTCAACCAGCCAACTTTCCCCGCCAAAAGCATCCCAGGCATAAGGGATCAGATCGCCTGAGTAGGTGTATCCATGAGAGATTCCGTTGGGTGTAACCAAATTGGCCCATTCAATTTCCTGAAGCATGTGCTCCGTGCCCGAGGTATCCATCCCTAATCCACTTTGCGCCTCAAGTAAACCAATGGCGGCGATCACTGTATCGACAGAAGACCATTCTGTGTTTTCCACAATCACGAATTCGCCCGCAGGTGAAACTCTGACCCAATGAGGCCATAAACCATGGGACCGAGGCACGTTAACTAACAGAGCCTCGCTGATCTTATTCACAATTTGGGTTGCGTCCGCGCGTTCGACAACACCCAGTTGTTCGGCGATGGCGGTCGCCGCGGCGAGACTGCCCGTAGCCTGAATCGCGTCAAATTCACCACTCGCATCCTTTGCTTTATCGCGCACCAGCCCTGTTGCCGGATTCCAGTTGTTCAGAAGCATTCCATAGCTCCACACGAACGCGGCGGTTGCTGTATCCGTGACCTGAGTTGTAGCAGTAAACGATACGCGCTCAAGAACGACGGTGTCACCGGGGTTTGCATGATCCAGAACCCAAACGAGTTGATTGATATTCTCCAGGGCCGGCAAGTTAAAGCTTAAGACTTGTGCTCCGCCCTGCAGAATGATTTCTTCTTCCCAACTCAACTTATCGTCATCCTTGAGTTCCAGTTTGAATGTTCTGTTCGGTGTTCCACTCGCAATGTGAACCGTCATGCCTGTGATCTGGCTTTGATACGCTGGCAATATTTGTGCCGGTAAAATCGCCGAGAAATTAATGGGCAGTCCTTCACGTATTGGATGGTTGAGGCTCATCCATACGCCTCCCCAGTTTTCTCCTTGGGAAATTGTGGTGGTAACCTGCCCATTGTCCCAAGCCAGAATGCTATCATTGATTGCGCCACGATCACCCTCAAGGCGGTTGAATGGGTAAACAGATTCTCCTTGATAGGGTTGTGGGCTGAAATCATCCAGCAGGATGCTAATCGAGGAATTTAGGACTGGTGTGGTTGGAGATGCAGTCTCCAGAAGTAACACTGGCGTCGGGATACTGGTCGGTGTAGACGGGTTGGGAGGCGACGTTGAACAACCAAACATCATCGCGCTCGATATAAGTATGGGAATAATAGACAAATGTTGTGAACGTCTGCGTTTCATATTTCACACTCATTAGCCGTTGGCGTACACGCCAACTAGTCAATCGCCCGATCGACATTTCGCACAATATCCCGCTTTGGACATTATGCCGACCCGGCGGTTGGGATAATACGCCATTCAATTTACCTCAGACGCACTGCAAGCGCAATCACCCCGGCGCTACTGTATGGGCCACCAGCTACTCGTAGCGCAGGGCTTCGATGGGCGCGCACGCCAAAGAGGAGTGGGTGGATTTGGGGTCGGTGGAAGAGATGGCTCACATTCTGGCGCAGACGGCGATGGATTACTGCGGGTGAGCGGCTCTGTCAGGTGACTGTCACCGGGGAGAGAAATGCCTGAATTTCACCGCACAGCATTACCCGGTGACAGTCACCTAAGGCTTCCAACCGGTGTGTCTCGCCCAATCCAGCGCGGCATCCCAGAAGAGATAACCGGAGAACTTCAAACTCTTTGGGCCATGTTGGATTGTAGTCGCTGATGACGATCATCGTGCGATGGTGGCGAGCAGTGTTAGATTGCGAAGAGGCTTAACGGTTCACTTCACCCGCTCGGCGGTGAAGTACAGATTCCTTCGCGGGGAAGACTCGCCGGAAATGCACGGAACTCCGCGAGAGCGAGTCGTAGCCGAGTCGGGCGCAAGCGGTCCCTTTGTGTCACAATGAGTGAAACAACTTTCGTAAACAATTACTGTAGCGGGCGGAGAGAGAAACTGAGCCATGTCTTACAACCAAGCAGGTACCCTAGAGCATAATAACGGCAAGTTAGCGACGACTGTGCCTGACCCGAAAGTCGCCGTCAGGGCCGAACACCGACGCTTCACCGCCGAGTATAAGCAACGCATTCTGCAGGAAGCCGACGCCTGCATGCAACCCGGCCAAGTCGGCGCCTTGCTGCGTCGGGAAAACCTATACTCGTCCCATCTCA
>CAYSIV010000360.1:0-5792 GCA_964431175.1 uncultured Anaerolineales bacterium
CAGAGTCACATCCAGCACTTGTTGCACATCCGCCATCGGCGCTTCTTCGACGACTTCGACGTAGCCGCAGTTACTGCACTTGAGATCGACAATCTCCGGATCGAAGCGCAGAGCGCCGCCGCACCGCAGGCACACGAAAGTTCGCCGGGCAACCGCCTCTGCCGGTTCAACCGGGTTCTGCGGTTCAACCCCCACCCCTTGCGGCAAAATGTCTTTTGGGTTCAGCCGCCCTTCAAGGATCGCCAGCCCGCGCCGCGCTTCGGGACTGCTGGGGTTGGCGGCGATGGCCCACTCCAGATATTTCTTCTGTTCGAGCGGATCATCCGTCGTCGCCGAAAGCCACAACCAGGCGTCCGAATGCTCGCGGTCTTGCTCAACCGCCCGCTCCAAATAGCGGCGGCCTTCATCCTTGTGGCCTTCCTTGACGCAGGTGCGCCCCAGCCGAAAGAGCCGGTCTGCCGATTCCTGACGATGTCTGCGCTCAGAGTCGAGAGCCATAAATTGCCCGACGAAAGACGACAGACGAAGGGCGAAGGCACACTTCGTCACGCGTAGCGGTCATTCGTCCTTCGTCATTTCCTCAAGTGAGCCGCCAACAGCAACCCCGCGATTGACTTTGAGTCGCGGAAGCCGCCATGAATTGCCAGGCGAACTGCTTCTTCAAACGGAATCCGCTCCACTTGAATGTCTTCGTCGAAATCCTGTGGCAGGGAAGCGGGGGTGAGGCCGGTAGCCAGGTAGACCTTCATGAGTTCAGCCGAGTAGCCGGGGGCCAAATAGAACTCGCCCAACAATTCCAAACTGGCGGCGGCCATTCCGATCTCCTCTTGCAGTTCGCGCCCGGCGCAAAGGGCAAAATCCTCGCCCGCCTTCACCGTCCCGGCGGGCAATTCCAACAGCGTCTCGCCCACCGAGTGGCGATATTGTCGCACCAGCACCACGTTGCCATCGGCGTCGAGCGGCACAACGGCCACCCCGCCGGTGTGCTCCAGCACTTCCCACTGCGCCACCACGCCATTCTTCAACCGGATTTGATCCACCCGCAGATTGAACGCCCGCCCCGAAAACACTTGCTGCGACGATACCACTTCTAACATGAGCACTCCATAAACGGAGAAACCCGGCCTCGCAAGGCCGGGTTTCTTGTTAGACCTCACAGGTCTTGCGAAGCACCCCGTAGTGAAGCGGAGTGGGCGAGACCTGTGAGGTCTGCAGGAAGGTAACCGTTACGGCAGTTTGAGAACCTGCCCCGGGAAAACAACATACGGCGCAGAGAGGCCGTTAAGCTGGGCCAGCGTCTGATACGTAGTGCCATTATTCAACGCAATGCGGAACAGGTTATCGCCGCCCTTGACGACGTAAGTCTTCTGGCCGGTAGTCGTCGAGCCCGGCACGGGCGTGCTGGAGCCAGGAATGGTGAGCACTGTGCCCGGAATAAGAACCGCATTTGGATTAATTTTCGGGTTGGCGGCGATCAACGCTTGTGGTGAGACGCCGTTTTCGCGCGCGATCTTGAACAGCCAGTCACCCGACTTCACCGTGTATTGCCTGGGGCCGGTGGCGGCGGGGGCGGGCGTGGTGGCTACCACAACTGCCGCGGTAGGCGTAGCTGACGGTCCGGCGGGGACAACGGTCGTGCCAGCCGCAGGCTGTTGGCCGCCTGCCGCAGCCGCCGCCGCTGTTTGCGTCTGGCCTTGAGAGAGCAGGTTTGATAGTGCGGCGTTATTCGTTGCTTGAACTGATTGGGTGGCCGCCGTATTCGCATCGGGGCCGCCGGCAACTCCTTCCTGAGTAACATCAGGAACGGTAGGAGTAGTCGCCGAGCGGGTGCAGGCCGCCAGCACCAGAGCAACGCACAGCAAGAAAGAAACGGTAATTGAGTAAACCAATGATTTGCGCATCAGCATATCCTCCAAGGTCAAGCGAGTCACTGCCTAGTATAGTCAAGTGCCTAAATTGCACAAGTCGGGTAAAACACTACCCAGGGCTGTTGCAAAGTCGTGGGAGCGGTTTGTAACCGCGACATAACCTGACAAGCACAGCACAAATCGCGGGTGCAACCCGCTCCCACGCCATACAAAGTAGCGCCTGTCAATGGACTTTGCAACAGCCCTAAAACACTATCGCCGCTTGAGAATATGCGTTACCACTGTTGCCCCCGACCCGCCAATGTTTTGGGCCATGCCGATTCTGGCATCCGGCACTTGAGTCTCACCAGCCTCGCCCCGCAACTGTTGAACGACTTCCACCAGTTGATAAACTCCGGTCGCGCCCACCGGATGGCCGCGCGCCTTGAGACCGCCGCGAGTGGCCACCGGCACTTTGCCCCCCGGGCTGATTTCTCCGTCCAACCCCAGCCGCACGCCCTGCCCACGCCCGGCAAAGCCGCAGGCTTCGAGCGAGAGCGCGGCCATAATCGAAAAGGCATCGTGCAATTCAAAGAGGTCAAGGTCTTGCGGCTGGATACCCGCCTGAGCATATGCTTTTTGCGCTGACTGTCCCGCCGCCGCCAGGTATAAAGGATCATCACGATCATGTACCGCCAGCGAGTCGGTGGCCGAGGCCGAAGCGGCCACGATGATGGCCGGCTGGCCGTTAGGCCGGGCGTGATTGGCGGGGCATAAAATAATGGCGGCGGCTCCGTCGCCAATCGGCGACGCATCGAGCAGGTTGATCGGGTCGGCCACCATACGCGCGCGCGCGTAATCCCTTTGGCTAATTGCTTCGCGCAGGCGGGCGTTGGGGTTGTGGGCGGCGTTGGCGTGGGCGTTGATCGAGAACGGCGCAAAGTCGTTGTGCTTCCAGCCGAACTCGTGCAAGTAGCGGCGCATGACGAGAGCGTTGATGGCGACGAACGAGAGGCCCTGCGCCGTTTCCCAGTCGGCGTCGGCAGCGGTGGCCAGGCTGGAGGTGGTAGTCGGGCCAACCGTCTCGGTCATCTTCTCCACGCCGACGACGGCCACTATGTCGCACGCGCCTGAGGCGACGGCGATCAGGCCAGAGCGAAAAGCCGCCGCGCCGGAACCGCACGCGGCTTCGATCTTCATGGCTTCAATACCACGCAAGCCAACCCAGTCGGCGATCATGGCCCCAATGTTTTCCTGCCGGTTGAGCGGGCCAGAGAGCATGTTGCCCACGTAGAGCGCTTCCACCTGCGGCGGGTCAATGTGAGCATCGGCCAGGGCCGCAATGACGGCTTCCCCGGCGAGGTGGCGGAGCGACAGTTCCCAATGTTCGCCAATGGGTGTCTGGCCTATTCCAAGAATTGCAACTTCACGCATAAATTTCCCTCATTCAAGACGATTCGCCACGAAGTCACGAAGGCGCAAAGCCACCAAGTTTTCTTTGTGTCTTTGAGTCCTGGTGACTTTGTGGCAAATGGATTTGTCTGATACGAGGGGTATTATAAACGGGGAGGCTGTCAGAAACTATCAGGCTGGGCGGAGAGGAGGCGGCTAAACTGCTTTGACCGCAAAGATTTTTAGGCCGCTCAACACTACAACGAGTTGGGGGGCGCTTCGCGAACGAATTCGTTCCATCCCCAAATTCGCTGTAGTGTTTGATTGCGACCTGCTTTGTGTGCCGCGTTACGAAAAAGGGTGATCGGACAGAAAAATCACGAGGTCAGGATTCCAACCAGGAGCAGAACGACGACAGCCATCCCCGCCTGAATCCAACCATGCATCCCCAACAACCGTTGCGCTTTGAGAAATTCGGGGGAAGGCGGCGTGCCAGGGGCCGGGGCCAGCGTGCCCACCCGCCTGGCGAGGACGACGCCGAGATAAAAGCCGTTGGCCATCATCAGCACGGCGACAATGACTTTGATGATCAGAACTGGCGGCCACTTCAAGCCGAAGATGATGGCCGACTGGTAGATGCCGGAAAGGAAGGTGAGCACAATGGAGACGGCGAACAGTGGGGTAAGTTTTTGGGAGATGGCCGCCATTGGTTTCATCCGGGATGGCGGCTCCAAGGACATGATGGCTGGCTGGATTACCAACGGCACGAGCAAGGAGCCGCCGACCCAAATCGAAATCCCGATCAAGTGAATCCAAAATGAAATGGCTAAAAGGGACATGGTTTGTCAGCCCGATGGTCAAGGAGTCGAGTGGTCTGCTCGACTACCAGACTACTCGACTATCAGACTATGCGTGAATGTATCCGCCGGTTAGCCCGTGCGCCGCCTCCATGATCACTTCGGAGAGCGTAGGGTGGGCGTGGACGTTGCGGGCAATTTCTTCAGCGGTCAGTTCAAGATTGTGAGCCAGGGTGAGCTCTGGCAGTAGTTCGGTGACTTCGGGGCCGATCATGTGTGCGCCAAGAATCTCGCCGTATTTGGCATCGGCGACGATCTTGATCCAGCCAGTGTAGTCGCCCAGGCCGAGCGCCTTGCCGTTGGCCTGAAAGTTGAACTTGGCCGTCTTCACTTCGTAACCTTTTTCTTTGGCCTGGGCTTCGGTGTAGCCAAACGAAGCGACCTGCGGCTGGCAGTAGGTGGCGCGCGGCATCATGTCGTAGTCGAGCGCCACCGTGTCGTGGCCGGCGATCGTTTCGGCGCAGACGATGCCTTGGGCCGAGCCGACGTGGGCTAACAAAAGTTTTCCGGTCACGTCGCCGATGGCCCAAACACCGGGCACGTTCGTCCGCATCCCGTCGTCAATTTCGATGAAGCCGCGCCCGTTCATTTTGACGCCGACGGCTTCCAGTCCGATGCCTTTGCTGTTCGGCTTGAAGCCGGTGGCGACCAACACCTGATCGGCCTCAAGCGGGCTGTCCTCGCCGCTCACTTTCACCTTCACCTTTTCGCCAGAAGCATCAATGCTCTCGAACTTCGTCCCGGCCTTGACCTTGATGCCTTTCTTGGTGAACTCTTTGGTCAGCTCCTTGCTCACTTCTTCGTCTTCCAACGGCACAAGTCGCGGCAACATTTCGACGATGGTCACGTCCGAGCCGTAAGCGTTCCAGACAGTGGCAAACTCGACGCCAATCGCGCCGCCGCCGATGATGATGGCCGACCGGGGAAACGACTCTTGCAAAATGGCTTCCCAGTACGACACGACCTTTTTGCCGTCAATCGTGATGCCGGGCGGAGTGCCGACGCTGGCCCCGGTGGCGACGATGAGGGTCGCGATGTTCTTCCAGAGCTGGGCGCCGAGCGCGGGCTCGTCATGCGCCTCGGATGAGCTCTGTCCCGCGTAGAGGTGCTTGTGCGTTCTGAGGCTGAAAACAAGGCTCAGGATGTAGGCCAAGAAGAACTCGGGGACCGAGATCGTGGTTAGCGTGACCAGGTTCACCATCCGGTCGAAGACGCTGTTGCGGTAGAGCGCCGTGAGGAGCCCGAGGACAAGCGAGATCGGCACGGCGACGAGCGCGACGAGGCTCGCGAGGAAGAGGGTGTTCTTCAGCCTCGGCACGATCAGCGAGGCGACGGTGCGTTCGTGGCCGGCGAGGCTACCCGCGCTAGCGAAGGAATTGCCGAAGTCGCCGCCGAGAATGCCGATGAGCCACCCCACGTAGCGCTCCACCGGCGGGCGATCCAGGCCGAGCTGACGTTCGAACGCGGCGACCGTATCCGGCGTCGCCGACTGGCCAAGGATCGCCGTGGCGAAATCGCCCGGCAGCATCTCGACCATTAGGAAAATGATCATCGAGACCGCCCACAGGGTGAGCAGCCCCAGCCCCATGCGTTGGAGAATCATGCCGAAAACAGGGCTCATGCGCGGGGCGAGCCCTGGTCCAGTCTTTGACCGGCGGTTCTACCGGCGCACAGCGGACTTCCGTTCATCGAGCGT
>CAYSIV010000361.1:0-5786 GCA_964431175.1 uncultured Anaerolineales bacterium
TCCTGTTTGTCGGAAACGGTCCGCGCCGTGGCCGAAAGCGCGAGCAACGGCCTCGAGATGACGCGCTGCAGCCCGGCGGAGATGAGCAGCGCGATGATGGAGGCGACGACGAGCACCGCCGCCACGATGCCGACGTATTGCCAGAGGCGGGAATACATTTGGTCCAGGTTGGACCGCAGAAAAATCGTGCCGATCAGCTCGTGGTTGTCCCGTCCGTAAATGGGCCGGTACAATTCGAGGAAATCTCCAAACCGATGGTCCGTCGCCGGAGGCGCTGGCGGAAAATCAGCCTCCGAGAGCGTCTCCGGGAACTTCGCCCAAACTTTTCCCTCCTTGTAGATACAGGCGGCGATGATCCGTTTGTCGGCGATGAGGGTGAGCAGCGTTACCCCCTCGGCGCTCTCCGGCTGGTTGAATTCGAGGGCGGACATGCAGTTCTTGCCGGTGATGTCCGCGAGCGTGGCCATTTCCGAGACGAGGTTGCTGCGGAAAGTGAAGAGTTCGCAAGCGACGAACGCCGCGCACGCCAACAGCAACGCGATGCAACTGGTCAGCATGATGATCCCCGTCATCTTGCTTTTGATGGAGAGGTCCCGGAAGGATTTCATGGTCGGGGCGCGTTTCTGGCCAGCTTCAAAAGTTGGGCGTCGAGCTTCAAATTCGCCTTCTGCGCCGCCGGCAGGTTGATTTCAAAGCCGACGGTTTGCGTGCCGGTGCCTTTCTGTTCGGTCACCAGACTGATCATGCCGTTGGCCTCAAGAAAACCGGCGCCTTCGGCGATGGTCAGGATGCTGGTCTTTTCCAGGGCCTTGAGAATTTGGGCCAGTTGGTTGGTTTCCGAGGAGGCGATGAAGAGCAACTGACAGCCCGCCACTTCCTCGACCGTGGAAAAATATTTCACGACCAACTTGCGGTCTTTGACCGTCTTGCCGTTGATGATGTCAATGTCCTTGCCGAACGGGTCGTTGCCGAGGATGCCCAGCACGAACGGCTGGTTTTCAGCCGGCCATGCCTCCTTGGGCCACTCGGTGTATCTGGCAAAGTGAAAAAGAAAGAGCGCCTTGAGCTGGTATGGAGTTTTCGGACTGGTCTGCCCGTTCGCCCAGCCGGGAAAGATTGCAGTGAGCCAAAGCGTGAGCAGGAGTCCCATCAGCCCTGGCACGCGGCGAGGACGGCGGAACGATCTGGCAGCACCGGATGGCATTAAAAGTCTTTCACTGAGATTTCGCACGGTAGTAGCGGTGGTCGAACGCAGTCGCCTGCGTATGCACAAAGAGGGAGGTGCCATTGCTCAACGCATTGGTGTTGAGCGGCGTCCAGTTCGTTAGGTTGTCTGAGCCTTCCACGACATAGGGCTGGTTTGACACTCCTGACACGTAGAATTGAAACGAGCCCGTCGCCAGGCGTTGCGGCGAGGTCAACCGAAGCGCTGGAACGGTGACAGTCAAATGCGCGTCGATGCTGTTTGTAGCACCGACGCCATTCGTTATCACCACAGAATAATCCCCTCCATCGGCAGCGTGGACATTGGAGTTTGTATAGCCTTGGGTTGTGGCTCCGAAAATGTCAGCTCCATTGAATCGCCACTGAAATCTCAGCGTTGGCGAACCTTCGACTCCCACATCAAAAGTTACCGGGCTTCCGATGGTCACGTTTGTGCCCTGCGGTTGGCGCGTGATCAACGGCGGCACACGCACCGTCAGTTGCGCAACTGCACTGTTTGTATATCCAACAGCGTTGGTCACCGCAACGGAGTAATCTCCTGCGTTCGTAGCTTGCGCGTTTGTTACTGTGTAGCTGCTGTTGGTCGCGCCGGGAATATTATTCCTAGCTTCGCGGGCGAACCGCCATTGGTAAGTCGGGTAACTGACGCTGGAGACGACCACCGAGAACGTCACATTTGTTCCTTGGATGACGGTCTGACTTTTCGGTTGGGTTATAATCCCCGGCGGCCCGCCTATTTGAGCAAGGCACTTCGCGGAGACGGCGATAAGCAGGAAGACGAGCCGCCGCCAACGCAGCGATGGCGTGCGGGAGCCAGCTGGCGAAGCCGGCTGAATCCGACTCCCTTTGCCCAGCATTCCAGCGCGGCTGTGGTTCGGTTGCGATTCCGGAAAAATTCGAGCGTTGGTTCTCCGCGACTTCATACTTCAAAACCTGTAAGTGAGTTTCAACCGAAACGTGCGCCCGTTCTGTTCAATGATGTCTTGTTGATGGAATGGAGTTGAGGGATCGCCGTATTTCCGATCCAACACGTTATAGACGCCGGCCGAAAGCTCCATTCCCTTCACCAGATTCTGGCTGAACAGCGTGAAGTTGACGATCCCAAAGCCGCTGGCATCCGATCCCGCCTCTCTTGTTCCCGTCGGCGTGATCCGCGTGGTCGTCCGCACGCTGGTGTATTGAAATTCCAGACCGGCGAAAACTTTTTCTTTGACCAGCGGCACGCTGAGATTCAGCTTGCCCAAATGCCGTGGTGAATCGGTCAGCACTTGGCCGGTGGTGGTATCCTCCGTTTCCTGGAAAGTGTAACTGACCCGGCCGCGCAGCCCGCTGGGCCAGAACCCGTCCAGCGAAAGTTCCACTCCCCTGGCCTCAACCTCGTTCAGGTTTTCGAACCGCTGATGGCCCACGTCTGAATTGAACACGATCAATTTGTCAATTTGATTGTAAAAACCGGCCACGGACGACCGCAGATGCTTGCCGATGCCCTGCTCATAAATCAGTTCGTAGGTCGTAATGGTCTCCGGCTGGATGTTCTGATTGCGCGGGTCACTCAGTTCATAAAAATTCGGCGCCCGAAAGGCCGTGCCGTAAATGAATTTGAACACCGTTTGTTCGAGGGGATTGTAAATCAGCGCCAGGCGCGGATTAAACGCTGGATCAAGATCGCCGTATTGGTCATAACGCACCCCCGCATTGAAATGCAGATTCGTAACCACCGCGAAATCACCTTGAAAATAAACGCCGTGGTTTTGCCGGTCGCGATGGACGTTCTTGGAAACCGCGCCCGTTGCCACCTCAACAAACTGCTGTTCCTGGCGAAAATCGTCGCGGTATTCTCCGCCGAAGGTCAGCGTATGCTTGTCCCACAACCGCTTGGTCAGCTGCAGCTCCGCGCCCCACCATTCGCCCGCCTGCTGGTCTTTGAACAGCACACCGCCGTAAGGCTCGCCGATGTTGAA
Source organism: uncultured Anaerolineales bacterium (assembly GCA_964431175.1). Classification (GTDB taxonomy): domain Bacteria; phylum Chloroflexota; class Anaerolineae; order Anaerolineales; family VGOW01; genus VGOW01. The sequence goes on from CAYSIV010000361.1 coordinate 3,186, forward strand.
ATCGTGCGCGTCGTAATAAACCCGCGCCGTGACATCCACTAGGTCGGGAAACTCATGGGCGAATTTCAAATTCACATAGCTCCGCTCATCCGTCGTCCGCAAACGCCGGTCGTTGAAGTCCGTCAGAAATTGCGCGGTCGGATTTCTTTTTTCACGCGTGCTGAAAGCGCCTTCCAAGCTGAAATCGTGCAACGCGATGCTGCCAAAAAAACTTTTGAACGTGTCGGCGTCCGCGTTTTGGGCGACCCCGTGGTTGTTTCCAACCGTATTGAACTCCTCGAAAAACAGTCGTTCATCGCCGGCGCTTTCGTAAATCGAGCCGGACAGCAGCAGCTCCAATTCGTTTTTGAATTTCTTCCCGTAAGTCACCCGACCCTTGTAGCTGTCAAAGCTGGCCGCTTCGCCGGAAAGTTCCGCCCCCAGCCCGGTCATGTCGCGGCCCTTGCGCGTGATCACGTTGATGACGCCGAAAAATGCGTTGTTCCCATAAAGACTTGAGCCCGGACCGCGAATGATTTCGACGCGATCAATCAAATCCACATCCAGGATGAATTCGGTCCCGATCAACGCGCCGTCGGACAAACTGTTATTGAGGCGGTGCCCGTCCACCAGCAACAGCACGCGATTGTTATTGTCTTTCTTAATGATACGGCGGCCACCGAGAAAGGAATAGTTCCGGTCGTAACTCGTGTATAAGCCTGGCGCGCTGCGCAAAATGTCCGCCAAAGTCCGATGCCCGTATTTCTTCACTTCATCGGCCGTGATGATTGTGACCGAGCTGGGCGCTTCGGTGGTTTTCTGTTTGTATTTGGAGGCCGCCTCGACCGTGGGAATCTCCATCTTGAGCAACTCTTCAAGGCTGATCTCCGTCGGCTCGGGCGATTTCGCGCCGGGGGAATTGGCTGGTTGCGCTCCGCCGCTGCCCGTCCTCATCAGCAACGCCAGCAGCGCAAGCGTGCTTGTGATTTTTGGGGGGATTGCAAAGTCGGCGGAAGCCGTGTCAGAGCCCTGTCGGCGGGAAAGCCGCCTGGATGCGCTTGAATCTTTCACCGTGCGGGAGCGTGGTAAAAATCCGTGCGGTTTGCAAGCCGTTAATCCGCCTCAAACTTCCGCTTGGGGAGCGCCTCGATTTCCGCGACGGCGGCGTGGGGGTCCGGGCCGAAGCGGCCAGCCAGAAAATGGCGACCCGCAGCGCACGCTCATGAGCTCTGTGGTCAACTCAGCAACTGTCACAGTGGAACACATTTCACTGGGTCACGCTTCCGTCCGCGCGAGAAGAGCAAGAACACAGCATCTGTACGGATTGGCGGCTCACGGGCTCACCAGCTTCACGCGGTAAAAGCGGCTGTTCGTGCCCGGCGGACCGCCGGTCAGCGTGTAGTTGTCCACGAAAGTTTCCGTGCTCTCCACACCCGCGGGCACGTTGGTTTCCGTCACCATCAGTGCCAGCGTGAAACTCGCACCGGAAACCGTGAAGCTATCGGCATATTCCACGGCGTAGCGCTTGCCACCGACCGAAGACCAACTGATTTGCGGGTAGCCCGTGCCGGACTGGGTGCTGGCTTGCGCCCAGAAAGTGGAACTGGGATTGGTCGGGTCCAAACCCAACCAGTAGCATTGCAGGTTGCTGAAGCCATTGGCCGCCGGCGCCTGGGGCAATGCGTTGGTGATGCTCCCGAAGTAGCGGCTTTCCCACCAGTCCGGCAGACCGTCTTGGTCGGTGTCGCGCGTGCCGTTCCAGTAATCAATGACGGCGGCACCAACCAAGAGTCGCTGGCCCGCCTGGCTGATGGCGTTCGTTGCCGGGCACAGCGCCAGGACGATCGCCGAATCCGACGCCAGCATGAGCGTGGCAATTCCTGAAACATTGGTGGCGAGGAACGCGCCCGTGACGAGGTTGTAAAGGTGCTTCGACGCCGGCCCGACGCTCACGGTTACCTGTTTCGCAATTGCATACGGATTGTAAAAAAGATACGTCGGACATGTCGGGGGCGGAAAAGCTTCGGTGGCGACGCAATCAATTTGGAGGATGCCCGGCACGTTCGACGTTTGGAACAACGCCGCCAGCCAGCCGCTCCCCCACGTGCCGTAGGGATTCAAATCCTGAATCGGCGCGGCGGCGTCACCGGTCGCGTAAGGCGTCGTGGTGCCGAGGTGACGAACGCCTTCGTACGAGATGCTTTGCACCCCTGTCTGTTGCACCCACGCCGCGCTCGACTGCATGTTCGTCGGGAGCGTGCCCGGGTAAAAAAGGTTTGCGTTGGCGGCGACGTGCAACAGCCAGCGACCCAGCAGCCGGGCATACTGCGGTTCGTAACGAACCACCGGCGCGATGATGCCGGCGGCGGTGTAAGTGTTCATCGAAAAGGCGTAGCCGCTGGAGTCTGTCGTGCTTCCCATGAGACCGTAGGCGTCATAGTTTCCCCAGCGTCCGTTCTCGCAGCCCCAACCGGGCCGGGCGTCGGACATGGGAGCGAAAATCCAGTTCAGATGTTTGCTGGTCGAGTAGCTGCGACCCAACTCTGCGTTCATGCGGGCGGCCAGCGGCGCGCCGAAGAAGCCCAACGTTTCGTAAAACGGATTGGCGGTTCGGCTGTTCAT
>CAYSIV010000362.1:0-5755 GCA_964431175.1 uncultured Anaerolineales bacterium
AAAGATGGCCATGACGGCATCGCCCAAAAACTTGTCGAGCGTGCCTTCGTGCAGAAGCACCGCATCCGCCGCCGCCCCGAGATAACGATTGAGGATGTCGAGCAAGACCACCGGATCGAGACGTTCGCTGAAGTTGGTGAAGCCGCGAATGTCGGCGAAGAGGCAGGTGACCAGTTGGCGGTCGCCGCCCAGCTTGAGGCGGTTGGGGTTCAACCGCTCGATCACCGCCGGGCTGACCATCCGTTGAAAAAGTTCAAATTTACTGCGCAGGCGTTTCTTTTCCGTCTGATCGTCCAACACAATTGCCACGCCCTGAGTGATACGGTTGGCATCTTTGAGCGGGGAGAGGCTCAGGCTCAAGTCCACCTGACCGCGACCGGGCAGAGTGGGGCTGACTTCGTAGGACTCAACTTTGTCGGACGTTTTGACATCGCTCAGCGTCCGGCCCAGCTTGCCGTCGAACGGCGGCAGGACGATATCGTATTGCCCGCCCAGAGCATTTTTGGCGTTGATGTTCAAAATGGACTCGGCGGCGCGGTTGCACAGCGTCACCGCGTCGGTCACGTCGGTGGTGATGACGCCGCTGTTGATCGAGTCGAAGACGTTGTCGAGCAGGTTCTTGAGGCTGGTGACCTCGTCGAGCGAGCGTTTGACGCTCTCGAAGAGCCGGGCGTTCACAATGGCCACAGCGGCCTGGTTTGAAAAGGCGGCCAGGATGTCGCGGTCGCGTTCGTTGAAGAGGCCGGTGCGGACACGGTTATCCGCGTAAATCACGCCGGTCAGTTCGCCCTTCATCTTGAGCGGCACGCACAGGATCGAGCGCAGGTTAAAGGCGACGACGCTCTCCTGCTTGCCGAAGCGCGGGTCTTCCTGAGCGTTGGTGGTCACCACCGGCTCGCCGCTCTGGGCCACGCGGTTAACGATGGACCGGCTGATTTCAAATGAGGAGGCTTGCAGGGTTTCACGGTCAACGTTGCGGGCAATGCGGAAGTCGAGTTCACCGGTGACGTCGTTCTTGAGCATGAGGAATCCGCGCTCGGCTCCGGTGAGCTTGACGATGGTGTCCATCACTTCGTTCAACACGGTGGTCAGGTCGAGCGACGAGTTGACAACGCTGGAGATTTCGGCCAGGGCTTGCAGTTGCATTCGTTCCTGCTCCTGCTCGCTTACCGTGCGCCCGATGCGGTCAAGCGAGGCCGCCAACTGGGTGAGGCCGTCGGAAACACCCGGCGGCAGGGACAGTTTGGCCTTGCTCAAAGCATCCTTCTGACTACTCAAAAGGGCCTTTATATCCAGCGCTAATTTACGCAGATCGGCAAGTTCTTTGCTTGCACTGCTATCAGTTTTTCCAGCCACCCAGCCGCTCCTCTAAAGTAAAAACTAACGATAACTTGCTGATTATAATACCACACCCAAAAGCGCGCAAAATCCTTTCATACTGTACCATCTCTCATCGAATTGACACCCCCTTACTCCTCTGCTATTATCCGGCGCACGTTGCCCCGGACGCGCCATCGGGGACGAGAACTTGCCAATTTCAAACCTATATGCCTGCCTTCTCCGACCTTGAGCGCCGCCGCCGGCGCATGTACGCTATCCTCACTGGAATTATTGTTCTAACAGTGCCCTGCTATTTGGCCGGTTTTATAGCTCTGGTATTTGCGCCCGAGACTCCTATTGCCACCGCCACCTCCCTGCCGCCCACGCCGACGCAGGTTTTGTCGGCTACCCCGATAACACCCACCTTGACGCCGACTGCCGCCCTGGCCATTTCCAACACACCCGGCGGCCCCACGTCTACCCTGCCGAGCACGCCTACCCAGTTTATCCCGGCCACCAAGACCTTCACCCCGTCGCCCACATTCACGGCCAGTTCCACTTTTACTAACACTCCCACCATCACGCCCCTGCCCAGTGGCACGGCCTCGCCGACCGGAACGCCTAATTTGACCGCGACGGCCAACGCTATCGCCACCAACAACGCGAATGCAGTATCTACCAGCGTAGCCGCCACGTTAAACGCCGCCGCCAGCGCCACCGCCAATGCTGGCGCGGTAGGCACCGGCGTAGCCGCCACTCAAACCACTGTGGCGTCCACCGCCGCGGCGGCGGCCACCGGAACAGCGGCAGTCTTAGCCACAACCGCGGCGGCGCCAACATCCACCTCAACCTCCACCTCCACCTCCACTTTCACGCCCGACGCGGCTCAAACGCTGGCCGCCTGCGCCGCAGCCACCGCCGCCGGCACACCCGTAGGACCGCCGACATGCCCGTAGACATTCTTGCTCACCTCAAAACGCTCGTGGCCGCGCCCGGCCTTTCCGGCTACGAGTCTCCCATCCGCGACCTCATCCGCGAAACGTGGACGCCGCTGACGAACGAACTTGGCGGCGACAATCTGGGTAGCTTGTGGGCCACCAAACACGGCTCGGGCAAGAAGCCGCGCAAAACCGTCATGCTCTCCGCCCACATGGACGCCATTGGCCTCATGGTCAAGCGTGTGCATCAAGGCTTCTTGTGGGTCACCGAAATTGGCGGCGTGGATGCGCGGGTGATGCCCGGCCAGCCGGTGCTGGTGCATGGCAAACAAACTTTGCCCGGCGTTGTGACCTCAACTCCGCCACACCTGCTCTCGCCTGCTGATCGCGAGAAAGCCGTGAAGCTCGACGACTTGATGATCGACGTTGGCCTGCCCACCGAGCGCGTGGACGAGTTGGTGCGCGTGGGCGACCTGATCTCGTTTGGTCAGACCGCCTTTGAGATGAATGACTGGCTGGTAGCCAAGTCGCTCGACAACCGGGCCTCGGTTGCCGCTGTCACCGCCTGTCTTGATGTTTTGCAAAGCCGTCACCATAGCTGGGACGTGGTCGCCGTCGCTACCGCCCAGGAAGAAGAGACGTTGGGCGGGGCATTCACTTCAGCCTTTGGGCTCAACCCTGATCTGGCGATTGCCATTGACGTGACGTTTGCCTCTGGCCCCGGTCTGCCAGACCACAGAACCTTTTCACTTGGCGACGGGCCGACCCTGGGATGGGGGCCGAATTTACATCCCAAACTGCACAAAGCTATTCTCGAGGTGGCGGCCAGGAGCGAAATCCCATGCCGCCTCGAAGTCATGCCCATGCACTCCGGCACTGATGCTTATGCGATTCAAGTCAGCCGCGAGGGTATCCCAACCGCCGTCATCGGCCTGCCGCTCAAGCACATGCACACCCCGGTCGAAGTTGTATCCATCAAAGACATCATCCGCGCCGGGCGGTTGATGGCCGAATTCATTGCTCGCCTCAACGACGACTTTTTGGCGTCGTTGGCGCTCGACTGATCATGAACTGCGAAGACGCGAAGAGCGCCAAGTTCCAAACTTTTCCTTCGCGTTCTTAGCGCTTTTGCGGTGAGAAACCTTATGGTCCGAAAATCAGCAAAGCCAGTGAAGTTGAAGAAGTCCGCCAAACAACTTGCGAAGCCCCGCAAAGCCGCGCCGCCAACGCCGGCGCCGGCCTCGCCTCAGGAAGAGGCTTCCCTCGATCTCCTCCGCCGTCTCTCCGAGACAGTTGCCGTGTCGGGCGACGAGGGACCGGTGCGCAAGATCATCCTCGAAACAATCAAAGACCTGGCCGACGAAGTGAAGGTGGATACCATCGGCAACGTGCTGGCCATCAAACACGGCCCGGCCCGCGCTCCGCGTGTTCTCGTGGCGGCTCACATGGACGAGATTGGGTTCATGATCGTCGGCCTTGACGCCGACGGCTTGCTCAAGTTTGAAGCCGTCGGCGGCGTTGACGATCGGATTCTGCTGGGCAAGCCGGTGTGGATCGGCGAGAACAAAGTTCCCGGCGTGATCGGTATGAAGCCGATACATTTGGTCAAAGGCCCGGAGCGTGAAAGCGTGGTGAAGATCGACTCCCTGCGGATCGACATCGGCGCCACAAGTCGTGACTCGGCTGGGCGGTCGGTGAGGCCGGGCGACCGGGCGACGTTTGCCACACCGTTCATGTCTCTTGGCCCGACTGTGCGCGGCAAGGCGTTTGACAACCGCGCCGGGTGCGCCACTCTCGTCGAGATTCTGCGCGGCAAGCCCTATCCGGTTGAATTAATCTGCGCCTTCACCGTCCAGGAAGAAGTGGGCTTGCGCGGGGCGCGGGTGGCCGGGTACACCACCAACCCCGATGCGGCCATTGTCCTCGATACCACTCCGGCCAACGACTTGCCGCCGCACGATGAAGAAGATGAAAACGTCAAATACAACACCCGCCTGGGGCAAGGCCCGGCCATTTATACCCAAGACGGCTCCACCTTGCATGATCGGCGGTTGATTAAACACCTGTCGGCTCTGGCCGAGTCCAAAGGCATTCCCTATCAATTCCGCCAACCCGGCGGCGGCGGCACCGACGCCGGCGCCATTCAGCGCAGTCGCGCCGGCGTGCCGACCGTGTCGGTGTCGGCCCCGGCCCGCTACATTCATTCGCCCGCCGCCCTCATGAGCGTTGAAGACTTTCGCAATACGGCCCGGCTGGTGCGGGCCGCGCTGGAGAATTGGGATGGAAAGGTTCTGAGAAGATGAAACGTGAAACGTCAACCGACAAGCGTGACATTGGCTCACGTTGGCCGTTTGCCGTTTGACGAATATTGATTATGAAACCTCTCATCAAAAAGCTTGTTGAAAGTTATGGTCCTTCCGGCTATGAAGATCAAATCCGCGATCTTATTCGGGCCGAGATCAAAGGGCTGGCCGACTACGTGACGGTTGACCCGCTGGGCAACCTGATTGCCGTGATTAAGAAAAAGTCCAAGTCGGGCAAGAAGGTAATGCTAGCCGCCCATATGGACGAGATTGGGGTGATTGCCACCCATGTGGACGCGAAGGGATTTGTGCGCTTTCTGCCGGTTGGCGGTGTTTCGGCGCTCACCTGCTTGGGCGGGCGCGTGCGCTTTGCCAACGGCGCGACCGGTGTGATTGGGATTGAGGATCGCCGAGCGGCGTCGCCGTCGCTCGATCAGATGTTTATTGATGTAGGCGCGGCGAGCGCCGGGGATTGCCCGGTAAAGGTGGGCGAGGTTGCCGGGTTCTACCGGCCATTTGAGGAAGTGGGAAGCCGCCTGGTGGCTAAAAGCATGGATGATCGGGTGGGTTGTGCGGTGCTGGTGGAAGTAATGCGCGGCTTGAAGCGCACGCCGCACGAGGTGCAGTTTGCCTTCACCGTCCAGGAAGAGGTGGGCACGCGCGGCGCGGGGCCGTCGGCCTTTGGTCTGGAGCCGGATTTGGCGCTGGCAGTGGATGTGACGATGACGGGCGACACGCCGAAGGCTACCAAGATGGCTGTTTCGCTTGGCGCAGGCGCAGCCATCAAAGTGCGCGACGGCGGCATGTTGGCTGATCCACGCCTGGTGGCTTTGCTGGAACAGCGCGCTACCGAAGGCAAGATTGCCGTCCAGCGCGAAGTGTTGGAAGGCGGCACCACCGACGCCCGCTCGATTCAACTGGCTAGGGCGGGTGTGCCGTCGGGTTGTGTGTCCATCCCCTGCCGCCACATCCACACCCCGTCCGAAATGGTGGACTTGCGCGATGTGGAAGGGGCCGTGTCGCTCATCTTGCAAACGCTGGAAAAGCCGATAGAGTTGTGAAAGTGAAGAGGCCCGCTGAGAAAGCGGGTCTCTCTTTTCTCGTTGTATCAAGCCTTGCTTCGGGATACAATGCAAGCACGGAGGCAGTTATGTTTCACGTTGTATTAGAGCATCAAGAACCTTCGGCTACAAA
>CAYSIV010000363.1:0-5695 GCA_964431175.1 uncultured Anaerolineales bacterium
CGAAGAGTTTGACGTAGACTTTCACGTCAATCTACTTTCATTTGTTGTTCAAACACGGGCGCAAGCCCTTATAGACGCGCCCGCCGGAGAGCGTTTTGAGAATCGTACTCGCCTGGTTGGGGCGGGCAACGCGTTCGGCCAGCTCGACCGGCGTGAGCGGGGTGTTGCCGTTGGCCAGAAACACACGAAAGATGGCGTCCACCAGCGAGGTGTGCGGTTCAACATAGCCGGGCTGTTGCGAGCAGTGCGTGCGCAGAGCGTGTTGCAAACCGTCCAGCCTCTGCACTTCGGCGGTGTCCGGGTCGACCCAGTCAATTTGATCAGCTTCTTCAAGCGACTGATACTTGGCCTGATGGTCGGAGCAGAGGTGGCTTTGCAGGTAGACGCGAAGCTCGCGGCTCTCGCGCTCCCACCAGGAATAATCAATGTGAAAAGGCGTGTTAAGGGTCGGCTTGACCAGGCGAGTATTGGTTGCAGATAGAGTCATGGTTATTCGGAATAAGCAGAGTCATCAAAGCGCCAGTAGGCGTCGCCGACGTGGACAAAGCAGGGGCGAGAGACAAGCTCGGCGAAGATCGGGGCGGCGGGCACGCGGCGGATGGCGTTGACGGCGCTGTACAGCGAGCGAGCGTGAACCGCCGATTGCGGAGTCAGCTTGGCAAGTTCGCGGAAAGTGTCGGCCACCACTTTTGCCAGCGGCGTCCGCCGTTCGGCGGCCTTCGTCCAAACGTCGTCAATCGCCGCCGGGTTGTCCAGCGACACAACCATTTGCTCGTCGTAGTCAACGGCAATCGGGCGTTTCTGCATTGCAAACGAGACGCGGCCTTCGCTGACAACTGCCGTGCGCACCCACTCCCGAGTCGGTTTGCGGCGGGCAATTTTGATCACCACCTCGCCGGGTTGGGCGCCGGCCGAGACTTTGATATGACCGCCGACCGGCATCTCGTATTTTTGATACCATCCCGCCAGTCCGAAGACGTAGCGTCCCTGCCGCACCACCCAACCCGCCTGTTTTTCGCCGGTCAAGCCGTCTACCAGAGTGAAGCGGACTCTTGGCGACACATAGGCCGTTGGAAAGAGAGGCGCCAGCGCAGGTGAAAGAGGCAGGGTGCCGGCCCGGCGGTGGGGGAAGGTGAGAGTGAGCGTCACTTCGGTGGGGGGTGGTTGCCCCGGCATCGCCGGGCGGGAGGGGCCAAATTCGTCGTCGAGTTCCAGCTCCAGTTGGCTGAGAGGGTCAGGCAGGTCTACCGGCTCCGATGATCGCTCACATCGCAACCAGCGCGGTGTGGCTGTCACTTCTGCCGGTTCGAGGCGGTGCAGGAACCAGAGCACTTGCCCGGCCGGACCGACTTCGTCGAAGCGGGCATCTTCTTGCAGAGTGTAATTGAGCGAAAAGACTTTGAGCTTTTCATTGACGGTGGCGGGCAGGTCGAGATGGGGCAATAGATCAGCGGGGGGCAGTGGCCCGCCGCCGGCCATGTCGAGCACGGCCTCAGCCAGGTTGAGGTGGCCCTCGTTGATATTGGCCAACAGCTCGCGCGGGAACCAGCGAGTGGCAATGCGAACGATATCACCTTTGGCCTTGAAGCGCGCTTCGAGTTTGGCCCACACCCGTCCGCCGTATTCCGCCGCCAATTCTTCGGGCGTGCGCAACGGCGCATCTCCTTCAGCGCGCGTGCCATCAAATTCGTTTAGTTTGTGCTCGGCCATTCGGGCGGCAAAATGTCGTGGCGCTTTGCCGTCGCCGAAGTCAATGGCGATGACGTCGAACTCGCCAATTTCGGGATTGAGGCCGGGCCGCACTTCGGCCACCCTACCGGAAGCGAACTGCAAATGAGCGAAGGTGACTTCCTGACCGACCGTGTAAGCTTCTTTGGGCAGATACACTGCGCCGCCGCGATACAACTGGCGTTGAATGGCAAGCTCTTCGCGCTCGAGGCGGCGGCGAATGAGGGCCAGCACTAGCTCGTCAGCGGTGAGAGGAGTCTCGTCTTCGAGAAGGAGATTGTTGAGATGTTCCAGGTCGGCGTCTTCGACGACGAAGTTGTCGTCCCAGTAGATTGCCGTTTGTGTTTGGCGTTGAATCACTAAATAGCCTCGGTGGAATAGTGTGGCGGCAGTGAATTGAGGGCATGGCTGGAACTGCCGGGTGCAAGTTGAATTATATCCAACGAGGGAGTGTTGGCAAGGGTGAGAATGTAAAAGTGCAACCCCGCCCCATCCAGCCTCTGCCTGGTGAAGTCCATCGTCGTCGGGCGCGTGCCTGGCGTGAGCCGTGTTGCGCCATCTCAATTATGGGAATTCCGTCTCCAACCACTCCTGCGGATTCACCTGATTGCCGTTCACCCAAACGACGAAATGCAAGTGACTGCCGGTGGAGAGTCCACTGGAGCCGACTTCGCCAATGAGTTCGCCAGCTTGCACCGCCTGCCCCGCTGTCACGTACATTTTGAACTGATGCCAGTAGCCGGAGTACACACCCCAGCCATGGTCAATAATGGTGGCGTTGCCGCGCACGGTGAGCGGCCCGGCAAAGACTACCGTGCCCGCCGCCGGAGCAAGAATAGGCGAGCCGCCCGGCATGCCCCAGTCAACGCCATCGTGATAACTGTCGAACGGCCCGCCGTTGTAAGAGCGGCGCCAGCCAAAGCCGGTGGTGATTCGATCCGATTGCACCGGCTTGACGAATAGGCCCTGCCACTGTTTTAGCTCGGTGTAAGCCGACACTATTTGGGCCACTTGGTCCCGTTCCGGCCCGACCACGTTCGGATCGAGCAAAGCATTTAGCTCCGCGCCAACATACAATGGCTGTGACGGGTAGTTGGCGTCGGCCACCGGAATCATTTGCTCAAAGACGGTTGCGACTCCGCTTGGCTCGGTGGCGGTGATGATGAGCGGATACAACCCTGGCTCGGCGAGGGCGTTGATGCCCTGCAAAGCGGCCTGACCACCGGCGGCCGCGTTGAAATGCAGAGCCCATGGGCCAAACTCGCCCGAAAGAGTTGCGCCCTCGGAAATCTGGGCCAGCACTTCAAGTGTGCCGCCTTGAATAGGTCGTTCCGGTTTGAGAGTGAGCGAGAGAAAGGGCTGGGGCAGGCCGGTGAGGGCCGGGCCGGCGGTGGCGTCACCGGGGAGGATGAACTGCCGGCCGGCGTACGCGGTTGAAGGGTCAGCCAGATCGTTGAACAGAGTCAGCCCCCACACCGTTTGCCCACTGCGAGCCGCCAGCGCCGCCACCGACTCGCCCGGCGCGGCCACGGCCATGACTCCGGCGGGCAAGCCGCCGTTGCCCTCGGGGTAGATCACGAACTGGCCTACATACAGCAATTCCGGGTTGGTAATGTGGTTGAGCCTGATGAGGACTTCAGGCGTGACGCCGAAACGTTTGGCCAGACTCGGCAAAGTCTCGCCGGGTTGAATGCGATAAGTGGCGAGCTGGCCATCCACTCCTTCGAAGCCAGGAATGACCAGGGTTTGGCCGATGGCCAGCAGCGATGGGTCGGTGATATTGTTGACCTGTTGGAGCGTCTCGACCGACACGCCAAAGGCGCGGGCAATCGAATACAACGTGTCGCCCTCTTGCACCACATATTCAGGGCCGGAGCTTTGGGCGCGGGCGGGGGCGAGGCCCGAAGCGGCCAGGAGCAGGAGAACCAAAAAAACGCGAAACGTCAAACGCGAAAATTGGCGTTTGACGTTTGACGCTGGCTGAAAATTGAGGGCGAAAGGAAAAGCGGCGTCTTTCAATCTATTCTTCAAATGCAAGTTCATCGCCAATGAAAATTTTTTGCAGAAGAGTTGGAGAGGCTTCAAGGACGTATTGCGCGGGTGCTTTGGATGCGTAATAGGGCCGCCAGGGTTCGGCAAGGCAAGTATCCACGACTCGGAAGCGCGCGTCAAGCCAGATGGCGGCAATGGGAAATGACACGAAGAACATATGAATGGAGGTGTCCAGGCGCGACTCGCGTTTTTCTACCAGCACCAGGCCCTCGCCCTCAGCCAACGGCCCGCGCCAAGTCAGCCCGCGCCAACGGCAGAGAAACGTATCGCACCACCTGACGTTGGTGAGCAGAGTGGTGTTGGTGGGCCGGTGGCGGAGGCGCATGAGACGCCGAAGAACGATAGACAAAGGACGAAAGCAGGGTTGGCCTGCCTTCGTCCTTCGTCGTTGGTCATTCGTCCGGGCTACGGCACAACGAGCGTCTGCCCCACGAAAATCTTGTTCGGGTCGGAGAGACCGTTGAGTTGTTGCAAAACAGCGATAGTCGTGTTGAACTTGGCGGCAATCTTGCGCAAGTTGTCGCCCCCTTGAACCACATAAGTCTTCTTGACTCCGGAATTGTTGAACGGCATGTTGATGACCTGGCCGGGAAAGATTCGGTTAGCGTTGATGCCGGGGTTGACGGCGATGATGGCCGACGCCGTAACGCCAAACTTGCGGGCAATGCTAGACAGCGTGTCGCCGCGCTGGACAGTGTAAGTGGTCAGCTGGCCCGAAGGTGCAGAAGTGGGTGTGGAGCCGGAGATGACAGAAGGCAGGGTGGTCGGCACTGGCGCGCTCGTGCCCGGAATCTTGAGCACCTGGCCAGGGAAAATCAAATTAGGATTCGAGATCGCGTTGATGGCCAGGATAGCAGTGGTGGTCGTGTTGAACTTGCGGGCAATGCTTCGCAAGGTGTCGCCGCGCTGGACGGTGTAGGTCAGAGGGGCAGAAGTGGGAACAGGCGTGGGGGCGATGGTGGTGGGAGCCGTTGTTGAGGTGGGAGCGGCGGTGGCCCCGACACTGGTGGACGTTGGCAAGGGGGTAGATGTTGCCGGAGCCGAACTGCCAGTCACAGCCACCAGGCTGGCATCATCCACATAAACATCGTTGTGCTCCATCCCCCATTTTGGCTTGGAGTAGGTATACACAGTGACGGTCGAACCCTGGGCGACGGCTTCTACGCTAAACAAAGCCCAGGTGTCCCAGGCGTTGGTGGGGGTGCTCCACACAATTTTGCTGCTGAAAGGATCAGTGCCGCCCGTGGGGTCAATACCCACTTTCAGGCCCAGGTCGTTGTCTTTGGTGGTCGAAGTCAGACTACTGCCGTTGGTAGACCAGGCGTGCATATAGATGCTGAAGCGCAGGCGCTGGCCGGAGGCGGCGCCGGACACTTGCTGGTACATTCCGGCCTCGTGAACGGAGAAGAAGGTGAAATACTTTTGGGCGTTGGCGCCGCCATGAATGCGGTTGGTGAAGGGGACGGCTTCGCGCCACTCGGGGCGATGCCAGGAGGTGCAGTTATTGCAGGTAGGCGGGTAGTTAGGGAAACTTGGCTCGCGCCACCAGCCGCGCCAGCCGTTGGCAACTTGAACTTCGTCAATGGGGGTGTTAGGCAGGAAGTTTGACTCGGTGTGACAGCACTGTTTGGCGTAGGGGCTTTCGAAGCCGGGGTTGACGAGCAGGTTGGGGCCGTCGGCGGCTTTGCTATCGGCCAGGGCGGGAAGGGCGCCCCCGACCACAGCCAAAATAGCCAGCAGGGCAAGAGGGAGTTTTGCGAATTTGTTCATGAGAGTGTTTCCTTTCGAGCGCATGACGATAGCCGCGCTTATTTTGTTGCAATAAGTATACCTGTGACCGGCTTTGGGCGCAGGCAAACAAGGCTCTTCCGGCTTTAACGGGAAAGCGCCCCTGTCATTCTGAGCGAAGCGAAGA
>CAYSIV010000364.1:0-5679 GCA_964431175.1 uncultured Anaerolineales bacterium
GTTATTCTTTATACGACCCCTAATCGTTCAACGACCAATCGTAGGGCTGAAACCGGACGGTCGGCTTGCCCTGCAACACGTAGTCGCGATCCCCCTCATTGGGCAGATAGGCGGCGATAAACTCCAACAGCGGGCGCTTATCTCCCAATCCAAACGGTCTCGCCCCAAAATCCGGCGCGTACCATTGAAATATTTGCGACAGCCTCACTTCGCCGGAAGCGCGGTCTATCACCACGCCGCCGCTAACGATGAATGTCCGCGTTGCCATTTCCAATTGATCGTCAATCCGCGTCGCGCCGTACACGGCAATAGGCGGGCAAGCGCGCGCCGCGCACACCAGCGCGAAGTGAATGCGCGGGTCGAGCCGCTCAAGGCTGTGGCGGCGACGCGGATCACTCGGGCCAAAGTACACGCCGGGGATGGCCGGATGCGGCGCGTTCGCCCGAAGGATGCCGTGTTCGATATCAAACGCGCCGTAGCGCAAGCCATCCATGTTGTAAGCCGCCCGCCAGAAGAACCCCGGCGTTTCGTTGACAGTGCGCTTTACTGCAAACCGGATCACCGCGTCCACGATCAGCGAATTGTATAAATTGATCCAAAAGGCCAGTTGTTCTTCGCGGCTGTCGAGCGCCGCCGGATCAAACGATCCCAGGCGGCGGGCGCACTGGCAATACTCGGCGTAAGTCGGGCTGAGGCACAGATGGGCGTAATCTACCCGGCCCCGTTCGGTGTCGTAGGCCTCGGCCTTGAGCGCATTGACGATGCGATGCAAATCCGCCGCCACCGGCTCCGAAGTCGTCGTTCCACCCGGCTCGGGGCCAAGGTTTAGAACAAAGTCCGGGGGAATGCCATAGCGCAGGAGAATCAGACGATGAATGAGCCGCATGCTTCTATGGACGCGCCGAGAGGCGAAAACCTTACCCGGACCGAGGTAAGAATCTGGCCCGCCGCCGCGTCTATATCCGTGAGCCCAAATGATATTCAGAAGAGGTCCCAATGAACACTGTAACGCACTCGATTGTCGTATCGATCATCGGCACCCTTCTGCTCTCGGCCTGCGCCGGAGCCGCCACCGCGCCGCCGACGACTCCCACCCGGGACGTTTCACCGGGACCGACTTCGATTTCCACCCAGGAGCCTCTGCCGAAAGCAACGCCGACACTTTTGCCCGACGAGTCGCCGCCGCCGGGAGCAACGTTTGAATTCAAGACAGATTTCGGCAAACATTCGGTTCCCTACAGCGAGATACTCTCCGGCGGGCCGCCCAAAGACGGCATCCCGGCGATTGACGATCCCAAGTTCGTGACTGTCGAAGAGGCGGACGCGTGGCTCAAGCCGGTCGAGCCGGTGATCTTCCTTCAGATCGGTGACGACGCGCGAGCCTATCCGATCCAAATCTTCATGTGGCACGAGATTGTCAACGACACGGTGGGCGATGTGCCGGTAGTGATTACCTTCTGCCCGCTGTGCAACACGGCCATTGCGTTCGAGCGCACGGCCGCAGGCGGGCAAGTCTTCGACTTCGGCACGACCGGGCGCTTGCGATATAGCAACCTCATCATGTACGACCGCCAGACCGAGACGTGGTGGCAACAGGCCACCGGCGAAGCCATCGTCGGCGAACTGACCGGCGCACAACTTGTCTTCCGCCCGGCGGCCATCATTTCGTGGGCAGACTTCAAGGCAAATTATCCAGATGGAAAAGTCCTGTCTCGCGACACCGGATTCACCCGTCCCTACGGCGACAATCCTTACGTCGGTTATGATGACGTCAACCGGCCGCCCTTCCTCTATCGCGGCCCGGAGACGCCCGGCGAACTGCCGCCAGTGGCCCGCGTGCTGACGGTTGATCTCAACGGAGAGGCCGTCGCGTATCCATATGACATTTTGCAACAGATGAGCGTCGTCAATGACACGGTGGGCGGGACGGAGGTTGTGGTGCTGTGGGCCGCGGGCACGGCCTCGGCGCTGGATGGCGACACCGTCGCCGGAGGCCGCGATGTGGGGGCGGCGAATGCATATGAACCCGAACTCGACGGCCAGACTCTCACCTTTGCCCTTGATGGTTCAAAGATTGTAGACAACGAGACGGGGAGCGAGTGGGATGTGTTGGGTCAGGCGGTGAACGGGCCGCTGACCGGGAAACAATTGACTCCGGTGGTGGCCGTCAACCATTTCTGGTTCTCGTGGGCGGCCTTCAAACCGGAGACGCGCATTTATCAACCGTGAGGTGACTCCATCACTATGACGAAAGAACAACGAAGCCACGCCCGACACACCAAACAAAAACTGCACGACCGCCGTGAGGCGGCGCATCGGCGCAATCGTTGGTTGATGATCGGCAGCGGCATCCTTGCCATATTCCTCCTCGGCGCATTTATTTTGTGGCCTCGTCCAAAAGCCGAGCCGGTTCCTGAGGCGCGGCTCGCGGATGATCCCGCGCTCGGCTCGGCGGAGGCCAAAGTGACGATTGTCGAATACGGCGACTTCGGTTGCCCGTCATGCCGCGCCTGGCATCAGGCCGGTATCTTGAATCAGATTCTTGAGAAGTACGGAGATAGAGTACGGTTCGTCTGGCGCGACTTTCCGGTCATCACCGCGCAGTCGCCTAAAGCCGCCGAAGCCGCTCAATGCGCTTACGATCAGCACAAGTTTTGGGAGTACCATGATTTGCTTTACGACCGCGCCCCGGCGTTGAGTGTGAATAGCCTCAAAGCCTACGCCGCCGAACTCGGACTGGATACGGCGCGCTTTGACAACTGTCTGGACTCGGGCCAGCATCAGGCAACGGTTGCGCGCGATGAACAAGATGCCTTCCAGCGCGGCTTTCGTGGCACGCCATCATTTTTGGTGAACGAACAGCCCCTTGTTGGCCCGCCTTCTGTGGAGACTCTCCAAAGCCTGATTGACCCACTTCTGGCTGCTGATGGCCAGTAAGTAGCACTTCCACGCAAGAGCCATCGTACTGTATCAGTCAAATCACGCGGCAAGGCTTTTTACTATTACCGATGTCAAAACAACATGATGGGCATGTCCACGCCCGGATGCGCCGGAAATATCAGCATGAACAAACTTGACACTGAGATATGGGAAAAGGTCTGGAAAGTGTTAACAGCGGCGCAGAAACTCGCGCACCCATCATCGTCTTGCGCGTTTTCGGGCCGACGCTGGGCGTTGGCCGGGGTGACATTCAGGCTGTAATCTTTGGGCATAATTATTTTTACAACGGATGGAACGGATAATCTTCTTATCCGTTAATTCCGCGAAGCGTCCGTTGTCCTAACTTGCTGGTCGATTCACCAGCCACACGCCGAACAAAATGATAGCCCCGCCGAGCAGGGCGACGAGGGTCATGGCTTCACGAAGCACGATGGCGGCGATGACGACGGCCACCAACGGCTCGACGTACAGAAACACGCCAAGCTCTGAGGCCGGAATGATTTGCAAAGCATCGTACCAGAAAATGTAGGCCAGACCGGAACAGGCCACGCCGAGAAAGATGATGCCCAGCCAGCCGTCTCGCGTCAAGCGGCCAATTTCGCCCCAGCCCGGCCCGGCGAAAAATAGTACCGAACTGAAGAGCCAGCCGAAGGCCATCATATAAAATGTCATGCGCGTGGCCGGGTGCTTCTGCAAGCCGCGTTTGGAGAGGGCAGAGACGGCGGCCCAGTTCACGGCGCTGATGAGAATGAGGAAGTCGCCGGGGGTGCCGAAGCGGCCACCTACCAGTGCGGCGGCTTCCCCTTTGCTCACTACCAGCAGGACGCCCAGGGCGGCCAGTCCGATTCCGATCACTTGCCCAGACCTGAGTCGTTCTCTCAGCGCCAGCCAACCAAGCAAGGCCATGAAGACGGGCGTGGTCGCGACGATCCAGGCAGTGGTGGTAGCTTGGGCGGTGACCAGGCCGTTTGATTGCAACCACTGGTGAAAGGTGATGCCGAGAAAGCCGAGCAGGGCAAAGTAGCCAAGTTCTTTAAGCGACACCAGGGCAAATTGTTTGCGGGCGACGACCGCCGCGCCCAGAACGACGACGCCCAGGGCAAACCTGAGCCAGACGATGGTGATGGGCGAAGCGTCGCGCAAAGCCACTTTGGTGGCGATGAACGATGCGCCCCAGGCAATAACGGCCAGCGTGACTTCGGCGAGGGCAATAAGTTTTTTGCGATCCATAAACGAGGCGGGATTATGGCCCGGATTGAGCGGCCTGAGAAGACCCAATTTGCAAATTGGCTGTAGACTGAAAATTTTTTCAGTATATAATAAATCTCAAGGTTGCTAATCTAGCTCTGATTTCTTGGAAAATATGCCTGAGACTGAAAATACTCTGGGCGACAGCATCCGCCGCGCCCGCAAGCGCCGGAGGCTCACGATTCAGCAGGTGGCAAAGCTTTCAGGGCTGAGCATCAGCTTCATCAGCCAGCTTGAGCGCGACCTGCTCTCGCCCTCGGTCAACTCCCTGCAAAAAATCTCGCGCGCCCTCGGCATCCAGATCGGCGGTTTCTTTGAAGATCAGGGCGGCGCGAGTCGCGTGGTGCGGGCCAAGGACCGCCCACGCTTGATCTATCCCAACCGAAGCGAAGAAGAATACCTGCTCACCCCGGTGCGTTCAAAGAAGCTGCAAGTGCTTTACTATCGCCTGAAGCCCGGCGCAACCAGCGGCAATACGCCCTACTCGCACGATAGCGACGAAGAGTGCGGCATTGTCCTGCGCGGCAGTCTGGAAGTGGTCGTCAACGGCGAAACCTGCACCCTCACCGACGGCGATGCCATCACCTTTGACAGCCACCTGCCACATGCCTGGCGCAACGCCAGCGACGACGAGTGTGAGGCCCTATGGGTAATAACGCCGCCGGGATATTGAAAGGAGGTGAACCGGAAAGCGACGGACGACAAACTTCATATCATCGTTGTCAAAAAACATTCTCAATCTCGACTCAACAAAGAAGGAGATTGCTATGAAACGCCATCTGTTCGCCAGCTTGATCATCACCAGCTTACTGCTCGCCGCCTGCGGCGGCAGAGCCGCCACCACGGCGGCGTCCACTGAAGTTCCTGCCGACCAACTGACTGGAACCCTGACCGTCCTCGATTGGGCCGGGTACGATGCCCCAGACTTCTGGACCGACTTCCAGAAGACTTACCCCAAAGCCACTGTCAACTTTGAAATCGGCGCTTCGGACGCCGACATTTACACCAAGATGAAGGCCGGGGATCAGGCCGACATCTTCCACCCTTACACCGGCTGGCTGCAATTCTACGTGGACGAGGGTCTGGTGGAAGAGATTGACACCAGCAAGCTCGCCAACTGGAACAAAGTGCCGGAAAGCTTCAAGAAGATCGGCCAGATCAACGGCAAGCAATATTTTTTGCCCTGGGATTGGGGCTTCACCTCCATCCTCTATCGAACCGACAAAGTTCCCGAGGGCGTGGACTCCTGGGCGGCGCTGATGAATCCGAAATATAAGGGGCACATCTCGATGTGGGACGATGGCCCCGGCGCTGTTACGGTCTCATCCTACATCCATGGCTATGATGAAAAGAAGATTACAGCGGATCAACTCAATGCCGTCAAAGATGAATGGATCAAGCAGCGCCAGCTCAACCTGTTCTACTGGGCGGGCGAGCCCGAGCTGATCGACGCAATGGCCGCCGGCGATATCTGGGTCGCCTACGCCTGGC
>CAYSIV010000365.1:0-5673 GCA_964431175.1 uncultured Anaerolineales bacterium
GCGGCGCGCACTTCACCGTCGGCCTCAGCAGTGGCTGGCGCGGCCTGCCCTACAACCATCGCGTGCCGGTCTCGCCCGGCGACATTCGCCACGAAGCCGATCTCTATCTCGATCTTGCCCGCGCCCTCAACGTTCCCACCGAGTACGCTGCCGTCGAATACACCCCGCCCGCCGCCGACCGCAAGGCGGCTCTCCACGCTCTTGAACAACACAACCTGCTGGACAAGACTTTTATTTTGATACATCCCGGCGGCGGCCAGAACCCGGGCATGACGTTCCACGAAAAGCGATGGCCGCCGTCCAACTTCGCCCGTCTGGTCACGCAACTCATGCGCGAGACCGGGCTACCCGTCGCCCTGGTGGGCGGCCTGGGCGACGACCCGATCCTCGCCGCCGTCAACGGCCTCATCAACGTCCCCCTCACCGACTTTGGCCCGCGACCCTGGGGCCAGATTGGCGCGCTGGCCGAGCGTTGCGTGTTATATATTGGCAACGATACCGGCGCGACTCACATGGCCGTTGGCGCCGGCACGCGGGTGGCGATGATTCTTGGCCCCAGCGACCCGCGCCGCTACGCGCCTTATGGCCCGCCCAACTGGGTGAACTATGCCTGGCGCGAGTGGAACGTGCCAGCCGCCGGAGTGAGCGCCGGAGCGCCCGGCTTCTCGTGGAAGGATGGCGCTACCGTCGAAGACGTGTTTGCAACCGTGATGCGCCTGCTGTATCTTGGGGCGCACAAATCGTAAACAATTATGAATGCCGAATACCATATTGCCGTCCTCACCGAAACTCTCGGCCAGCACTTCTCGGCCAATGCTCTCCAGAAAATCATCAAGGCCAATCTGGGGCAGGACAATGGGTTGAGCCAGCTTCAAATGCACGTCCACTTCGATAATTGCGCCTTCGCCAAAGGCCGGGCCTTTGTTGAGCAACAGCATGCCCTCATCACCCAAACCGACAATCCGGCCCTGATGCGCGCCGCCTTTGGCCGCCTCTCTCACGCCGTGCAGGATTTCTACTCGCACTCCAACTACGTTGACTTGTGGTTGGAGGCCAACAGCGGTCTGGCCAACACCCGCCCCGAAAACATAAACGGTCTCGATCCCGCTTTGCTCAACCATCCCGGCCTAATTTCTGGCTACTTTTACTTGTGGCGCGACATCATTTATTATCTGCCGATTATTGATCGTTTCGCTAAAAAATATCTTGTCTTCCCCGGCTCACACGAAGACATGAACTTGGACGACCCGGGCGCCGGCCCCCGGTTTCCGTACTCACTCGTGGCCGCCAAACAGAGAACGCTGGCCGAGTACGAACGCGCCATACAAGCCCTCGGCCCGGAACGCGCCGCCCGCTTTCAGGATAAGCCATGAGCAAGATCAAGCCGCGCCTTACCATCCCCGATAAATGGGCCAAAAGCCGTTGCCCGGTTTGTGGGACCACGCCCATGCAAATTGTTCATGCGCCGGCCGCGCCCGATCAAATTGTATGCTCCCGGTGCGGGCTGGCGTGTGAGGCGGAAGACGGCGGCCCGCGCATCCGCCCGAAGGTGGTGCCGGCAGAATTCGGCCACCGGGGCCAGTTGGCGGCCAATATGTGGATCACTGCCGACGAACTTCGGGCGTTGGCGCGTCAGTCGTTGAAGCCGGTTCAACAAACAGAGGCGGTTGCCCCTGAAGTTGTCGAGCAGGCGAAGAAACTTTATGCGCTTGGCAATTCGGTCAGCCAGATTAAAATAATTCTCGAAGAGTCCAAAGCCTCACCCGATCAAGTTGAGGCCGCGTTGGCCGAGGTGACCCGGCTGGACCGCGAAAAGCGCCAGAGCAACCAACGAAGTTTGTGGTTGATAGGAAGCGCCTCAGCCATCTTCTTTTTCTTGATCGCCGGGGTAACCGCCGTGCTGGTGGTGAGGCCGGAGCTTCGCCCTCCCACTGCCGCGCCCCGCCCCACCAACCCGGTGAGCGGGCAACCTTTGCCCGGCCTGCCCAACTTGCCCAACCTGCCAATTTCAATTCCAACGGGCGCCGTTGCCACCGTGATCGCCCGACCGACGACGGGCGTGCAACAAGGCGTCGGGCCGCAAGCCAGTAAATGCCCGGTTACGCCGATTGGCGCGGCGCATTTGTTCGGCGGCCAGCCGGAGTATTGGAGCGAGAACAATGATTACGGCAAAGCGTGGGTGATGATTGCCACTGGCGAGCCGCTGACGATCAGCGTGCCAGATAATATGTCGGTAGGATACCTGAGAATGGGCGAAGGGTTGGAGATGATCTCGGTCGTCGGCCCGGCGACATTGACCAATGTCAACTTTGTGACGATCTCGTGTGAGCAGTGATACACTTCGTGTGACGAAGGACGAAAGATAGAACCTTCGTCATTCGTCTTTCGTCTTCCGTCTAAATACTTTCAACATAAGGAGCCTTCTCAATGTCTTCTCCCCGCCCGCGTGGCCGCTACTTTGAAGAGTTCACTATTGGCGACAAAATCACCAGCGCCGGACGCACCCTCACCGAAACCGACATTGTCAACTTTGCCGGACTGTCTGGCGACTTCAACCAGATTCATGTGGACGCCGCCTATGCCAGTGGCCAGATGTTCAAACAGCGCGTGGCCCACGGCCTGTTGGGGCTGGCCATGGCCTCGGGTCTGGCCGTGCAGACCGGTTTCATGGAAGGCACCATTCTGGCTTTCCGCCAGATCGATGAGTGGAAGTTCAGCAAACCGATCTTCATCGGCGACACAATTCACGTTGAGATTGAGGTGCTGGAAACCAAAGCCTTACCCCGGCTGGGCGGCGGCGCAATCACCATCAAACTGGATGTGAAGAACCAGAAGAGCGACATCGTTCAGCATGGAACGTGGCTGGCGCTGATGATGAGTCAACCGAAATAGAGGACAACGGATTCGGCGAATTCGGCGGATTGCAACCTCCCGAAGGTTCTTCAACCTTCGGGAGGTTTTGTTTATCAATGATCCGCCGTCGGCACAATCTCGATCAGCACCCAGGGTTGGCCGCCGATGAAGCAACCGTCGCTCGTGGTGCAGACGGCGGGCGGGAGGGAGAGTTTGTAATTGCCCTTCTCGTCAATCGTGAGCGGGTGCGCTTCACCCTGAGCGTCGAAGAGGGTGGCATTGACGGCGTTCGGCGTCGGGCGCAGTTTGAGAGTCACCGGCTTGTCGCCGCGCGCCCAGGCCACGCGAGTGATCGCCCCGCCCCGATCCAACTTGACAATGAAGTAGTTGGGCCTGTCGGTGAGAGCGGCGGTCTTGACCGAAGTGAAGTGGGTGGTTACGACGCGCAAGGCTTCGAGCGCCGGACGCGGCGAGCCGTCGGGGCGGATGAGGCCGTAAGAATAAGGGTCGCCGCCGGGCGTGGCGGTGACAGGGGCATCGTCAAAAAATTTATAGATGGCTACCCGCTCGGCCCCGGCGGCCAGAGCCAGGGCGTTGACCTGAATCACAAAGGCCGATTGTTGTTCCATTGTCACCGGCAACAGAGGCGGGTTCACCACCGGGTATTTTGGGTCGTCAACCGGGGCGGCGTTCGTTTCGTTCAACCAGATCGGTTGCTTCAATCCATATCCATCCAGAAGCCCACGATAGGCTTTGAGGATGATGTAAACGTCGTCGGTCTTGAAGTAGACGTGGGCGGTTGCCACGTCGAAGTAGTCGTTGTGACTGGCGGCGTCCGGGTCTTGGCTGATGCGCTCGAGCAAGCGACCCAGGTAGAGCGGGCGGTTATTCACCACGTCATGCCAGTAAGTCAGCCCGGCCAGGTGAATGACGGCGCCCGGGTCAACTTCCTTAGCGGCGAGATAGGCCGTCTTGAGCAGGCGATAGTAGTCGTCCACCGACCCGGCGAACTGCGCGCCCGCCTCTTCAATGGCGATGTCGGGTTCATTCCAGATGATCCAGTGTTTGATTTGGCCTTTGTGCTCGGCGACGATGCGGCGCACAAAGTTCCCCCACAGGTTGGCCGGATCGTCGTAGGGCAAGTCCAGGCCGCGCGGCGGGCCGCCGATGGGGATGGTGTCGGTGGCCCAGCGCGGCGTGCCCATGAGAATCGCTGTCACCTCGCGGCCTGCCGACTCAGCATCCGCTAACCGCTTGGCTTCGTCGGCTGGCACTTTCCATTCGTCAGGCCCGTTGGGCTGGCGCGCATCCCAGCGAATGACCATGCGATCCCAGCCCAGGCGCAAGTCCGCCGCCTGCTCAGGGGCCATGTAGGCTTCGACCGCGCCGAAGCGCGGGTCGGGCGGCCCTTCGACACGCTTCGCGTCAGGACGCGGCCTGGCGGCGAGCGTGCTGGTGAGCAAGGTGAGGCTGAGGAGGAGTTGGATGAAGTGGCGAGAGTTCACAGAGTGCCTTTGACAAAAACAATGGGCCGGGTATACCTCAAACAGTAGCAGAATGCTGTCAGGGTTTGGTCAAAGGTTTTGGGCTCTCCCGACTTTTCTGTGAAACCGAGGAGGCAGGCATCCCTGGATGCCGGATTGCGTCGTGAGAGCCGCATCTGGGGATGCTCTCTCCGCAATTTATCACGCTAAACCTAGGAGAGCCAGATTTTGCAAAGCCGGTGAAGTATAATCCCTGACGTTTGTCGTTCGCGCGCTTTTCGCGGGCTATGCCTGACATTTCACTCCCACATCCCCAAACTCAAATGCCTCACCTTATCCAAATCCCTACCCCTTTTCCGGTCGGCCCGGTGAATGTCTACCTGCTCGAAGGCGAGCCTCTGACTCTGGTTGACTGCGGCCCCAAGCACCCCGACTCGCTGGCGGCGCTCGAAGCCGGGCTGGCCGGACACGGCCATCGCCTCGAAGACATTCGTCAACTCATCATCACCCACCATCACGTGGATCATGTCGGGCTGGCGAAAACCGTCGTCGAGCGCTCCGGCGCCAGCCTGCTCACCCATCCTTACAACATCCCTTACTTCGCCGACTACGAAGCCGAGAGCAAAAGCCATCACCCCTTCTTCCTCAAAATGTGGTGTGAAGGCGGCGTGCCAGACGACATTGTCGAGCAGATGCGCCACTCCAGCGAAGGCATCTTGCGCTGGCTCGACCCGGTGAGGGTGACGCGCGCGATTGGCGAAGGCGACACGGTGACGATGGGTGGAGCACCGTGGACGGTCTACCACACTCCCGGCCATGCCGGCGGCCTGATCTGCCTGCACAACCCGGAGACGAACGAACTGATTGCCAACGATCACTTGCTTCGTGACATCTCCTCCAACCCGGTGATGGAGCCGCCGCCCCTGGGTGGGGCCGCCGGCCCGCGCCCGAAGCGTCTGGTTGAATACATCCAGCACATGAAACGCATGGCCGGCCTCAAGCCGGTCATCGCCTACCCCGGCCACGGCGAGCCGGTGCACGACGTGCCTGCCCTCGTCCGCAAGCGTATCGCCTTTCACCGCCGCCGCGCCGACAAAATTTACGACGTGCTTTGCGATGGGCCGCTCACGTTGTGGGAGTTGACCCGGCCCATCTTCCCCAGACTCAATCAGGGCATGGATTTCTTTCTGGCGTTGTCTGAGATTTTGGGGCACTTGGATATTTTGGTGGAAGAGGGGCGAGTGGCGGCAGTTGAGGATGGAAAGGTGGTGAGGTGGAGGGCGAGTAACGGCGGTTAGAAACCGCACCAACAAAAGGCGAAGCCCACCTTCGTGGG
>CAYSIV010000366.1:0-5641 GCA_964431175.1 uncultured Anaerolineales bacterium
TGTTCGGTGAGGCCGCGATTCTCGTGGCAGACGAGGACAACCGGAAACGCGCCCTCAACATTCGGGCGGGCGAGGTAGCCAACGAGGGTCACGCCCTCACCCGGAAACTCAACCGGGCCGGCTATCACTGCGGGGTCGTCGGGGCTTACAGTTCCGCTGACGACAGGGACGGGTGACGCAGGCGTGTCAGCAACCGATGCTTGAGTCGTGACAGGCCGTGAGGTGGTGGTAGCCGTCGGTTCAGCGGTATCCGACCCGGGCTTGGTTGTTGGCGAAGTGATTGAGGTGGATTGAGCCGGAGGCGGCGCGCAGGCGGCGAGGAACGTATTGGCCAGTAGGAAACTGCCGGTGATGGAGGCAATCAGCTTCATGGCCTCGCGCCGGGTCATTCGGCCTTCCGCATAATCCTCGACAAATTCTTCGGCCAGATAACGTTGAAAGTCGTTCATGATGCTGGTCTCCCTTATTTACGAGAAATACAGCCCACTTTGTCCCGAACGACTTTATCGTATCATCTTGTGTCAAGAGCAAAATTAAAAGTCGGTGAGTTAAGACACGGAGGGGCGTTCAATTGAACGCCCCTCCGGTGGAATTTGCGCCAATCGAGCTTACTCGCTCCGCTGGCCCTTGTTGATTTTCTAGTCCTAAGGCGGTTTTATCCTCCCAGGGGTTGGAAGCCCCGGCCCAGTATTTCCTGAGCTGGGGCGATAATGATGAAAGCATTGGGATCTGCAGATTTCACAATTAATTTGAGCCGCTGAATTTCGGTGACGGTCACGGCAACCATCAGCACATCGCGCTCCTGCTGGGCATACATGCCGCGGCCGTGTAAAGCCGTGACCCCGCGCTTGAGTTCCTGCAGCACATTATCGGCAGTTTCTTTAGGTTTGGCAGAAATGATAAAAGCCAGTAGTTGCTTGCGCTTGCGAGTGATCTTTTCAGAGGCCGCCGGACGCCGGCTGGACGCTTCGGTATCCCGCATTTGCATCGAGCGCCAGATGGTGTTCAGCACCGGGAAGTCGCCGCCCCACTTGGGCAATACTTCACCGGTGGCTTGATTAAGGCCGGCGGTGAGCAACCCAATTGCGAAGAGCACGCCGTTGTAAACGAGGCCGGCGGCCAGCACAGCCCAGCCAGAAAGGGGGCCGATCGCCGACCGCGAGATGAATTCATCCAGGGTGGCGGCTGGAACGGGATGCAAGAAAGTTTTGAGCGCCCAGGCCCCGCCCAGGATGACGAAGATCCACAGGTAGTTGCGCCGGAAGCGGCGGCCAAAGGCTTCCCACATGCTGATGGGGAAGTCAGGCTGAAGCAGGCTTTCCGACAGGCTTTCTGCCCATTCCGGGCTGGGCGAAAAGGGCGGCACCAGCATGGCGGCAAAGAAGTCGGTTTCCATCAACCGCACCCGGTAACTCCACAATTCATAATAGCGATAGCGCCGGGCCTCGATCCACAAGAACAACGTGACCA
This sequence comes from uncultured Anaerolineales bacterium, assembly GCA_964431175.1. Classification (GTDB taxonomy): domain Bacteria; phylum Chloroflexota; class Anaerolineae; order Anaerolineales; family VGOW01; genus VGOW01. Next base: position 1,471 of record CAYSIV010000366.1, read on the forward strand.
GAAGTGTATCGAGGACGATCACGCCGTAGTGATGGTTGGGATCGGAGAGCGCAAAAGAAATGGCGGCGCCGGCCGCGACGACGGCCCAATTGGTGGTGGTATCCAGCCGACTGCGCCAGGTGTTCGACCGTTGGACTTCGCCGCGATAGAAATGAACCATGGCCGTGTTGAACTCGGCCGGGCGCATCTCGTAACCGCGAAACGTCCAGACGGGTTCGGAAGCGGAGTCTGAGTCATGCAGGGGTCTGTCGGGGGGTGTTGGGTCTGAGGTCATAAAATCACACTATTCCTTGGGTTGCTTCAGCCACCAGCGTCACTTTCATTCCGTCCAACAAGCGTGAAGTGGCGGCCAACCGCGCCAACCAGAGATGGGCGGCCGGTTGCCAGTGCGGATATTTTTGGGCCAGAGTTTGGTAATCGTTGGCCCAGACGCTGACTTGGCCTTGCAAGATGTCCAGTAATTTTTTCAACCCGTCCGGTTCGCTGGCGGCGGTGAATAAATTCTCGGCCACCTCGAACCGTGAGCCAAACGGCAGGCGCATTCCTAATTGTTTTGCCATGTGACCCAAGCGCGCGCGCGAAAGAAACAGACCGCACCGGGCCGGGGCGAGGCAGAAGCGGACGATGGCTCGCAGGGTGAGTTCATCATCCAAGTTGATGGGCGGGAGATCGACGGTGACGGGGTGGAGTGAGTGACGGGGAGCGTGTTCGGCGAGGAGGTCGTGGCACGTGCGGGCGGCCAGGGCGCGATAAAACGGGGGCGCATCGGGTTCGCGTTCGACGGCCAGACAACAGGCAGGAGCCCAAGTGAGAAGGTGGTTGAAGAAGGCTTCTCCCTCACTCCCCGCCTCTGCCTCTCGCCGGGAGAGATGAGGCAGGAAGCCCAGACAGAGGCCCAGATGGTCAGGCGCGCCGACTTCATTCAGTTCAGGCGGATGAAACCCAAGGGCTTCAAACAGGGCCGCCACCGCCTCCGCGTCCGGGCCGTTCATCTCGCCAGAGTCGCCGGTGAAAACTGTGCCATAAGGAAAGATGTTGAGCAGAAACAAGTCGGCATAAGCCGGAGCCAGGTCGGCCGGGTCAGCCGGGGGCAGGCCCAGGTCGTTGACGGCGCAAGTAATGGAGTCCGAGTTCGGTTCGTGGAGCCACAGCCGCGAGAGCAATTGATCCATTGAAGGCCTGTCTCTACTTTGGCAGTTTGTAAGCGTTAAGGTCGGGCCGGAAGGGGCGCAACATCCAGTGCGGCCGCCGCCACTCGCCCGTAGCGGGGCGCGTCATGGCCAACCAACGCTTGTAGACCTCGTGCGACTTCTTCGTGTCCACCCGCAAATCGCCGTACGTGTCGCCCGGCTGAGCCTGAGTCACCCGCACTTTCTGATGCCAGCAGTGCATCCCGCTGATGGGATCGGGCTGGACGGGGAAAGTCAAATTCTGGTGCACGCCGGCGTCCGTCCACCAGATGCGCTCGGTGTCGGGGTCGGCTGATTTATAGGGCTGGACGCCGTGGCGCTGCCGCAACTGCCATTCGCCATCCGTTTCTTTCAAGTCTACCAGCGCCGACGCAGCCCGGCTCGCGCCTTCACCTTCGGCCAGCCGCCAGCGGCCCAGATGGTGGGAGCAGGCAATGACCCCGGGCCGGATGCCTTCGGTCACCCACACTTTATCCACAAAGTAGCCGATCTCAGTTTCCACCCGCACCAGGTCGCCGGTCTTCACGCCCAGTCGGTCGGCGTCAGAGGTGTGCATCCAGGTGGGGTTGGAGTGCGAAATTTCCATCAGCCATTTGGCATTGGCGCTACGGGTGTGGATGAGGGTAGGCAGGCGGTAAGTTGAGATCAGAACGAACTCGGCCTGTTCTCGATTGACGCGACTGGGGTGAACCTGGCTGAGGATGTATTCGGGCAGGGCGTACTCCGGCCAGCCAAAGTCGCGCAGGGTGCTGGAGAAAAATTCAAGTTTGCGCGAGGGAGTCAGAAAGCCAAACCGGGGCTGGCCGTCTACCATCACCCCGGTGGCGCGGCCTAAGACGCCTGAGACCGGCGCCGGGCGGGGAACAATATTGGGGGCGGGTTGGGCCGGGTCGGTGGTGTAGAGGATGCTGGTCTCTTCGTCCAGGCGGGCGTTGGACATTTCTTCCGGCGAAAGCGCGCGATCATATTCCGTTTGCGGGCCGGTGCGAATCTCAAACGCTCCATACTTTCGCATATATTGCAGTGGCGTCAGCCCTTCTTTCTTCGCCGCCTGCGGCAAGCCGGGCACGGTGTTCTCAAACATCCAGCCGAAGTAGTCATCCATGGTGATGCGCTCACCGGGCCGATAGGGCGATTCGAAATACTGGCGGATGCCCAGCGAGCCATCGGGGTCAATCTCCCAACTCAGGTCAACCCAGAACTCGGTCTCTTCCCATACCTGGCCGGGGTTGGCCTCATAAGTGCGATTGACCTTCTGCCCCATCTTCTCCAGCGCCACCCGGCGCACCGGCTGGCGAAAGGCAATCCACTGCCCGGCGTGCGTCTCCTGACTCATGACATCGTGTCGCTCGGAGGCGTGGCCCATCGGTAGAACGTAATCAGCCCACCACGCCGTTTCGTTCCACGTCGGGGTGAGGGCGACGTGCAAGCCGATTTTCGATTCGTCACGTAAGACCTCCAGCCACGAGAAGCCATCGGGGTTGGTCCACATCGGGTTGTAGACGCGGGTGAAATAGACGTCAAGTTTACCGCGCCCTTCTTTGAGGAAGTGTGGCAGGAGGATGCTTAACTCAAAGTAGGTGAGCGGATATTCGCGCGGCCACGTCAACTCGTTCCATTTTTTTCCGTGGGGTGGAAATTTGTGTGGCCGGGGCACCCATTTATCCCAGGCGTTAGCCGACGTGCCGCCCTCGACGCCGACACTGCCGGTGAGGACGTTGAGGAAGAAGAGACAGCGCGCCACCTGCCAGCCGCCGAGGTTGCCCGCGCCCGCGCTACGCCAGTTGTGCGTTGCCAGCTTGCCGCCACAATTCGCCACCTCCTCCGCCATGCGCCGCAAAATATGCGCCTCCACGCCCGACTCTTTCGCCGCGTACTCAAACGTATATTTTGCGTATTGCTCTTTCAGTGCGGACTCAAAGGCTTCAAAAGAGATTGGACGCTTCGCGTTGGATGATTGGAGATTGGGGTTTTGGGATTTTTGGATTTTGGGATTTGGGATTCGCGTGCTTTTTGCGGGCTGTGCCTGGGATTTTAGATACTCTTCCCAATTCACCCACTTGCGCACGAACTCGCGGTTGTATTTGCCGGTCGTAATGAGATGGTTGGCGATGGCGAGCAGGATGGCGGCCTCCGAGCCGGGCCAGGGCGCAATCCAGGTGTCGGCCATGGAGGCGGTGTTAGAGAGGCGCGTGTCCCACACAATCAATTTTGCGCCGTTCAGTTTGGCCTCGATGATGCGCTGGGCGTGGGGGTTAAAGTAGTGGCCGGTCTCCAGATGGCTGCTGATAAGCAAAATGACGTTGGCGTTGGCATAGTCGGGGCTGGGGCGGTCGTAGCCCATCCAGAAGGCGTAGCCCGCGCGCGCGCCAGAGGAGCAGATGTTGGTATGCGAGTTGTGACTGTCGAGTCCCCACCCAAGCAGGACCCATTCCATCACCCCGTCGTGGCCGGGCCGCCCGACATGATACATGATCTCGTTGTGCCGCTCTTCCTGGATCGCCTTGCGGATACGCCCGCCGATGTCTTTCAAGGCTTCGGCCCAGGTCACCCGCACCCACTTGCCCTCGCCGCGCTGACCGGCGCGCTTCAGCGGGTAGAGAATGCGGTCGGGGTCGTTAACCTGATTGATCGTGGCCGGGCCTTTGGCGCAATTGCGCCCGCGCGAACCCGGATGGGCCGGGTTGCCCTCGAACTTACGGACTTGCATCGTGTCTTTATCCACCCAGCCCAACAGTCCGCAGGCTGATTCGCAATTGAAGCACACCGTCGGCACGAGCATGTAGTGTTTCGCGGATTTCTTCGGCCACTGCTTGTGATCCCATTCCACCCAGTCGTCCCATTGTTCGGGCGGCGGGAATTGTTGCAGGCGGTCACCGGAGTCGGTGTGTTGAAGCGGGAGACGGGTAATCGAGCTAGTCATATGTGTCTCTTAAGAGAGAGAATTGGACGCTTCGCGTGGAGAATTCTCCACGCGAAGC
>CAYSIV010000367.1:0-5622 GCA_964431175.1 uncultured Anaerolineales bacterium
GCGACGGCAAGATTAAATTGTATACCACCGTTACCACCAGCAACTTCACGGCCAACGCCCTGATTGTGTTGAACGCCGCCGTCGTGGAGGGTCAACTGACGACTACGATTGAAAAAGCCGACTTTGGCCCGGTGCCGGTGCCAAACAATCTGCTCACCTCGCTCACCTCCACCATCAACGACAACCTGCTGTCGCTGGTCAACAAACTGCCGGCAGGCGTGCGTCTGAAGAGCATTGCCATTGCCGATGGCAATTTGACATTGACCGCCGATGTCAAGTAACTCAGCGGCGCGAATTATAACAGACGCTTCCGACTTTTTCATTTCACATGACTAACTACATTGCTGTTGATTTAGGCGGCACGAATATCCGCGCGGCGCGTTACACGCCGAGTGGTGTCTTGCTGGCCCGGGCCAAGCGCCCTACCCAAGCGCCGGAAACAGACGAGCCGTTGTTGGAGCGCGTGGTCGCCACCATCGTCGAAGTTCTGCCGAACCAGGCCGACCAGGCCCTTGGCCTGGTCGTGAAAGCGATCAGCATCGGCGCGCCCGGCCCGCTCAATCCGCACGCCGGCATTGTGTTGCGCGCGCCCAACCTGCCGGGCTGGGTGGACTTTCCTCTCAAGCAAGAAATCGAGTCGCAGTTTCATATTCCCACCGAGATTGGCAACGATGCCAACCTGGCGGCCATGGCCGAGTGGAAGTTCGGCGCGGGACGAGGCTACAATGACGTGTTATATCTCACCATCAGCACCGGCATTGGCGGCGGGGTGATTTCAGGCGGGCGGTTGATCACGGGCGTCAACGGCCTGGCCACAGAACTCGGCCACGTCGTGGTGGCCCCCGACGGCCCGGTGTGCGGCTGTGGTCTACGCGGGCATTTGGAAGCGCTGGCCTCCGGCCCGGCCATTGCCCTGGCCGCCCGCACCCGATTGCGAAACGGGGAAACCCAGACCAGGCTCCTGGAATATGTTGACGGCGACATTGAAGCCGTGACGGCTCAACACATCGGCGAAGCCGCCCACCACGGCGACGCTTTCGCCATCAGTTTGCTCACCGAGGCCGGAAGTTTCATCGGGCGGGCCATCGCCGACTTCATGCACACCTTCAACCCGTCCATCGTCATCCTGGGCGGCGGCGTGGCCAGCAACGTGGGCAACTTACTACTAGAGCCGGTATGGAAGGCCGTGCGCGAGCGAGCGATGAGCGACATCTATTACAAGGACTGCGAGATCGTTCTGGCCCAGTTAGCCGACGACGTGGGTCTGCTCGGCGCGCTGGCGCTGGCGGTTGAGACGCATCCGGAGTAGAAGATCAGGAGACAGGGAGCCGGGGAGACAGGGAGACACAGCAACCGGGCGTCTCCTTGTCTCCTGCTCTCCTTGTCTGGAGAGAAAAGGAAGATATGATTCGCAAACTTAATGTCCCCGGCCCCAAGGCCCAGGAAATCCTCAAGCGCGACGCGGCCACCATCTCGCCTTCTTACCCCCGCGATTATCCGTTCGTGATGTCGCGCGGCAAAGGCACCGAAGTGTGGGACGTGGACGGCAACCGCTATCTCGACTTCGCGGCAGGCATCGCCGTGTGCGCCACCGGCCACAGCCACCCCGACGTGGTGAAGGCCATTCAACAGCAAGCCGAAAAATTTATTCACATCTCTTCGGACTTTTATCACGAAAAATGGGTGGAGCTTGGCGAGAAGCTGGACGAGATTGCGCCGTTCAAAGAGGACGCGCTGTGCTTCATGACCAACTCCGGCGCGGAGTCAGTGGAGGCGGCCATCAAGCTGGCCCGTTTCCACACCGGCCGCCCCCGCTTCATCGGTTTCCACGGCGGCTTCCACGGACGCACTTATGGCGCTCTGGCGTTCACCGCCTCCAAGGCCACTCAGCGGCGCGGGTTCAACCTGGCCATGCCGGGCGTGACCCATGTGCCGTTCCCTAACACTTATCGCCCGCGCTTGCAGTTCGATCCCAACAAAGGCGACTACGGCGACGCGGTGATTGAGTATCTGGAGAACGTCATCTTTATTTATGAATGTCCGCCGGAAGATATAGCCGCCATTTTGGTGGAGCCGATTCAGGGCGAGGGCGGCTACGTCATTCCGCCCAACTCTTTCTTCCCCCGCCTGCGGGCGCTGTGCGACAAGTACGGCATCCTGCTCATCGTGGACGAAGTGCAGAGCGGCATGGGCCGCACCGGCAAATGGTGGGCCATTCAACACTGGGGCGTGGAGCCGGACATGGTGTGCTCGGCCAAAGGCATCGCCAGCGGCATGCCGCTGGGAGCGATGATTGCCCGCAAGAGTGTGATGAACTGGCCGCCCGGCGCGCACGGCAACACCTACGGCGGCAACCCGCTCTCGTGCGCCGCCGCTCTCGAAACCATCCGTCTGCTGGAAAACGGCTTCATCGCCAACGCCGCCGAAGTAGGCGAATACACGCTTGACGCGCTCGAAGAGATCGCGGCCCGCCACCCCAGCATCGGCGAAGTGCGCGGCAAAGGACTGATGATCGGCGTGGAATTTGTGAAGGACAAGGCCACCAAGGAGCGCGCCCCGGAGGTTCGCAACGCAATGGTTCATTCGGCGTTTGAGCATGGCCTGCTGTTGTTGGGCTGTGGCCGGAATACGGTGCGCATCACCCCACCCCTCAACGTCAGCAAGACCGAGATTGACGAAGGGCTGGAAGTTTTTGAGTCGGCCCTGAGTGAGGCGGAGAAGAAACTTTTGTAGGCCTGAGGCTCTTCGGGATGATACTGATGAAAAAGAACACGGATTGCCCGGCTGAACTCGGGCAATCCGTGTTTTCATCAGACTTTGTGGCCAACCACTACTATGCCGACTCCCTATCTGCGCCAGCCAGCAGGCTTGCCACCGACAAGTCTTCATCTATCTCCGGCCAGTGCAGGCTGATGCCGCCAGCGCCAATTTCGTAGTGCTCTCTCTGCTCAGGCGCGGCTTCGTGCAGAAGCGGAAACCAAATCACCGGCACGCTGATGATGCGTCCATCGGTCAGAGAGACGTGCATCATCTCGTCGGCAAACCTGACGGACTTGGCGAGCGCCGTTTTCGGGACGTAGGCCCGCCGGAATTTTAGTTTGGTTTTCGGTTGACTATCCGTTGAAATGCTCATACCACGCCTCTAACAATTCTTTCCGGTGTTCGCGAATTATCCCCTCAATTTCGTTCAGTTCGTGAGCCTTGAAGCCATAATTGGCGGCCAACTTGATTGGGTCTAACCAAAATTTGGCCTGGTTGCTCTCAGCCTTGGCATGAATGTGTGGCGGCTCATTGTTCTCGTTGCTGAAAAAGACAAAACGATAACGCCCAACTCGCAAGACTGTTGGCATACTACTTATGCTTCCTGGCCGTTATTATAACCCCAACTATGTGTATGCAAAACATGTCAGCCTGCTCTTCGCTCGCGTCCTCGCGGGCCCCTTCGGGCAACCGCGAGGACGCGGTTGGAGAGCGCTAACTAAACAGTATTATGGCTAGATCACGAAACTCTGTTCGCGCCGCAGTTCGCGAGGCGCAGTGGCAGTTGCACTGCCGCCCGAACTTTCGTAGCGTTCACATACCACCAATCCAATGTATCCACGCCACGCCTTTACTATGAGCATTGTTCGCCAACCGTTTATCGCCTGTCCACAATTCTGCCCCCAGACGTTCAGCCAATGTCAAATAAAAAGCGTCATAAGCAGCGGCGGTACCGAGACGTGTAGCCCAGCCAAATGACTGTGAGCAAAGGTCATCGCCCATATCAATTGTTTGTACACCAAACGCCAAAACTTTCTCTAGCGCAGTTACAGCTTCGGCTTCAGTCAATTGGCCAAGATGAAAAAGCTTGTGCAGAATAGAGGTCACCTCATACCGCCAAAGTGTTGGCGCATAAATCTCGGCGTCGTCCTCCTGCCACTGCGCCCAAACATGCGTTGCCTGCTCGGTAAAGGGAGTAGGAGTTACTCGGTATAGCGCAATTCCAGCATCAATCACGATGACTGGCAGTGATGATGCTGGCATCTCGTTCCTCCCGCAATTCGTGAATCAAGGCCGGAATGTCCATTTGTATAAGCACACCACCCCGGCGTTGTCGAATTTCGCGGCACAACTGGTCAGCGCCGGCTAATGCCAGCGCCCGCCTTTGCCGGCGTGCAGACCGCGTCTCTGCCGGTTCAAAGCGGCGGATGATCCGAATATCTACGGTTGCTCCATCGGGCAAATCGGGGGCCACAGTTGGCCTGAAAACACCGCCGACGTAAACCGCCTGAATTGTAAGAGTGTCCATAATCGCCTCTCTTTCCTTGCCTCAAGGATACCGTCAGACTCAGCGTAAGTCAAACGTCCTTTAGAGAAGCTCCTCCAGAAATTTCGCCCCAACTTGAAATACACGCTAGGACTAATCGCCGTTTGTCTCCTCCCCCGAATTGGGCTACACTCTTGTCACAAAACCTTTCAGATAGCGCGAGGAGCCAGCACGCCCACGTGCGGGCCCCGGCATCTGGGGATGCCTGCCTCCTCTTAACTGAAAGGTGTTGACTCTTGTCAGCCTGTTGCTTTCTTTAGAGGGACGCCTTGCCCACTCTCCGCCTCACTCAATTCGCCGAAAGCCAGCCCGATCACTACCGCGTTGAACTCGCGCTCGAAGGCGATGGGGCGCGCCAAACCGCCACCGCCCGCTTCAACTTCAAACTGACCGAGCAGGACGCCGAAGACCTGCGCTGGTATCTCGAAGACTTCTTGCAATACCCGCTCGACCCGGCGCCGACGATTGCCGCCCGCGTCGAAGCGCGGCTGGCTGAGATGGGCGTTGATCTCTTCAAGGCTGTGTTTCAGGCCGACGACGATACCCGCGACCTGTGGGCCACGCTCCGCGACAAACTGGACGATACTCGCGTCGAAATCATCACTGACGTGCGGCAGGCCGCCGCCGTGCCGTGGGAATTGATTCGCGACCCGAAAACCGACACCCCGCTGGCGCTCCGCGCGGCGTCGTTTGTGCGCGCCCAGCCGAACCCGGCGCAGAAACCTGCTCTCCCGCCCTCACCCCCGGCCCCTCTCCCTTTGGGAGAGGGGAGAGTCCGAATCCTGCTCGTCATCTGCCGCCCCGGCGGGCGCGACGATGTGCCGTTTCGTTCCGTCGCCAGCCGCCTGCTCAAGGGGTTGAGCGACGAAGCGCGCGCTCTGTTTCAACTCGACGTATTGCGCCCGCCGACGTTCGAGCAGTTGGGCAAGACTCTGCGCGAAGCGAAAGCGCGAGGCGAACCCTATCACATCCTCCACTTCGACGGCCACGGCGCGTACATCGAAACGGCGGAAGGAATTGCCGCCGCCGTTCTGCGGGAACAGATGCCGCTCATGCTCTCCGGCCCGCGCACCGGCTCGCACGGCTACCTTCTGTTTGAAAACGCGAAGTCGGAAGATAACGTGGAATTGGTGGACGGGTCTTCGCTCGGCAAGTTGCTGGTGGAGACCGACGTGCCAGTGGTGGTGCTGAATGCTTGCCGGTCAGCTCACGCTGACGCGGAAAATCCCAAATCTCAAAATCCAAAAGCCCAAGAGCCAAGTCCGCAATCGGATGATCGTCACGCAGCGGCGCGGGCGTTTGGCTCGCTGGCGCAA
>CAYSIV010000368.1:0-1172 GCA_964431175.1 uncultured Anaerolineales bacterium
TAAAATCCTGCGGGCCTCTGGCCTATGCGGGTTCGACTCCCGCCCCCGGCACCATTATTTCCAATGGGTTAAAAGGTTGAATCTTGGAATGGCTGCCCTCAGATTTGAACGGGATCGCGGTCTGGTGAAGTAATGGTGAAGCCGAGGAATGGTTCGTTCGCCGGTCCTGCTCCCGCATGCAGCACGAAACTGAGCGGGCGCCGCAGGTACCTTGGAGGAATCTGAGTGGCAACTCCCTTCGACCCAGGCAATCCCGACATAGCCGCAGTCCGACGGATTGTCCTAGACCGCCTGCGGAACGATCGGGGGTGGCATTGGTTTCATAGTGACGGCGCGGGATTCAGGCCATACGTCGAGTACCCACCGCAAAACGCAGAGCCGAACGTCCTGAGCTTCTACGTCGATGAGGTTCTTTGGCAGTTTGTCGTAGAAGGAATTATTGCCCCGGGGCGCGACCACGCTAATCCGGACCTTCCGAAGTTCCATCTTACTCGCTACGGCGAGAAGGTCCTGTCCTCGCCTGACCCTCAACCGCACGATCCCGATTCCTACCTCAAATACGTTACGGCCAAGATCCAAAACCCGGACCCCACGGTGATGGCGTACCTTGCGGAGAGCATCTCGGCCTTCCAACGCGGACTATCGGTAGCTGCGATGGTCATGCTTGGTATCGCCGCGGAACGCGTCTTTCTGATCTTGGGCGAATCCATCCACGATCACCTCGCTAGTCCGAAGGAGAAAGCCGCACTTGGGAAGCTCTTGGACAAGTTTCCGATGAAGCCAAAGCTCGATTGGATCCACCGGAAAATACAGGAGCTTCGACGGCAAGGGTTTGCTGGCTTTCCCGAGAATGCGGTCATCGCCGTGACGGCCATCTACGATCTCCTTCGGATTCAGCGAAACGACCTCGGACATCCTGGACCAATCCCACCCTCCGTTTCGAGAGAAGATGCGTTCGTCAACCTTCAGATTTTTCCTCGCTACTTCGAGACAGTGGAGAAAATTCGTGCCTTCGCAGCAACCCATCAGCTTTGAAGCCGGTAACAAGGTAGCTAACAGGGAGCCGCACCTGCCCGACCCTTGTCGGCTCGGCGGGATGCAGAGAATCATCACAAGTTCTCAAGAACCAGAGAGAATCGCCGTAGTCGTGGGACGCGCAAGGACCGGGATAT
>CAYSIV010000368.1:1182-5603 GCA_964431175.1 uncultured Anaerolineales bacterium
AATGTTTGTCGGCAAGGGCGCGTCCGGGACAACGTTGACAAGTCGTTGGAAACAGGAGAGAATCGCGGCAATGCTTGAATGTTTGAGGACCGGGATATGCTGACCAGCATACTCAATATTTAGGGCGCCACCATGAGACCTGAGGAGCAGGCTCGTCACGAACGAAAGATTTTCCGTGCGTTTGCTGCTGATGCCGGCCTAAATGTCGCGCCGAAATCGATTCGCAGCGTCAAACAGCCGCGGCCCGACATCATCTGCCAAACCGATGTCTGTTGCCGCCTGGCCTTCGAGCTAACACAGGTTGTTGACAAATCCCTTGCGAGAGGCATCAACCATGTCGGAGGGCTTTCACCTAAGTTTGAGCAGCGCTTCAGGGGTGAGGGCAGCGAAACGAAAGAGGCGATTCAGCACAATTACAGCAACGCGATAATTTCGCTATGGCCCCACGACAGCGTGACGGAAAGGGAGGTTCTGTCGCCCTCTTCGCAGGTCTTCCGGTTTCTCATCAATCAACCCAATGGAGTGGAGGGAAATCTCGACCTCAGCGAGAACCCTCTACTGGCTCGAATCTTTGAAAATATTCTAGTGTTGCGATGCGAACAATTAGGCCCACTATTTTGGATTACGCCAGGTGGGTCCATCGGGGACCCGCTGTTAGAAAGTCTCCTGAAGAAGTTGCGCTTACCTTATCGTTCCGATTCTCCAATCGACCTGCTTGCTTACTACGATCTGCAACCTGATCCCCTGCCGAAAAAGCTCAGCGAGGCCATGAATTTGGTTCGCCAGATTCTCGACTCGAGTTCATTCCGCCGCGTGTGGATATACTCACATTATGAACACAAGCTGCTGGGTGTCTATCCAGACCTGGAAAAAGGAAAGACTTCAGAGTACAGCGCCCACGGAATGATCTGAGCAGGCCCTGGGGGGACGCCCCGAAGAGAGGGCAGATCCTGCCACAGCATCGGCCCTTCCCGATGATCTACAGAATGCTCTTAGCAAGGTGGAGGTTGAGATGAGCGAAGCGATCATGGAGACCCTGGCGCGACGACTGGATCGTCTGGAGCGGGAGAACCGCCGGTTGAAGGGTGTGATCTTCGTCGCCTTTGTCGGGTTCGCTGCTCTGGTCCTTGTGGGGCAAGCCGCACCCAGCAGGGTGGCCAAGGTGGTCGAGGCTGAAAAGTTTGTCCTGCGGGATGCGGAGGGCAGGGGGCGAGCCGAGCTGGAGGCGATATCAGACGGAACCGTGCATCTGGTGCTTATGGACAAGAACGGTAGGCACCGCGCCGCGCTGAGCAGCTTGTCTAACGGCTCCCCGTTCTTATCTCTCCGGGACGAAGAGGGGAAGGCAAGGGCGTCGTTCGGAATGATTGGCGAGTCACCTAGCTTGCGCCTCCTTGGGAAGGACGGGAAGTCCAGTGCTATGTTAATGGCCCTTCCGGGCGGCGCGGACTTATCTATTTCAGGAAAAGACGGGGCGAGCGCCTTCTTGGGTACGATGGGGGGACTTAGCCAGCCGGGTCTCAACCTCTTGGACGAGAAAGGGAACCCCCGTGCTGTGTTTGAGTTGACATCCGACGGCTCGCCATATCTAGCCCTCCACGACGAGAAGGCCCGTTTGCGAGCCGCGCTAAAGGTGTTTCCCGATGGCCGGCCGGGTCTCGCACTTGCGGACAAGAACGGAAAGGCCAGGATTGGGCTTACAATGTCATCCGACGACTTGCCTTCACTGATCCTCGCCGACGAGAATGAAATGGACCGCGCCATCTTGGGACACACCGCACTTAAGGCGACGTCCACGGGAACGGTCGAGCAGCGGCCCGCCTCGTCACTGGTGCTATTCGACAAGGACGGGAAGGTCCTCTGGAATGCACCTTAGACATTAAGTAGTGTTCTCATTCGCGCCCTAGCCTTGCGCGGGGCGAAGAGGCCGACCCACCGGCCCTGGGGCTGAACACCTTCCTCGGGATATGCTGACCAGCATACTCAATGGTTAGACGGCCATGAATAAATCTCCCGACCTTCAGCATCCGCTGGTGGAGGAGAACGAAGCATTCTTCGAAAAGATCGACCGGGCGCTCCGCGATCTCTTCGATCGAGCGCGTGCCGAGAACGAGCTTCACTTCGCCCTCTCTCTCAATCCAGAGTTCCGCGGCGAACAGGATGCCGGTTGGTCGACAGCCGATGATGCGCATATGGCCTTCGCCGACTACCTTGCCTTCATCACGGAAGGGGAGTTCACATCTCTCAAAGCCCGTGTCGCGCTGGCGTTCTACTGTCACCTTGCGGAGGCATCTGGATACTACGAAATCCCGAAGAACATGCTTCGTGTCGTCGGTGGCCAACCCTACAACCTGTGGCCATTCCAGGATCTCGTCGAGACGCACAGGAAGACCGGGGCAGTCATCGCGCCAAATGCGAACAGGGTTCTTCGCGACCTCGCAGGACATGCGGCGACCCTTGGCCTATCTGAGCTCGCGGAGGTCTTTCGTGATGCGTTTGACCCGGACATCCGAAATGCCTACGCTCATGCCGACTACGTCATTTGGAAGGATGATCTTCGGCTCCGGAAGCGCAACGGAGGCTTTCCTCGAAAAGTGCCGTGGCCGGAGTTTCAGGCCCGCTTCGACCGCGGAATCAACGTCTTTCACCTGCTTCGAGAGATAGTGAGCGAGTACGTCACCTCATACCACCCAGCAAGGCAGTTTCGCGGCCGGATGGTAGACAACGGGCCTGAGCTTGTGTGGACCGTCCATTTCGATCCGGAGAAGAAGACGTTTGGGATTTCAGGCGGGCTCGGTTGAGCCGTCTAACAGCAGGCTGGAGCGGATCGGGTCACGCTGGGGGGCGAGACGAATTGGTGAAGGTCCCGGTCGGAGTTAAGCGCCCATCATTCAAGCCATACGCCGCCCGTGTCAATGGCGAGTTCAACGCTCTACTATCAAGTGCCGCAGATGAACGTGAGATCCAAGAGTTCCTGGAGCGACACCCCGCGCTAGTCCCGGGCGCATTGACGCCGGGCAGTTCCTCTGGTCATTACCCGCTTCATTGCGCCCTAATCACGCGGCCACAACTTCCAGGATTTCACTCTCGTATGCCGGATCTCATGTGGATAGCAAATCACAGCCAAGCGTGGTATCCGACCCTTATCGAAATAGAGAGTCCAACCAAGCGTCTATTCACCAAAGACAGCCAGCCAAGGGCTGAGTTCACTCAGGCGAGAACCCAGCTCGCACACTGGCGGTCATGGTTCCAGAACCCGACAAACGTTCACCAGTTCGTCGAGTTGTACGGGGTTCCAGAAAAGTGGCAACGAGACAAGAAACGGCAGCTACACATGATCTTAATCTACGGACGACGGGCGGAGTTCGAGAAGTCCCAGCACCTTTCGATGCTACGGGCCTCGCTCATGTCAGGTCATGATGAAGAGATGATATCGTTCGACCGTTTGGAAGCCGACCCGAAACTTGAGGCAGTCATCACTATCCGCCCCCTTGGTGGGGGGCGATTTGATGCGGTATGGGTCCCAGAGACGTTTGGGACATCAGCCGCAATCGCAGATGCCTTACCCCACATCGACGGACTGGCCGAGGCTATTGATCATAATGATCGCATCTCCGGGGCCAGACGAGTGTTCTTGAAAACGCGAATCGAACACTGGCGGGCGTGGCGAGCGTCACCAAGCCGTGAGACTTTTAAGCTGAGCCTCGAGTGAATGAGAGTAGGCGGATGGACTATTACAATTTTTGAGCTTCAGCCAGAATGGGTTCCCTCGCGGTGTTTGTTGCCGCTGCAGACAGCCGCTCGATCGCCTGCCGCTTATGGTCCGGCGAAAGGTGGGCATAGCGCTGGACCATCTGAAGCGTCTTCCACCCTCCAAGCTGCTGAATCGTCAAGGGATCGACGCCGGCCATCGCCAACCGTGAGGCGAACGTGGGCCGCAGGTCATGCAGGTGCAGGTCATGGATCCCAGCCCGCTTCACGGAAGCCGCGAAGGTATGGGTGAAGTCCCAGGGCGGCTCCCCGTCTGCCTCAGCGAACACGTAGACGCCATTCCTCTGGAGCCTTGACAGGATCTCCTTGACTCGGGAGTGCATCGGGAGGCGAAGCGCGTCGCCTGACTTGCTCTCCGGGATCGTGTAGACGCCAGTCTCTAAATCCCGCTGGCTTCGGCCCATGAGCGTTCGACTCCCTCCCCCGGCACCATAGGGTACGGCGATACCCTATGGGTGCTTTTATTTTTGTACATATGGTATCTTAACGGACATCGTACCTGTTAAGATACATTATAGTGTAATAAATACCAGGTAATAATTACCTAACACCTTAAGTCACTCCAAGGCCGGAACACTCACCGGTTAGTGAAATAGAGGAGGAATGAGGCAAACCGGCTTTCCCTTCAACGGTAAGCTCGGAACCTTCTT